>CALXIP010000021.1 GCA_944388395.1 uncultured Ruthenibacterium sp.
CCGGGAGCGGTCTATGGAAAAAGAATTGATTCTGGAAGCGACACATCTGTGCCAGACATTTCACATGAATGAACATTCCCGCGTGGATGCAGTCCGGGATGTTTCTCTTACCATCCATCGGGGCGAAGTGCTGGGGCTCGTTGGCGAGTCCGGGTGTGGAAAATCCACCATCGCACGTCTTGTAACCGGAATTGAACAGCCTGCCGCAGGTTCCGTTCTTTTTGAAGGGCTTCCGGTTTCCGGCCCCCATGCGGATGCAGTCCAAAAGAAAAAGCTGCACCAAAAGGTCCAGTTGATTTTCCAGGACTCCGCCGCAGCACTAAATCCCCGCATGACCGTTCAGAAAATTCTTTTGGAACCGGTACACATTCAAAAGTTCAAAGCAGGAAAAAAAGCAGCTCTGCAAAAAGCAATCCATCTGCTTGCCGAAGTTGGTCTGAATGAAACGTATCTCTCCAAATATCCCGGAGAACTCTCCGGCGGACAGAGGCAGCGTGTTGCCATCGCCCGCAGCCTGATGCTCGATCCGGAACTGATCGTTGCGGATGAACCGATTTCCTCACTCGATATTTCCATTCAGGCCCAGATCATGATGCTCTTTCTGCATCTGCGTCAGGAACGAAAATTTTCCATGCTTTTTATTGCACACGACCTCTCTGCTGTGCGCTTTATCAGCGACCGAGTTGCCGTTATGCTTCAGGGGAAAGTGGTTGAACTGGCACCCACCGAAGAGTTATTTCAGAATCCTCTTCATCCGTACACCCGCTCTCTTCTCTCCTCCATTCATGTGCCGGATCCTGTTTTCGAACGAAATAAACGATCCATCCCCTATGACCGAACACTTCCCCTAGGGGACACTCTTCACGAAAAGCAGCCCGGACATTTTGTTCTGGAGCCTTTGCGCTGATCTCGCCTGCAACATTTTTTCATAGGCCTGCTTGAAGCAGGCCTATATTTTTTCTCCGGCAACGTCACATCTCTTTCACAACCTATATAAAAGTCACCTTTTTTCTTCTGTTTTTCAAACAAAACGACAAAATTTAAAAAAACTGTAAAATGGAGAGAAGAATCAGCCGGAATATGCTATAATAAGACCATAAGTGCAGTGACGTTTGTCCCTTATTGAAATAACAAATTTTAAGGAGAAGTGTCTTACATGGTTCAGAAAAAAGGCGCAAAAGACTTTTTCAACATCGACGAACGGGTATCGGAACTGGCATTGATCGCCGCTCCCGGAGCAGAAGAGTTGACCGAAAAAATCAATTACCACCTGCTTCGCTGGGCAAAAGAAGCCGGATTTGAACAGGAAACATTCATCATCGAAAGCGAATGTCCGCGTTTCTCCTCCGGCGATGGTAAAGGCATGATCAAATCTTCCGTCCGCGGCGATGACATTTATCTTGTCATTGACGTAGGAAATTACAGCTGCAAGTACAATTTGTTCGGAAACCAAAACTTCATGTCCCCTGACGATCATTTCCAGAACCTGAAGCGTCTGATTCAGGCCGTTGGCGGCAAGGCACATCGTCTGAACGTCATTATGCCCATGCTGTACGGCAGCCGCCAGCATCGCCGCAACTACCGCGAAAGCCTGGACTGCGCGGTAGCTCTGCAGGAACTGCAGGCCATGGGCGTGGAAAACATCATCACGTTTGATGCACACGATCCCCGTATGCAAAACGCTGTTCCCCTGATGGGCTTTGACAACGTTATGCCCACCTATCAGGTGATGAAAGCCCTTTTGAAAGCGGTGCCTGACTTGAAACTGGACCGCAATCACTTTATGGTAATCAGCCCCGACGAGGGCGCCCTGAACCGCAACATGTATTATGCCAGCGTTCTGGGGGTCAATCTGGGCATGTTCTATAAGCGCCGCGACTACTCTCGCGTGGTCAACGGCCGCAACCCCATTGTCGCTCATGAATATCTGGGCGAAAGCGTTGAAAACAAAGACGTTTTCGTGGCAGACGATATCATCTCCTCCGGCGAAAGCATGCTGGACATTGCCGTCGCCCTGAAGAAACAGGGTGCCAATCGCATTTTTGCAAATGCCACCTACGCCATTTTCACCAATGGCCTGGCCGAATTTGACAAGGCCTATGAATCCGGCATGATCAACGGCGTGTTCGGTACGAACCTCACCTATCGCACGCCGGAACTCTTGCAGCGGCCCTGGTTCCACGAAGTAGATGTGTCAAAATACATCGCCTACTTCATTGCCGCTTTGAACCATGACATGTCCGTCAGCGCCATCATTGATCCGCACGAAAAGATCAAAGCACTGCTGGAACGTTCGAAACGCTAATCAAAAAGGACTCCCGTTCAAAACGGGAGTCCTTTTTTTCATATTGCCAGCAATCTCTGCGCGCCGCGCCGAAGAATCCACGTCCAGCACACAGCAGCTGCAGCCGCACTGAGCAAAATCAAAATGCCGCTTTGAACCGGGAAAGAAACCCAGGAACGTGTGAACCAGCAGATTGCACCGATTACCACCGCAATCAGCATTCCGCCCAATGAAGTCACCATAACGGACGCCGACTGTTTGACGATCACCGTATCATTTTCACAGTCCATTTTTGGCAACAGCAAATTGATCAGCAAGCCCCAAAGCGCATTGCCCAGGCTATACAAAAAGCATGTCAACAGCAACAGCACCGTATGCACCACGCTCAAACGAAACGGCATCGCTGCGCAAATGCCTGCAACCAAAAGGCCCGGCCACACAACGAGCAGCTGAAGTGCAATTTTTGATAAAAAGATCGTTTTTGCCTCGACCGGTGCCTCTTTCAAAATCCAGAGATTTTTTCCTTCCAAACTGATGCAGACATTGGTGGTACATGTAATTGAAAGCATAAACACAGCAGAAATCAGCAAAAGAACTGGAGCCGCCTCTTCCAGCTGCAGCTGCGCCAGAACGATCCGTACGTCCGCGCTGAACAGCAGTGCGGCAATCCCGCCCACAAGCAGCGCCGCTGTGCCGAACATCGTATTCGCTACATAAACCGGGCACCCAAAATAGCGCCGAAGTTCTTTTTGGAGCAATGCCTGAAACAGTCCCGAAGCCTCCACCTGCACCAGCCGGTAATTTCCGCGACTTCTGTGGGAAGATAGTCCCGATACAATTTGGCGATATCGCGCACTGAAAAGAAACACCACACCCAAAAAAGGCAACAGGCACAGTGCAGAAAACAGAAGCAGCGCCCAGCCATCCCCTGCCAAAGCTCGCCAAAGCAGCATAAAGGGACTGAGCCATTGATTAAGGAAGACGGTCAATCCCTGCCTGTCCACCGCCACTTTCTGCATGCCGGTTTGAAGCCAAAACGTACCCGCAAAAATTGCGGCGATAAACAGGAAGTAGGCAATATTCGCCACCAGCGCCTTGTGCCGCATCCGACCGGATACAAATGCAACCGCATAGCCTATCAACAGGCTGCACAGTGTCGGAAGAAACGCCAGCACCAGAATAGCAATTAAAACAGCGCCCCAATATCCGAAACTCCAGTCCATCTGCCAATAGGCCTGAACGCCGGCGGCCGGCACAAGGAACAGCACACAAAAAGCCAGATTTTCCAAATAGAGCGCCAGCATCTTGGCCAGCATAACCACAAAGGCAGACACCGGTAAGCTGAGCATCAAGTCCATGTCTTTACCGCCAAACACTACGCCGCTGGCGCAAAACACTGTAAAAAGGAAGCTGGCAAAACACGCCAAAGCTGCCGCCAGGGGAAACAGATAATCAATCGCACCAATGGTGTTCAAGGCCATTCCACCGCTGACACAATATGTGCCGGACAGCAAAAGCATCAACGCCCCCAGAAGCGTTAAAGCTGCTGCTCCGCTCAGCTTCTTTTTGCGCGACGACCCAAACGAAAGTGCAGCAAGCAAGGCGCGAAAGTCTATTTTCAGCAAGATCCACAGTTTACGCATTCCGCTCACCTTCCTGGGCCAATTCAAGAAAGACTGATTCAAGGTCGGAATTTCCCACAATCTGATCCGTCTTGCCCTGCTCTACAAGATGGCCCTTTTGAATGATCACAATGCGGTCGCACAGCTTTTGCGCCACTTCCAGTACATGGGTGGAAAACAAAACGGCGCCGCCCTGTCCGCACAGTTCTTTCAAAAAGCCCTTCATGACAAATGCAGCCTGAGGGTCCAGCCCCACAAACGGTTCATCCAGAATCAGCAGCTTCGGCTGGCGCATCAATGCGGAAATCAAGGCCAGTTTCTGCTTCATACCATGGCTGTAACTGCCGATGGGATCTCCCAGCGCATCCGTCATTTCAAAAGCATCCGCATACTTTCCAATGCGCTTTGTGCGCTCTTGCTTTGGAATGGAATAAAGATCTGCGATAAATTTCAAGTACGCGATTCCCGTCAAAAACTCGTACAGATCCGGATTGTCCGGCAGGAACGCCGTAATCTGTTTTGCCAAAACCGGTTCGGTGTGGATGTCGTGCCCGCCGATGGTAATCGTGCCCTGCGTATAATCCAAAATGCCCGCTACACAGCGAAGCGTGGTAGTTTTTCCGGCTCCATTGTGCCCGATGAAGCCAACGATCTCGCCGGACTGCACGGAAAAAGACAAATCCTCCACCGCCTTTTTACCACCCGGATATGTTTTGGATAAATGCGAAATTTCAAGCATTCAAAATCCCTCCCAGCATCAATTAGATATTCATCTAATTAATTTGTTCCTATTATAACAGTCCGCATCGCTTTGTCAAGAGCTGCGCAAAGGTTTTGCAATAAACAGCCTCCTTCCCGCGTATTGCAGATGAAATCAATTTTCAAAGGAGGCTGTGAAGGATATGAAAAGATGGATTGCAATTTTTTGTCTGATGCTGTTTGCCTGCGGCTTATGCGCCTGTGCCGCTGATGCAGAAATGTCCGCAGAAAACACCAGTGCGGACGCCGTTATGGACGAGGCGGCCGCACTGGCCGCCGAAAGCTCTTCCACTGGATCTTCCCCGCTTCTCGATGATCGGAAACTGGTGCGAAGCGCTTCCATGTCCATCGAAGCACTGGACTTTGATGCCGTTTGTGCATCACTTTTGCAGCTGACAGAAGACTTGAAAGGATACGTGGCCAGCGCTGACGTAACCACCCCTTCTTACGATGACGCAAGGCGAAGCGCCTTTTATGAGCTTCGGATCCCCAGCGAGCGCTACAACGACTTTCTGACCGGTGCAGAATCTTCCGGCAACGTTACCAATCTCCAGGAATCAGTGGAAGATATCACAAGTCAATATGTGGACGTGGAAGCGCGTCTGGAAAGTCTTCAGGCGCAGCAGGAGCGACTTTATGAATTGCTGGAACAAGCACAGGACATCGAGACTGTCCTGGCCATTCAAAATCAACTGACGGAAATTCAATATCAAATTGAAAGTTATACCGCACAACAACGCTCTTATGACCAACAAGTTTCCTACTCCAGTATCCGTGTCTATGTAGATGAAGTAGAGCGCGTTACAGAAAAGCAGGATACCTTCATGCAGAAACTTGGTGCAGCTTTTTCCGGAAGCTGGCGCCTGTTTGGCGAGGTTTTGCAAACGTTGATTCTCGCATTGGTCACGGGCTTTCCCTTTGTACTTCTGGGCATTTTCTGCCTGGTGCTGACCATTGTCCTTCTCCGCCGCAAAAAGCGAAAAAAACAGCCTTCTTCCGTGCCGGACAGTGATACACAGGGTAATACATAAATTCCCGATTTCAGGGCATACTAAATCCCGGAGGCGATGGCTATGAAAAAGAATTTTCAGAAGGCTCCGGACAGTTCCAGAATCCCCTTAGATGCAAAGCGAGCGATGGAAGCTGTTCGCAGTCATTCCGTTCGGCCTGCATTGTTTTATACCGAACAGGAGCAAACGCCTTGTGACGCAGGCGTCTGGGAAACCCGGGAGACAGTAAACCGCAAGCTGAAGCAGAAAGAAGAATTTCCCCTTGGATAAATTTCCCTTGTAGTTTTCACACAAATATGGTATACTTTGTTCAAATGAAACAGAGGTGATTCCAATGGCATTTGAGGTACAGGAAAACCGGATCGTTTATCGGCAAAACGATGAGATTTTGGCAGAGATCACCTTTCCTGCGTGGAAAGAAAATATTGTAAACATTGACCACACGTTCGTAGACGAAACGCTGCGCGGACAGGGCGTTGCAGGGCAACTGATGCAGCGCACGGCGGAAGAACTGCGGCGGACCGGCCGCAAAGCCGTTGCCACTTGCAGCTATGCCAAAAAATGGTTTGAACAACACGAAGAATATCGTGATGTATTAAAGTAATCTGCCTTGCTTCAACTCAGATTTGAGGTGTCAACACACCTCTTCGGTGCCGATCATCCCGTATGAAAAGAAAAACCCGCACCCCCATGGGTGCGGGTTTTCTCATTGCTCGTTATGAATAGAGCACCAAAATCCACTGGTCCACAAACCGCCTCAGTGCACCAGAACCTGCACGGCGACGACGGACGCACTGCTGCAAGATGGTTTTCATCTCTTCCAATTCCTGCAAACTGAGCCCCTGTCGGCTGAACACTGCTTTTTCCGCCAATTCTTTTGCCCGTTGGGGCGGTTTTGCAGTAATTCGCCTCAGTTGTTTCCAAACGGCAACCGATGCGCGGCGGCTGTTTTTTTGATTTTGTCTCTTATTGCGCTGTCGAAGAATCCATTCGCGTCGAAGCCAGCCCAAGACCATTGTTCCGAACACAACCAGCAGAACGGTCAGCAATTCTCTCGGGATTTCCGCAGACTCCGTTTCGGTTTGTGGCTGCGCCGGAGAACTCTCAGCAGGAGAGCCGATCTCTGACACTCCCTGCGAGGGCGGATTTTCCGGTGCGGAAGCCGCCGGTGGCTCCGGCTCAGATTCAGACACTATTTGAGATTGATTTGTCTGCAAAACATTCTGCGAATATCCGGGCGTCGCCTCAATGGGAATCCAGCCGACTCCCGCCTCATAGTACTCCACCCAGGCATGCGCATTCTCATCCTTCACATCCGCCTGTCCGTTTTTTACCGTAACGAGATATCCATTGACGTAGCGGGCCGGCACTCCCATTGCACGCAGCGTAACCGTGACCGCCGAGGCAAAATGTACGCAGTATCCCCGCTGAGAGTGCGTCAAAAAGTATACAACAAAATCCTCATTCTCCGGCTGATAAGGCGTTTGCGAATCGTATCGTTTGTCCTCTTGAACAAAGCGGACTGCTTCCTGTGCCAGCCAGGAAGGTTCCATCTCGGAAGAAAGGCCCGCCTCCCGGGCCAGTCTGCCGACCGTTTGAGCAGTATCCTCCGGCAACGCCAAATAATTCTCTTCCACATAGGCATCATACATCGCCGTATCCGCATGGAGCAGCAGAAAATCAACCGACTGCTGCGGCAGGAACTGCACACTCCAGGAAGTCCGCCCCGCGCGTGCAAAACCGCCATCGGATGTGCTGCGCGCCCCATCCGCATCAAAGGTCCAGTAAGGAGTATACAGCAGGTTGGTTTTATCCTTTTCCGAGGTAATGGTCATTTGAGCTGTTGTCCCCGAACCGGATTCCGCCAGCATCATCCCGGGCCACAGCAACACTTCCCCCAGCTGCGCATCGGACAGCGGTTTGTCCCAGCGTGTCCCGGTATAGTCTCCCCTTGCCTCTCCCCGCAAATAATATGTCCCGTCTGCTGTACAGGTCACTTTCAGCATGGTTTGTCCCGTATAGACCCGTGGTCCCGCCTGCTCCAAATTGGTCCATTCGAACACCGGAACTTTCGAGGTGACTCCCAGCTGCAGAGGCGACTTGCCCTCTGCAGCGCGCGTTGCCCATGTGCTGACGGTCTTTTGAATTTCCAGCGCCCAGGAAGGCGGCTCCTTTTTTTCATGCGGAATCACCCACAGCAGGCCGCCTAAAAGAACTAGCACAACCGGCATGAGCATCCAGACTGTTTTTGCCGCACGCACTGGATCGACACGTCTGAAAACCTGCGAAAAGAGCATCAGAACCCAAAACAGCATCACCGACAGCAACGGAAGATCCGCCGCGACCTGCGTCACCACCAGCGGCAGGCAGAAGCCGGGCAGCGTGACCAGCAGGCTCGCGGCAAAAGAACGCCACACCAGCACCGTCACAGCCAAAAGCAACGCAGTCACGGACGCCATCATTCCCAAAAAGAATTGAAGAGCTTCGCGGGATGCCCTCATAAACAGGACAGGAACATTGGCAAACCAAACATGGTAGTCCGATGTCACCTCATAAACAAATCCGCAAAAACCTTCTCTAAAAGAGGTATGTCCTACAAGCAGTATCGTCGCCCAGACGCCCCACAACAGGAGCATCCATCTTCCTCTTTTGCGGCCGAAACTCAAAAGCGCAGTGGCCAGACACGCCGTACCGCTTCCCATCGCCACCGGCAACCAGCCAGATTCCATTCCAAATCCGCTGCTGGCGGACAGAACCGCGCCTACAGCGCCCAAGTTCAGCAAAAGCGCATTGGTGAGGAAAAGAAAGAAGCGTTCCCCCTGTTTCATTCTGTACGCTCCTTTCGCCGCGGGCGGATCTCGTAGTACCAATCCACCTGCCCGGTAAAAGTTTGCGCCCGTTTGGCGCACGTCTCATCCGCCGGAGCATGAAGCAAAAACAGCAAAAGCTGCTCCAGATCCTCGCCCAACTCCAGCTGCGCGGCATATTTCTTTCCATCTCCCGCACAAGACCACACAATCAGATGCCGCACGCCCAAACGCAGCAGCCGCCGTGAAAGCCAATACAACTGGCCCAATACGCTGTCCATCTCTTCCGCATCCGGCGAGATGGAAAAGCTGAGGCTCGCATAAATGCTTCTGGGTTCCAGCGGTTCCCGCACAATCAAGTCCCCTGTTTGGGCAGATCTTTTCCAATGGACCATTCGCATCGGATCGCCCGGCCGGTACTCTCTCAGCTCATAATCCTCAGCGGAGCCACCGTCTCGCTTGGGGACCATGGAGCGGCTGAGCGCCAAATCCGGCATTTGCGGCACTGGCTTGGGGCATTCCGGCTGCGGAAGGACCGCCAATGTCACCGGGAGCGGCCTCTTCATACGAAACCGAAACAACCCCAGGAGGTCACAGCCCCACACCGACTCGACCGTGCATTGAAGAATCCCGCAATGAGTGGTATCCACCGCCCACAGAACCGGATCTTTTCCGCTGGCCCTCACAACACGTGCTTCTTTTTTCACTCCGCCCGGGTTACTGCAATTCACAACCGCAATTTTCCATTTTACAACGGGGAGAACGCCATGGGCTGTTACTCCTGTTTTCCAGAAGGTTTCGCGCCCGATCACAGTCTTGGACGGCGCAGAGAGCGTTGCGGTACATTTCCAAAACAGAGGCAAACTGTAAAGCAGCGATAAAACAGGGAGCAAAGCAGTCAAAATCAGAAAGAAAAACGACAGATAGCCAAAATAGAAAGAGTAAAACAAAACTGCGCATACAACAACTGCGCCGTATGCGGCCCGATTGCGCCACATATCAGCGAATTTGCGGAGCTGATACTGTCCGCAAAATTTCTTTCAAAAGCGAATCTGCATTCTCCGCCTGCGGTGCAAGTCTCAAACGATGACCGATGGTACAGCAATAAACGCGCTGCACATCTGCCGGAGTCACATAATCGCGTCCGCGCAAAAACGCAGAAGCCCTGGCCATCTGCGCCAACGCCACCGTGGCGCGCGGGCTTGCCCCCTGCAGAATATCCGCGTGCTCCCGGGTGGCTGCATTCAATTCCACAATATACCGCAGCACCGAATCGCTGATATACAGTGTCCTCACTTCTTTTCGCAACGCCAGCAATTCACGCCGATCCATCACCTGCTGTACATTTTTTAAAAGTGCGCCCTTCTGCTTGCGGCGAAGAAGTTCCAATTCCGCATCCGCGCTGGGGTACCCCAGCGAAAGGCGCACCATAAAACGATCCATCTGCGAATCCGGAAGCAGTTGCGTACCGGAAGCCCCGGTTGGGTTTTGCGTTGCAATGACCACAAAGGGACGCGGCACCGCATGGGTCACGCCGTCCACGGTAACCTGTTTTTCCTCCATGGCCTCCAAAAGTGCCGACTGCGTGCGCGCGGTGGCACGGTTGAGTTCATCGGCCAAAAACAGGTTGCACAGCACTGCTCCCGGCTGATACTCCATCTCGCCGGTCTCCTTGCGATAGATGGAAAACCCGGTGATATCAGAAGGCAGCACATCCGGCGTAAATTGCATACGCCTGCAGTCCAGTGCAAGTGCCCGTGCAAACGCAAGCGCCAGCGTAGTTTTGCCCACGCCCGGCACATCTTCCAGCAAAATATGGCCGCCCGCAAGAATCGCCATCAGCGACTGGACGATCACATCGTCTTTCCCCACTACGGCTTTTTTCACTTCTTCCACAATTTGAACCGTCTTACTCATAGACCTCTCCTCAAATCAGCCAATTGAGCGGAACGAAAAAGAAATACGGCGCAGTCGCTGCCGCAAGAACCAAAGACAGGCGCCGTTTGGTTGCATCCGGAAGCGCCTGTTTCTGAAATGTGAAGCGGCGATTGAGAACATAAATCACACATGCTGAAGCAATGACCGCCAGAGCAGTGGCGAGCAGAGCCGCCGGATGCTGCCACGGATCGACCATAAAAGCCTCCAGAAAGGCCGCTTGCGTCTCCCCTTTTAAAAACAGCGACGCAGCGCCATACACAAGAGCCATCACACCCGCGCCGGCCAGATCCGCCAAAAAGCCAAACACCCAGACACGGAAAATGCTTTTTACGTAAAGCTCCTTTTTCTTTCTCAGCCGCATTGCCGCAACCGCAACCAGAAGGACCAGGCTGTCAAACACCCAGTTGACCGGCACGACCAAAAGCCAGGTGACCGGAAAAAACAGCAGCATCCACAGCGGAAAGAACACATTGTATAAGCGGGTCTTGTGTTTCACTGCTCCCCCGCCTCCTTTGTTCGGAAGCGAATCAAACCTGTTTTTTCATCCATGGAATCTACAATCGCAAGGCTCTCCACCTGCACGCCTGTTGCACGAATTCGGTCTCCGCCACGCTGAAAACCTTTTTCAATGGCGATTCCCACGCCTTCCACCACGGCTCCTGCGTCTTTCACCAAAGACATCAATCCTTCCAGCGCACAGCCATTGGCCAAAAAATCGTCCAGAATCAACACGTGATCCTCTGGGCCAATGTATTTTCGAGATACGATCACTTCATATTCTCGTCCGTGCGTAAAAGAGTGAATCTGTGTAGCATACACCTCTCCGTCGATGTTGATGCTCTTGGCTTTCTTTGCAAAAACGACCGGCACATGAAAATGGCGCGCAGCAATACAGGCAATACCGATACCGGAAGCTTCAATCGTCAAAATTTTATTGATGGGTCTATTCGCAAAAAGGCGTTTCCACTCTTCAGCCATCGCATCAAACAAATCCACGTCCATTTGGTGGTTCAAAAAGCTGTCTACCTTTAATACTCCGCCGGCCTTGACAACGCCGTCTTTTTGGATTCTCTCCTCCAGTAATTTCAAACAAAATGCCTCCTCTTTTTCCTTCGCAGAGGGTTTTATTCAGTTTACCATAGAGGCCTGCTTCAATGCAATCATTCTTCTCTCGCCATCGACATTATCAGTGCCTGCAAAACAGAAAAAGCGTGCTTAAAAAGCACGCTTTTGGACTTATCCCAACGAAACGCCCATTCTGCGGGCTACCGTCAGCATATCGCAGGTTTCCGGGACCAGCTTGGTCTTTCCCGCAATATCTTTCAAAGGATTTTCGGTAACAATATTGTTCTTCATGGCAACTGCTACACCATAGTGGTCCGCCTCGACCAGCTTGGCTGCATGTGTGCCAAACTCAGTTGCCAAAACGCGGTCATACGCGGAAGGACTTCCGCCGCGCTGCATATGCCCCGGTACACAGACACGGGTTTCGAATCCCGTCATCTGCTCGATTTGATGCGCAATTCGATTGGTAGCAGTTACCTCGCCCCGCTCCGCACGACGTGCTGCACGCTCCTTTTTCTTCATCCCGGCTTCCGTTACGTCGTAAACGCCTTCCGCCACCGCAAGAATGGAAAATGTCTTTCCCTGCTCGCTTCGCTTCTGAATTGCCGCGCAAACATTTTCAATGTTGTAAGGCAACTCCGGGATCAGGATAATATCCGCGCCGCCCGCAATACCGGAATACAACGTCAACCAGCCAGCCTTATTTCCCATCAGCTCAATCACCATGCAACGACGGTGGCTGGAAGCAGTCGTATGAATCCGGTCGATTACCTCTGTAGCAATGTCGACCGCCGTATGAAACCCGAATGTAACGTCGGTTCCGTAAATATCATTGTCGATGGTTTTCGGCAAACCGATAATGTTCAGGCCCTCTTCGCTCAAAAGATTTGCTGTTTTGTGCGTTCCGTTTCCGCCAAGACAAAGCAGGCAATCCAGCCGGGCATCTTTATAAGTCTTTTTCATGGCTGCCACTTTATCGACCTTGTCCTCTTCCACAACCTTCATCATTTTGAACGGTGTGCGTTTGGTGCCAAGAATCGTACCGCCCACAGTCAGAATACCGGAAAATTCGTGCGGCTCCATTACGCGCCACTCGCCGGCAATCAGGCCCGCGTAGCCGTTGGCAATTCCGATGATTTCCACATCGTTGCCAAAGCGCTGGTACAACGCTTTTGCCGCTCCGCGAATGGTGGCGTTCAAACCCGGGCAATCCCCGCCTGACGTCAGAATTCCAACTCTCTTTTTCATTGAAAGACCTCCCTTGTTTATCGAAATCCCTGCACAAACAGACTGGCTTTATCCGCGCACAGGCATTGGAAGCAGAATCAACAGCAAAACCATAATGATAATGCTTACCACAATGCTGATGGAATTGATCACAGCAGCCATGGTTCCGTCACATCCGGCTTCTATCGTGATCATCGTTGCGCAGCTGGCCACCGGTGCCATTGTCATGACGACCAGCGTCCGAACGGGTTCCGGTGGAGCCGGCAGGAAAAACCACAACCCCGCCGCAAAGAGCCCACAGATCACATAACGCGTGACCAAGGTTGTCAAAATGAGCCCGTAGTCGCTTTTCGGGAGCTGCACTTCAAACAGAATGCCCACACAGAGCATCGCCAAAAAGGCGTTTGCAGAACCCGCCATGGAGATCACATCCATCACAAGCGCAGGCGGCTGCCAATGCACAATACTGAAAACTACCATCAGGATATATGCCCAAATACTGGGTGTGGTAAACAGCTTGCGAAAAATATCTCCCAGCGTTACTTTTTTGCCACCCTGTTCCATTGCCTTCTGTGCCAGCGCAATGTTGGGGCCAAAGGTAAAAAGTGCGCTTCCGCCGTCGTACATTCCCATTGCCGCAAAGGCATCACTGCTCACAAGAGCCGACAAAAAAGGAATGGCAAAATTGCCGTTGTTGAAGGTGTTCACATTGAGAATCATCAAGCCGCGTTCCGGGCCAGGCCTTCCCTTTGAAAAAAAGAAACCGGCGCTCAACAGCAAAACGTTCAAAAGCATCGCGGACAGAAAAATAATTACAAAAGAGGAGTTAAAGGATGCGTTCGCCGCTCCTTTTAAAACAGCTGCCGGCAAAGTGACGTTCATAATCAGCGCAGACAAAAATCCCGCATCTTCCTTTTTCAATACACGAAGCCGCTTCAACGTGTATCCACCTGCCAAAACAACCAGATAAACCAGGCTGTTTTCCAGGGTTGTAAGTGTGTCCATGGTGTTGATCTCCCCTTAACTGCGGTTCTAGTATAGCACAGGATTTCGGTCAGGTACAGCATTTCTGTGCCATAGAAAATAAAAAAATCGCAGCAAACATTTCGTCTGCTGCGATATGGTCGGAGTATGGAGATTTGAACTCCAGGCCTCTTGGTCCCGAACCAAGCGCGCTACCATCTGCGCTATACCCCGAAAGAAAACGGCAGCTGATTGGCTGCCGTTCGTGGTTGCGGAAGAAGGATTCGAACCCTCACAATACGAGTCAGAGTCGCAGGTGCTACCATTACACAATTCCGCATCGTGTCTCCGCTGATGTGTTTATCATTCAGAGCGCTTTATTATTATATAAAGCAATCGAGAAAAAGTCAACACCTTTTCGGCAAAAATTTCAAAAAAAATATTTTGCCTTCCCGATCGCACTTGCATTTCATGTTCGTTTCCATTATGATATGGTAAAAAGACGCATTTAGGATGGTGTAATAACATGGCAGAATTCAAGTACGAAATTACCGAGCGGATCGCAGTGCTCTCTCAAAGCCC
Organism: uncultured Ruthenibacterium sp.; assembly: GCA_944388395.1. Taxonomy (GTDB): domain Bacteria; phylum Bacillota; class Clostridia; order Oscillospirales; family Ruminococcaceae; genus Ruthenibacterium; species Ruthenibacterium komagatae. The sequence goes on from CALXIP010000021.1 coordinate 14,258, forward strand.
CAACGGGTGGGAACGCCAGCTCAACATGGTCAGCTGGAACGACCGTGAACCCAAATATGATATTCGTGACTGGGCTCCCGACAACAGCAAAATGGGAAAAGGGATCAGTCTTTCTCACGATGAGATTGCCATTTTGAAGGGCATTCTGAACGAGCTTGAGATTTGATTATGGATTACAAAGCAGAATTTATCCGGATCTTCTCCGAAAACGTGACGCGGCCCGGCGCGGATAAACTTTTGGACTGGCTGGCAACGACCGATTTTTATACTGCCCCCGCCTCTACCCGGTTCCATGGGGCCTGTGAATCCGGCCTTGTGATGCACAGTCTGAACGTATATCATGTTCTCACCGAACGATATTTTCACGCAGAAGAGGACAGTCTGGAAACCTATACAATCGTTTCGCTTCTTCATGACCTGTGCAAAGCAAACTACTATAAAGCAGGCTTTCGGAACGTAAAAAACGACACTACCGGGCAATGGGAGAAAGTTCCCAATTTTACAGTACAGGACGCCTTTCCCTATGGGCATGGAGAGAAAAGCGTTTATTTGATTGAACGTTTTCTTCGGCTGAAAACCGCTGAAGCGGTTGCCATCCGCTGGCACATGGGCGGCTTTGACGACTCCGTGCGCGGTGGAAGCTTCACGATCAGCAATGCCTATGACCAGTATCCTCTGGCTGTGAAATTGCATTTGGCTGACTTGGAGGCAACCTATCTTTTGGAAAAAGGGACCAGCAGTGTAAATCGAAAATAAAAGCAATCAGCCCCCGTTTATGCGTATTACATAAACGGGGGCTGATTTTTTTCGTTTGCTTCAAAATACACTTTTCAATGTGCGTCAAACCAGCTGCAGCTTCGCCAAAAGCTGATCTTTGGAAACCAGACCAACGCTGCGTGCACTTTCTTTTCCTTCACGCAGGCACACCACAGTAGGAATGCTCATCACCCCAAACTGTTGGGCCAGTTCCGGCTGCTCGTCCACATTTACCTTGCAGACCTTCCATTCAGAGTGCTCCTGTGCAATCTGCTCTACCACAGGCGCCAGCATCCGGCACGGACCGCACCAGGAAGCCCAGAAATCTACCAGAACAACTCCTTTTTCTGTTTCCTGTACAAAATTTTGTTTGGTCAAATCTAAAGCCATAACCAAGACCTCCTTGTCTTATATATACTATACCACACAAGTACAGATTATACAAGAGATGTTTCATGGCAATAAAAAAGCCGGCAAAGCCGGCTTTTTTATTACTTACCATTTAAAAGCTGATTCAAGTTTTCCAGCAATACATCCGAAAGGGTCGTTTCATGGGCCACCGAATCCTCCGAAGACGCTTTGGTGGTGGCAGACTGCTCCACAGCGGCAGTTCTGGGCTCTATCATCTGGGGAATCGGAGCATCATAAGGAATAATAACCGGCTCCTGCGGCACTGCTGTACTGCGCTTGACTGTGCTGGCAGGTGTGCGGCGAATCCGTGGCATTTGCTCCGGAGCCGGCGCACTTTGGGTGGCAGGTTCTTCAGGGAAAGCCGTGTATGGTTGAGAGAACGAAGCGACCGGTGTAACCGGCGTAGGAGACGGAACATACTCCTCTTCCCACTGTTGCGGCTGCAGTTCTCTCTGTTCGGGATAGGACGGTGTGTGCGGCACAGAATCATCAAAAGGTGCGAACGGCATCGCGGTCGGGCGATGCAAATGTCCTGTTACCGGCTGTTGAACCACCTGCTGCCGGTCGTAAGGGTATTGGGTTGTCTGTGCGCGGCGCCGTTCTTTTTCCTGTTCCTGAGAAACACGACGATAAAGCGCTTCGTTCCACTGAGCATCCCGCGCCTGCTGCGTCTGTCCGGAACCCGAAACAACACCAGCCCGCGCCCTGCGCAAGTCTTCCCGCGCCAACGCATCGTAATATTGATCCTTCTGTTCTTCTTCGCAGCGAACTCGCTCCAGGGAAGCACGGTACCGCGCCTCGTCAAACGGCTCCTGCGTGCCCGTATAAGCCGATGCAACCGGCTGATCTGTTGTCTGCCCAGCCCTTGGCGGCGGCGCATAATGCGGCACAGGCGTCTGCTGGGGATAATTCTGCATTTGCACGCCCAGCTTCTCCAAATCTCTTTGGGTGTTTTCCAAAGCTGCCGCAATTCCATCGGTCGCTTTCAACAGCTCATTGGAGGCGGACACAATTTCCTCGTTCACATGGGCAAGCTGCGATTTCAGCACCAAAACGCTGGCGGCAATGCTGTCTGCCGATTCGGACATCTTGGCTTTCAGCAAAGTTTTCTCCTCATTGGCTTTTGCCAGAATCAATGCAGCCTGACTGTCGGCCTGATCCAGTTTGACCTGCGCTTTCGCCTGTGCTTCCTTAACCAAATCATCCGCTTTCACTTTTGCCTTTTCCAGAACAAGCTTCGCCTGCGCCGCCAGCTGCTCCCGTTCACTGAGAGCCGTCTTCTGCTTTGCCTCGTACACGCGGATGCTCTCTTCCAGCTTGGCAATTTTATCTGTCAGGCCGGTATTCTCCTGACGCAGTTGCTCCAGTTCCTTTTCACGCGCAAGAAGGCGCTGACGGAACGCAGACGCATCCGAAGACGACTTTCTCAGCTCTTGCTGAAGCTGATCCGCCTGCTTTGCCGCAGACTCTGCTCGTGCCTTTTCCGTTTCCAGCTGCACGCATACATCTTTGGTACGGTTCAAAAACGTTTCGTGCTCCTGCTGCAGACTGGCCAGCTTTCCCTCCGCGGTCTGCTGTCCCTGCAAAGAGGCACTCAGTTCTTTTTGAAGTTTTTCAATGGTCTCCCCCAGCGCTTTTGCCTTTTCGGCGTTGGCAGCTGAAATGCGCTCAATATAGCTCAGAACTTCTACACGATTGAAGCCGAACAATTCTCCGCGAAAAACCTTTTGTCCTTCAGAATCCTGCGTTTTATCCGACAACAGAGCGCACCTCCCCTCACATAAGCTTTATACGGCAAAAAGCGGGGCCGTTGGCCCCGCTTTTCTCTTTCTAATTAATTGTTGCGGTTATTCAGCATGTTGAGAATATCATCGAAATAGTTGTCCGGTTCTTCCTGAATCGGAGCCGGAGCCGGCGCGGGTACCGCTTCGGGCGCCTGAACAGGAGCTGCTTGAGCAACTTCGACCGGCTGCTGAACCGGCGCAGCCGCCTGAGGAACCGGTGCCTGAACAGGGGTTTTCTCGCTGACAAATGTATAGTTTCCGCCATATGCACCTGCGCTCTCAGGTACAGCAGCACCATCATTCTGCGCGCCAACGTCAAAACCCGTCGCCACAACCGTGATGACCATTTCATCTTTCAGGGTCTCGTCAAACGCAGCACCCCAGATAATGTTTGCTTCCGGATGCGCGGAATTGGTAACCAGCGTAGCCGCCTTCTCCACGTCGTCCAGACCAATGTCCGGCGAAGAAGTGATGTTGATGATTACGCCGCGGGCACCGGCAATGCTTGTCTCCAAAAGGGGGCTCGAAATTGCCGCATTGGCAGCATCTTCTGCTTTATTGACGCCCTTCGCCGAACCGACACCCATGTGTGCATAGCCAGCATCTTTCATGATGCTGCGCACGTCCGCGAAGTCAAGGTTAATAAACGCAGCCACATTGATCAGCGAAGAAATGCTTTCCACGCCCTGACGCAGCACATTGTCTGCCGCTTCGAAAGCGTTCATCAGGGTGATTTTTTCCTGGCTGATCAATTTCAGGCGCTCGTTCGGAATTACAATCAGAGAATCGACGCGATCCAACAGGCCGTTGATGCCGATCTCCGCCATGCTCATTTTGCGTTTGCCCTCAAAAGCGAAGGGTTTGGTTACAATGCCAACCGTCAGGATGCCCAGTTCTTTGGCGACCTCTGCCACGACCGGCGCCGCACCCGTTCCGGTGCCGCCGCCCATACCAGCTGTAATAAACGCCATCTGTGCGCCCTTCAAAGCCTGTGCGATTTCGTCACGGCTCTCTTCTGCACTGCGCTGGCCAACTTCAGGATCGGCACCTGCGCCGCGGCCTTTGGTCAGCTTTGCGCCCAACTGCACTTTTTGCGTGGCTTTCGAATTATAAAGTGCCTGTTGGTCGGTGTTCATGCTGATAAACTCAACACCGCGCAAACCACTCTGCACCATGCGGTTCACAGCGTTTCCGCCGCCGCCGCCGACACCTACGACCTTAATATTTGTTATATTCTGCAGTTCTTCATCGAGGATGAACGCCACGAGAATTCCCCCTAAAAGACAATTTTAGTATTATACATTATATATTACCATACCAGATTTTCCGCGAAAATTCAATAGTATTTCTCAGAAAGTCTAAAAAACAAGCGGTTACAACGAACCGGAGCGCCAGATTGCCTGTCCGCGTCCGTCCTCATTCCGGCTGCTGACATCCAATGTCCCCCGATCCTCTTCCGTCAACCCGTCCTCCGTCTGTCCGGGTGTGACAAGCCGCCAGGCCCAGTTGATTTTATAATCCAGATCATTGACGGTTCCCAGCACGATCCGTATGCGTGAATCGTACAGGAAGCTGATCTCATAAAGGTCCGATACATTGATCTCAGTAATCGGCGTAAGTCCCTGTGCCTGCGCTTTGGAAAGCACCTGCTGCATTGCCCCCAGCTTGTCCGGTTCCGTAAGCACCAGAGGCTGTCCCGGAGAAGGAGCATCCGCCACCGCGCCCTGTACCTGAATGAGGCCCTCCGGCGCCGCGCTGTCGATGCGCAAAACCTTCAGACTGCTGCTGCACACAACCCAACCGGCATCACTGCTGACTGCACAGTACTCCACTGCAGGGGTCACTTCAATGATCACAGTATCCGGCAGCCGCCTTTGAATTTCCACTGTTTCCAAATAGGGCAGTGCCTGTAAAATACTGGCCGCACTGTCATCCGGTGAAAAGCCGAACATATTCTCTCCCACCGGCTGCCCAAATGCCGCCACGATCTGGTCATCCGTATACGCGGTGCCACCCTCCGGCTGCTGAACGCTGACCGTTTTGATTTTAAACAACGCGGCAGCGGAAACAACCACACCAGCCGCCAAAGCCGCCGTCACAAAGATTCCCGCCAGAAGATAACGTATTCTGCGGCGTCTGCGCGCCTGCCCCGGGGTCAACTCCCGTTTTTTCTTCCGTGCAGTCCGCTTGGCAACTTTATTTCTGGGCTGAACCGTTCCCTGACGTACCGCTCTTTGATCTGCCTGCTGATCGTACAGCGGTGCGCGCGGCTTCAACGGCACCTCCTGCTGCGGAGTCGCGTGCCATTCTCGCTGGCGAACTGCCCCTCTGGGCGACTGCTGTCCCCTGTTGGAAGAACTGCTTATTCCGCCCGCAGGTCTTCCGTTTCGCGGCAAGGGTGGAGAAGCAGCTTGTGCCGTACGCGTTCTTCTTCGTGCAGCATCGTCCACTTCGTTGACAAAAGGAGCCGGTTCTCTGGCTTTTGGCCGCTCCGACGCAGGCGACTGATAGTCGTAAGCCGGACGCGAAGGCGATGGGCTCGGTGCGGAACCGGTTGCCCGATCGTAATCATACACCGGGCGCGAGGGTTCCTGACGCGAACGCGTCTCTTCCTGACGATGATAATCATAAACCGGACGCGAAGGCTGTGTATGCCTTCCGGAAGATCTCGTCGCCTGGTCATAATCGTACACCGGGCGCGAAGGCGAAGGCCGATGCGTTTGCGGTTGCCGGCTGAATACCGGTTTTTGTGTTTTTTTATCGGCCAACGCCTTCACCTCCCAATTTTATAAATTTTCGTCCCAATCGCGAACGGGAACAATCTTCGCACCTAACGCGCCGAAAAGCGCAGGCAAATCTTCATAGCCACGCATGATATGTCCTGTTGCCGTCAGGAAGCTTTCCCCTTCAGCCTGCATTGCAGCAATGACCAATGCCGCCCCACCCCGAAGGTCCGGTGCGCAAAGACGTGCCGCACGAAGCGCCGGCACGCCATGGACATACAGTGTTCGCCCGGAAACGTTCACACTTCCACCCAAGGCGGAAAAGCCTTCCGCACAGGAAAAGCGATTTTCAAAAATGGTATCTGTAATCGCGGTCTCCCCCCGCGCACGCAGCAGAGCCGCTCCCATCAACGGCGCTGCATCTGTGGGGAACGCTGGATGCACATCCGTAAAAAGCGATTCCACACCGCTTGCCCGGCCACAGCTTGAAATGGCAAGTGATCTTGGCCCACAGGAAAGAATGGCACATCCCGCACGGCGCAAAATGCGTGTCACCGGCAGCAAATCATCGTTGCACGTATTGTTCAAAAGGACCTCTCCGCCGCATCCGGCTACCGCACAAAGCACCGTCGCCGCCATAATCCGGTCTGGACACGGACGGAACTGCGTGCCACTGAGAAAATCCCGGCCCATGATATGAAGCGTGCGCGACCCCGCACCGGTGATACACGCCCCTGCGCTTTGCAAAAAACGAATGAGATCCCGCACTTCCGGTTCCACCGCCACGCCGCGCAGCACGGTTTCACCCCGGGCACAGACAGCTGCCATCAAAAGCGTCTCCGTCGCTCCTACGCTGGGAAATCGCAAAGAGATCTGTGCGCCACGCAGCCCATTGGGAGCGGTCACTTCCAAGGCGTTTCCTGCCTGACGAATCTGTGCGCCCATATCTGCGAGGCCTTTCAAATGCAAATCAATCGGGCGCGCGCCCAGACGACACCCGCCCGGAGTGTAAATCAACGCTCTTCCTGTACGCGCCACAAGAGGCGCCAGGTAAAAGACCGATGATCGCATTGCACGCATGCACTCTTCCGGAACGGCACTGCCAAGTTCTGCCCCCTGCGTAATGGAAAGCGTTCTGCCTTTACGGCGCACTGTACACCCGAGGCTCTGCAGAATTCGACGGGACGCGGCAACGTCAGAGAGATTGGGAACGTCCGACAAAGTCACTGTACCATTGCACAGGAGCGAAGCCGCCATCAGGGGCAGAACGCTGTTTTTGGCGCCTGGAATCCGCACACTTCCGAACAAACTTTCTCCGCCGCTGATTTTCCAAGTATCCATACCAAGCCCTCCGTTCCGGTGTTTCCTCTCACTGTTCGATGAGAACATTCCATCCTATGTGAAAGAGGGCTTTTGTGTGAAAACTTCTGCTATTTAATGTTTTTCAAATGGGGTTCCAGCGTTTTCCATATTTTTTCAAGAGAATCCGGCTGCGAAAGCGCTTTTGCCTTCACGCCCATTTCCATCAGTTTTGCCGGATCCCGGGTCAATCCATCCACAATTTCGATCAGCTTTTCACCTGTAAGATTTTTTTCTTCCACCACTACAGCCGCACCCAGTTTCTGCAGCTGCATTGCGTTGTGATACTGATGGTTTTCCGCCACATTGGGAGACGGGATCAGCACAGAGGCCCGTCCCATCGCCGCAATTTCCGCCAGCGTCAGCGCACCGGCCCTGCTGATAACCAGATCGGCCGCCGCCAAAAGGCGCGGCATATCGTCGATGTACTCCCGAATGACAAAACGAGGATCGCCGTCAATTTTCTTCTGCGCACTGAGTTTTGCAAAATCATCCTTTTCGATGCTTCCGGTGGCATGAATATGATAAAAATTCTTCTGTTCCAGTTCCCACTGGGCCAAATCAGCCACCACTTCATTCACGCGCTGAGCGCCCAGGCTTCCGCCGAAGGACAAGATCATAATCCGATCTGCAGAAAGCCCCAACGCCTGTCGAGCCGAGGTTCTGTCCTGGGTATAAATCTCCGCGCGCACGGGGTTTCCTACCACAACCGTTTTGTCCGCAGCGCCCAGGCGCTCCACTGCGTCGGGCATGGCAGCAAACACGACGTCTACGCTCTTTGCCAAAATTTTATTGGTAACACCCGGGAATGCATTCTGCTCATGGATTGCCGTCAAAATCCCTTTCCGGGCCGCAGCCTGCACAATGGGGCCGCTTACGTATCCTCCCGCCCCAATCACCAAGTCCGGCTGAACTTCTTTCAAGATTGCATTGGCACGCGGCGCGCTCAAAGCCAGGTGATAAAGCGCCACCACATTTCGCGCCACGTTTTTGGGCGTAAGACGCCTCTGAATTCCATTCACTTCAATGGGGTGAAAAGCATAGCCCGCCTTGGTAACAAGACCGTACTCCATGCCTTTTCTGCGGCCTGCAAAATGAATTTCCGCATCCGGGCAATGCGTGCGGATCACACTTGCCATCGCCAAAGCCGGATTGATATGACCGGCGGTTCCGCCGGCAGCGATCAGGACTTTCATAAAAAACCTCCGCTCAAAACAGCATCAGCGCCCATGCCAAAATACACATGGACGCTCTGCTTATTTCTGTTTCATTGTTCCGCATCTGATGAAATTTGTCAAGTTTTTCTCCCGCTTCCCTCTCTGGACACGCTCAGCACAACACCCATCTCGCCCAGCAGCATCAGCAACGATGTGCCGCCATAGGAAAAAAACGGAAGGCTGATGCCGGTGTTTGGAATGGTGTTGGTCACTACGCCGATGTTCAGCACCGCCTGTAAAATAACCTGCACCATAATGCCGACCACCAGCATGGAACCGAACTTATCTTTGGCCGTATAAGCGATGTAAAGGCCTCGCAGCAGCAATGCGATGAACAAAAAAATGACCAACAATGCGCCGATAAAACCAAGTTCTTCGCAAATCACAGAAAAAATAAAATCGTTGTGCGGTTCCGGAAGATACAAATGTTTCTGCCGGGAATTTCCGATTCCCAGGCCGGTGAGGCCGCCGGAACTGATGGCATAAAGGCTTTGAATCGTCTGATGGCCGCTTCCCAGAGAATCCAACCACGGATTCTGCCATGTCTCGATGCGTTCCAGCGCATACGGGACCAGATCCGGCTTAAAAACGACCGCTCCCGCAACGCCTGCCACGGCACCGAGCACCGCCAGCACGAACCAGATAATTCCCGTACCGCCCACAAACATCATGGACGCGCCGATTCCCATGATCAGCACTGTACCGGAAAGATGCGGCTCCATCAGCATCAAACCCGCGATAATGATCAGAATTACCGCAAACGGAAGTACACCATATGAAAATTTCTTCATACGCTTGTGGTTGATGGAGATAATGTGCGCAAACAGCACAATGACTGCAAATTTGGCCACCTCGGACGGCTGAAGCGTTCCCAGGCCTGGAATAACGATCCACCGACGGGCGCCGTTCAGCGGTTCCATGAACAAAACGATCACCAGAAGTGCCAGCGCGCCCAGCATCAACGGCCAGGCGAAACGGTGCAGAATGTGGTAGTCGATTTTATACCCCACAAAAAACATGACGATTACGCCACCGAACGCAAAAATTGCCTGCTGCCGGATAAATTTGAAACTGTCATCAAAACGATACAGCGCCGTAGCATAGCTTGCGCTGAACACCATGACCAATCCAAACGCAACCAGAATCAACACGATAATGGCAAACGGCCAATCAATCGTGCCTGCATCGGCGCGAAAAAAAGCCACTTTTTTCTTCAGTGTCTTTGCAGCATCCGGCATACTGCCACCTCCATCTTTCGGGCGCCGCTCAATACAGGTACACAAACAGGCAGCCCAACACTACACCGATGAAGCAAACCAGACTGAACACCGCCACAATTTTGATTTCGCTCCAGCCACACATCTCAAAATGATGATGGATGGGGCTCATTTTAAAAATGCGTTTTCCATGTGTCAACTTAAAATAGCTCACTTGCAGCATAACGCTGAAAGCTTCCACCAGATAGATAACACCCAGGAACAAGAGCAATTCCGGACGCCCCATGCAATACGCCGCAGAAACCACTGCACCGCCCAGGAACATGCTTCCCGTATCCCCCATAAACGTTTTGGCCGGATAAAAGTTCCAAGCCAAAAAGCCGCCGCAGCCACCGGCAACCGCAGCCGAAAACACTGCGATGCTAGTTTGGCCCAACATGCTGGAAATAAACAAAAATCCAAGCATGGAAACAAAGGTAACGCTGGATGCCAGACCGTCAATTCCATCCGTCAGATTGACCGCATTGACCATACCGATGACGAGCAGGAAAGAGATGGGGTAAAAGAAATATCCCAGATCCACCAGTCCAAACAGCGGCAACGTCACCATTGTGCTCAGTGTTCCGTTTAAGTGCAGCGACATGAGGAATGCGCCGGTAATCAAAATCTGCGCAACAATTTTAGCGCGTGCGCGCAAACCGAGATTCCGCTTTTTTACTACTTTGATGTAATCGTCCACGAATCCGACCAGACCAAACGCAAAGCTGGTCAAAACCGCAATAAACAGCGCAACGCTCTGCTGTGAAGCAAAATCGCCCAAAACCTTCGGTGCGCCCAGTACCAGCGCCGCATAGCCGGCAACCACGCCGCAAAGCACACCCAGATAGAAGGTCAACCCGCCCATTGTCGGCGTTCCGTTTTTTCCAGCATGCCAGGTTGGCCCGATTTCCTTGATCGTCTGGCCAAAATGAAGTTTGCGCAGTGCCGGAACAATGAGCAGTCCTGAAGCAGCCGTGATCAGCATCGCACCGAAAGCGGCTGTCAAAAACGCGAATTTTTCCATGATTTACACTCTCCTGCGATTTTATCCTGAAACCCCTGTTGTATTCTGGAACTGTTTGTAAAAACCTTCCAAAATCGTTTCCAGCGCCATGCCGTGGCTGGCCTTTACCAGCAGCGCATCCCCGGCTTTGACCTGAGAAAGAAGCCGCGCCAAGACCTCGGCTTTGTCACTGCAGTGAACCGCATTCACACCCAGTTGTGAGGCGCGGCGGGAAATGTCCTGTGCCGCTTCGCCCACAGTCAGCAGCCAATCCACGCCCGCCTGAGCAGCCATCACGCCCACGCTTTCATGCGCCTGCTGAGAAATTTCTCCCAATTCAAACATATCGCCCAAAACCGCGATTCTCCGGCCGCACACCGGATAATCCGCCAGCGTGCGCAGCGCCGCTTTCATGCTGTCGGGGCTTGCATTGTAGCAATCTTCAATCACCGTAACTCCGCAATGCTGCACCACATTCTGACGATGGCCGGTGGTGGAGTAATTGGCAAGTGCCTGCGCGGCTCTTTCGGGGTCCAGACCCAAACGGGTGGCGAGCGCATAGGCACTGAGAGCATCCGCTACATTGTGCTCTCCCATCGCGGGAATAAACGCCGGAAAAGAGCCGAACTCTTTGTCGCAAATGGTAAAGTGTGTTCCCTTTTCATCCCCCTGGATTCCCACAGCGCGGACATCCGCATCTGTATGGACCGCAAAGGTCACCCGACGCAGCCGCTGCGGCACCTTTGCCACCGAAAGCAGATCGTTGTCTGCATTGATGACCAGCGGAGCGCCATCCGGCATGCCGTCACAAATTTCCATTTTCGCTTTTAAAATATTTTCCCGCGTTCCCAGGGATTCCAGATGCGACTGACCCACCCAAGTGATGATTCCGCCTGCAGGACGTACCGCCAGCGTCAATTTTTCAATCTCACCCAGCGCTTGCATTCCCATTTCCACAACGCCATAACGAATGGTCGAATCCAGGCGAAACAAAGTTTTTGGGACACCGATCTCATTGTTCTGGTTTCCCTCAGTTTTCAATGTGCTGCCGAAAGCGGAGCACACCGCATAGCAAAACTCTTTTGTTGTGGTCTTCCCTACGCTTCCGGTAACACCCAGCAGAAGCGGAGAAAAGTGTTCCCGATAATTGGCGCCCATCTGAATCATCGCATCCAGCGGATCTTTTACAAGAATTCGCTTTTCCTGCGGAACGCCCTCCACGTCGTGCTGGCACAAAATGCCGGCCGCGCCTTTCTGCAGTGCTGCCAAAGCGAAATCGTGGCCGTCCACGCGTTCTCCTTTGATGCACACGAACAGCGTCCCGGGTGCGGCTTCCCTGCTGTCTGTAATCACACCCGTGATCTGCGGATTATCCGAAAAGCTTCCCAGCCCTTTGCAAAGTTCGTTTGCCAGGATTGGCTGCATAACCGTTCCTCCCCATGACGAAAGCTCAGCGCTTTTCCGTCAGTTGATGTTGGGTGAGCCAGTCGCGTACAATGCGGTGCTCATCCAGATAGATGGTCACACCGTCGATGGCCTGATAGTCCTCGTGTCCTTTTCCGCACAGGGCAAGCACATCGCCGGGACGAAGCATCGCAAGCGCTTTTTGAAGAGCGGTCCGGCGCTCCACCTCCACAAGGTAGGGCTTTCCGGAACGCTTCAGCACCGGCTCAACGTCCCCTATTATATCATACGGATTTTCCTTGCGGGGATTATCAGATGTCAAAATCGCAAAATCAGCATACTTGACAACAGCTTCTCCCATCAGGGGACGTTTTTTGGCATCCCGTTCACCTGCACATCCGAACAGAACGATCAGCCGTCCTTTGGCAAAAGGAGCCAGGCCGGACAACACTTTCTCAATGGCGTCTCCCGTGTGGGCAAAGTCGCACAAAATGGTAAATTCTCCATTGTAAAGCACTTCGCAGCGCCCGCGAACGCCGCGCGTATTGGTCAGAGCTTTGGCCGCCGTGTGCGGCTCAATTTTCAAAGCAATCGCGGCAGCAGCGGCAGCCAGCGCATTGTGAACAGAATAATCACCGGGCATCGGGAATTTCACGCGCTGGATAAACCCACGTCCAACCATTTCAAAGCGAACGCCCGACGCAGAAAATTCCACGTTGCGGGCAGTGTAGTCCGCCTCATCGTCATGAGAGGAAAACGTGATGACATTCGGGACCGAAACCTCTTTCAACAAGCGCTTTCCATACCCATCGTCCAGATTGACCACCATGGTTTCCACTTGCGCGAACAGACTTTTCTTTGCCGTAAAATAATTCTCAAAGCTGCCGTGGTAATCCAAATGATCCTGCGTCAGGTTCGTGAAAACTCCCACCTCAAAGTGCAGTCCCCACAGACGCATCTGGTCCAAAGCCTGACTGCTCGCCTCCATGACCACAAAGGAACAGCCCGCCTTTTCCATGCGTGCCATCAACGCGGCCAGATCCCACGCTTCGGGCGTCGTAAACTTGGCCGGCACTTCCATCGTATCAATTTCTGTATGAATCGTTCCGATCAGTCCTGCCTTGTAACCCGCCTGTTCCAAAATCTGCTTGATCAAAGTGGTGACAGTCGTCTTTCCATTGGTGCCGGTCACCGCCACAATGCGCAGCCGGTCGGCGGGGCGGCCGAAAAAGTTCTGGCACAAAACCGCATACGCCTTTCGCCCATTTTCCACCTGCACCTCATTGGCAAGTCCCAGGGGGCGCTCTGTAACAATACAGCACGCGCCCGCTTCCAATGCTTTCTGTGCATAAGCATGACCGTCAAAACTTCTGCCGCGGCTGCATACGAAGACAGCACCCGGAGCAACTTTTCTCGAGTCCTGCGTAACAAGGCTCACCTGGGCCTCAGGCAGTTTCCCCTGATAGGCCACGCCCTCAAACAATTGTTCCAAATTCATAAAAACGCCTCCTTCAGCCGGCGTCTCCTTGGCAAGAGACGCCTTTGCGTTTTATCAGTCCGTAGCAGATGTATCGTGGAATTCCACTTCCACCACGGTACCCATTTCTACTTCTGTGCCGGGTTCAATTCTCTGAAGTGCTGCCACGACCGTGCCGGAAGACTCATCGTTGGTACCTGTGATACTGATGTTTAATCCTGCTGCCTCCAGCATTTCCGTCGCAACGCGAATGCTCTGCCCAACCACATTTGGAACCTGAACCATCGTTCCGGTCGCACCTTCATCCGTGTACAAAATAATCGTTGACTGACGATTGACACTGATTCCGGCTGCCGGATACTGATAGGTTACCGTTGTGCCGGACCCTACGATCTTACCGTTGAACCCTGCATTGTGAAGCGTACTCAGCGCATTATTCGCCAGCGAACCGACCACATCCGGAACCGGGCTGGCCACAACTGCCAACTCTTCTTCGGTGTATTCCGGCTCGAAGCCCAGATACGGAAGCGTCTCGCTGAGAATGTTCTGAACCACCGGACCTGCCAGAGAACCGCCATAGGTACTGCCGGTGGGGCTGTTCGGATTATCCAGAACAATCAGGACTGCAATCTCCGGATCATCCGCCGGCGCAAAGCCAACGAACGAAGCAATGTAAGTCTGCTCATCGTCCTCACCGCTGAGGCCTTGGTTTTTCTGACTGGTACCGGATTTTCCGCCCACGCGGTAGCCCGGAACATGAGCATTCTTGCCGTGGCCGTTGTCTACGCTGTCTTCCAGAATGCTGCAAATGGTCTGGCTTGTGGTTTCACTGATAACCTGACGTTTTACCGTAGTGCCAATGGTCTCCACAATATTGCCGTCAGAATCCAGCACCTGGCGCACCACATGCGGCTGTACCAAATTGCCGCCGTTGACCGCCGCGGAAATCGCAGTGATCATTGCAATAGGCGTCACAGCACTGGTCTGACCGAATGCGGAAGATGCCAGAGAAACCGCCGTCATGTTTTCACGGCTGACGGTCTGGCTGACCGCCTCATCGTACATATCGATTCCCGTTCGCTCCGTAAATCCGAACGCCTGCAGATAATCGCAGAATGTATCAGCGCCCATCTGCCAGCCCAATTGAATGAAATACGGGTTACAGGAGTTGTCCAGGCCCTGCGCCAGGTTCAAAACTCCATGGCCGCTGTGCTCCGCGCAATTCATATACACGTCCGGGTTGCTGGCTACTTTGATGCGCCCGGTGCACGCTTCGAAAGTCGTATCCACGGTTGCCTTGCCGGAATCCAGTGCAGCCGATGCAGTGATCACCTTGAAAACAGAACCCGGGAACAAGATATCCGAGACCGCCCGGTTGCGCCACATGCTCTGCCACGCCGCCTGAAGCTGCTTATTCTGCTCAGTTGTATCCTCAATCGCCGCAATCTGATTGGCCAGCTCCGTATCATACAGCGTATAGGGATCGTTCAGATTGAAGTCCGGCTCTGTTGCCATTCCGTAAATCTCGCCGGTATTGACATTCATCACGATGCCCATGCCGCGTTCTACGTTGTGTTCCACCACTGCATTGTACAGATATTTTTCAAGGCAGCTTTGAATCGTCTCGTCAATGGTCGTGACAAGGCTGTAGCCGTCCTGAGCATCGTACTTCGCCTGATAGTTGTTATTGGCCAGCTCGTATCCCCATGCGTTCTCCGTGGACAGAATACGGCCTTCTACCCCTTTCAGCGTTTCGTTGTAGTAAAGTTCCAGCCCCGTGACGCCGTTGCCGTCCACATTGGTGAAGCCCAAAACACTGGACGCCAGATTTCCATAGGGGTAATACCGTTTGCTGGTCTGCGTCAGATAAATTCCGGTGATGGGATGGTCCTCGTTGCCCTCTGTGTTGTTGTATTCATCCATCCAGGAGGTAATGGCATCCGCGACCGGCTTTTCCACCTTGCGCTTGATCAGCACATAGTTGGAATCCGGGTTTTCCATAAGCTTTGTAACAAGCTCTGTCTCATCCATCTCCAAAATCTGGCTGAGGTTTCGGGCCACCGTATAAATATCGGTGCCGTAGGTTGCCATATCTCTGGTGGACGCAGTCACATCCCACACGGTCGCACTGCGCGCCAGCACTTTCATGTTGGTATCATAAATCACGCCGCGGTTCGGGGTAATGGTCTCGTCTTTCAACTGCTGGTCTTCCGCCTGTTCCGCATACCCCTTCTCGTCGATCACCTGGAGATTGAACAGGTTGAAAATCAGCAGGCAGGAAAACAGTGCAAAAAATCCCGCCACGATTCCGGCGCGCACGCGCATGCCAAAATTGACGCTGCTTTGCGGCTTGGTTGGCGGGTTGTTGCCATCCTCATTAAGTTGTTGGCGTTTGTCAGGCCCTTTCATAGTCTCTCCTTATTTTAATGTATTATAACGGAGAAAAAGAATTATCACTGGCCTGTCGCTTTTAACACAATCAAGCCAGTGATAAATATCTATTTCACTATGGCGCGATGTATTCCACAAAGCTCAGGATTCCCTGCGACACATCGCTTGCCAACTGTCCCAGGCCCGTTTTGTACCGAACAATGGTGTTTTCCTCATCTCCGTCGACATACGTAATCTGAGAGCGATCCAGTGCCACCAGACCCAGCTGGCTCGTGGCATACTCCTGCACGCTCTTCATATTGGTTTTCATTTCCATCTGACTTGTCAGATAGTCGTAATCGCTGTTCAAATCATCCAGAACACTGCTCTGGCTGTCGATTGCCGCGCCCAGTTCCGTAACTTTCGCCTGAGAATACAGCAGGCTGCATACCAGCGCCAGGAAAAGCGCTGCCAGCGCCACTGCTTTGATCCAGCGCAGGCGTTTCAAAGAAAGGGAACGCTTGGCTTTCGGATTCTTGACCACTTTCAACTCCCTGCGGGAACGTTCCTCGCGGGGAGCAAATGTATTCAAATCATAAACAGTTGCCGTCTGCATGGCAACCGCCTCCTCTCAATTGACTTTACAGCTTCTCGATCACGCGAAGCTTGGCGCTGCGCGCTCTTCGGTTTTGTGCCTGCTCCTGCGCGTCCGCCTCAATCGGTTTTTTGGTGATCAGCTTGGCTTTCGCCTTGCCGCCACACACACAAACCGGGAATTCCGGCGGGCAGGTGCAGGCCGTTGCCCACAGCCGGAATCTTTGTTTCACGAGCCGGTCTTCCAGCGAATGGAACGTAATGATGCAAAAGCGGCCTCCCGGGCGCAATGCATTAAAGATCACATCCATCCCCTGGCTGAGTGCATCCAGCTCCCCGTTCACTGCAATGCGCAACGCCTGAAAACTTCTTCGTGCCGGATTTTTATCCTTCCGGCGAACGGCAGGCGGCACCGCAGAGGCAATCGTCTGCATCAGCTGGGAAGTGGTCAAAATTGGTTCTTTTTCACGTTGCAACACAATTTTTCCGGCAATTTGCCACGCATACGGCTCCTCGCCGTACTCCTTGAGAATGCGCGCGAGTTCCTCCCGCGTTTCATGATTCACAAGATCCGCCGCAGTCGGGCCGCTCTGACTCATCCGCATATCCAGAGGCGCTTCGCCCTGATATGAAAAGCCACGAGAAATTTCATCCAGCTGGTGAGAAGAAACGCCCAAATCCAGCAAAGCACCATCCAGCCCCTCAACGCCCAACTGCGCCAGCGCCTGATCGGCATAGCGGAAATTCATTTGCACAACGGTGGCGGGCAGGCCCGCCAGACGTTCTTTTGCAACAGCGACGGCATCCGGGTCCTGATCCAGACTGATCAGCCTGCCTGTATCCAGACGCATCGCGATTTCTCTTGAGTGCCCTGCCCCGCCCGCAGTTCCGTCAAGGTATGTGCCGTCCGGTTGGATGGCGAGCCCCCCAAGGCATTCCGCGAGGAGGACAGGGATATGGTGAAAGCTCACTGCTTATAACCCCATTTCCAAAAGCGCAGCTTCTAATTTGGCATTGTCCACTGTATCCACAGCCGCATGCCATGCCTGCGTGTTCCAAATCTCCGCATGGTCTCCCACTCCGATGATGGTGACCTCTTTGTCCAGCTTGGCGTGGTCCCGATGTCCGCCGGGCAAAAGGATTCGCCCCTGCTTATCAGGCTGCACCACAATTCCGGATGCAAACAGGTAGCTGACGATCAAACGATTTTTAATGCCGGCCAGCGCCTTCAGCTTTTCCGCCTGTTCCTGCCATTTTTCGGTCGGGTAGGCGACCAGGCAGTTGTCCAGCCAGCGGGCTACGACAAAACTTTCTCCCATCTCTTCCCGAAACTTGGCCGGAAAGTTCAGGCGGCCTTTCTCGTCGATTGCGTAATTGTATTCGCCCATCAACATCTTCGGTCACCGCCCTTTTCAAAAAAGCTGTCTAAAATTACCCACTTTAACCCATTTCTACCCATTTACAGTATTTATTATAGGATAAACAGCCCCTAATTGCAACCTATTTTCTGTGAAAATGAAAGTTTCTTTTTAGAATTTACACGCACCCGCGTGTTTCTTTTTATGACCGAAAAAGAAAGCGGCCCCATGCCCGCCAGGGATTCCCATGGCGGGCAAAAGGCCGCTGTACAGCAATGATTCAATTACAAATTCAGGGGGGTCAATCTTCGTTTTCTTCGCTTTCCTCCACCGACTCAGGAGGTGTTTCTGAATAGACGATTCCAAAAATATGTTTTAAATTTTCCAGAATGCTTGTCAGATTTTGTGCCATACCGCCCCATCCTTCCCTTTTTGAACTTCCTTGCTTATTATACGTTTTTCACGCC
>CALXIP010000022.1 GCA_944388395.1 uncultured Ruthenibacterium sp.
GAATGGTGTCGTTGTAAAGCCAGGTGTCCTGCAGAACCATGCCGAACATGTCGCGCAGGTCATTGCGCCGGAACTGCTTCACATTGTATTTGTCCAGCAAAATCGCACCGCCGGATACGTCGTAAAAACGCATCAGCAGTTTGACCATGGTGGTCTTGCCCGCGCCGGTGGGACCGACGATGGCCACCTTCTGGCCCGGCTTGATGATGGCGGAGAAATCGTTGATGATGGTTTTCTCGGGCACATAGCCGAAGTGCACATGGGCAAAGTCCACTTCGCCCTTGACCACGTCCATGGAGAGGGGCTGCTGCGTGTCGGGTGCTTCCTCGTCCTCTTCCAGGAAGGCAAACACGCGCTCGGCCGCGGCTGCGGTCTGCTGCAGCACATTGGAGATGTTGGCGATCTGGTTAATGGGCTGGGTGAACTGGCGCACATACTGAATAAATGCCTGAATATCGCCTACGCTGATGGTTCCGTTCAGAGACAGGAAGCCGCCCAGCACGCAGATGCCCACATAACCCAGGTTGCCTACAAAGTTCATCAGAGGCATCATCATGCCGGAAAGGAACTGGCTCTTCCAGGCGGAGGTGTACAGCCGCTCGTTGAGCTTGTCAAAAGTAGCCAGACTGTCTTCCTCGCCGTTGAAGGCGGAGACGATCACATGGCCGCCGTACATCTCTTCCACGTGGCCGTTCACATGGCCCAGATATTCCTGCTGTTGCTGGAAGTAGGGCTGGCTGCGTTTGACCACGTTCATAACGATCAGCACGCTGAAGGGCAGAATGCACAGTGCCACCAGCGTCATGATGGGGCTGATGGAAAGCATCATGCACAGCACGCCCACCATCATGGTCACGTTGGAGACGATCTGAGAGAGACTCTGGTTCAGCGTCTGGGTCACAGTGTCCACGTCGTTGGTGATGCGGCTCAGCACTTCACCGGACTGAACACGGTCGAAGTAGGCCAGGGGCATGCGGTCGATTTTGTTGCTGATGTCCCGGCGCATGGAATAGCTGAGTTTGGTGGCCACGCCGGCCATCACCCAGCCCTGCACATAACTCAGCAGAGCACTGATCAGGTACAGGCACAGCAGGAATATCAGAATTTGGGCAATGGCATCGAAATCAATGGTGCCCGTGCCGGTGAGAAGCGCGATCACGCCCTCAAACAGTTTGGTGGTCGCCTGACCCAGAATTTTGGGCCCGAAAATGGAAAAAATGGTAGAAGCTGCGGCGCAGACCAAAACCAGGATGATGCTGGGCAGAAACTTGCCCAGATAGGCCAGCAGCTTTTTCATGGTGCCTTTGAAGTCTTTGGCTTTTTCGCCCGGCATCATCGCGCCGGGGCCGCGTCCGCCGGGGCGCGGGCCTTGAGGTGCAGCGTGTGCCATTATGCCAATTCCTCCTTTGAAAGCTGACTTTCCGCGATCTCGCGGTAGGTTTTGCAGGTTTTCAGCAGTTCCTTGTGGGTGCCGATGCCGGCTACCCGGCCTTCGTCCAGAACAACGATCTGCTGCGCGTGCATGATGGTGGAAACACGCTGTGCCACCAGCAGCACGGTGGAGTTTTCGGTGTATCCGGCCAGGGCCTTGCGCAGTTTGGCATCTGTCTTGAAGTCCAGCGCCGAGAAAGTGTCGTCAAAGATATACACAGGTGCTTTTTTCACCAGCGCGCGGGCGATGGAAAGACGCTGGCGCTGTCCACCGGAAACGTTGGTGCCGCCCTGGCTGATGGCGGTGTCAAACCCGTCTTCCAGCTGCTGGATGAACTCCGTGGCCTGGGCCACGTCCGCGGCGCGCTGCAGCGTTTCGTCGCTGGCTTCGGCGTCGGCATAACGCAGGTTGGAAGCCACGGTTCCGGAGAACAGCAGGCCCTTCTGCGGCACATAGCCGATGGCGTCGCGCAGCTCATGCTGGGTCAGGTCACGCACATCGATGCCATCGATGGTGATACGGCCCTCGCTCACATCGTAAAAACGGGGAACCAGGTTGACCAGCGTGGACTTGCCGGAGCCGGTGGAGCCGATGAACGCAGTGGTCTCGCCGGGTTTTGCGGTGAAGCTGATGTGTTCCAGCACGTTGGCGTCCGCCCCTTCGTACCGGAAGCTGACATCCTCAAAGCGGATGACGCCCTGGGGCCGGGCGGGCAGATGCTTGGGCTGTTCGGGGTCCTTGATGGAACTTTCAGTGGTGATGACCTCATAAATACGCTCGGCCGAGACGGTGGCACGGGGAACCATGATGAACATCATGCTGATGAACAGGAAACTCATGATCACATGCATGGCGTACTGGATGAAGGCCATCATGTCGCCCACCTGCATGTTGCTCTCCGCAATCTGATGACCGCCGAACCAGACGATCAGCAGGGAGACACCGTTCATCACCAGCATCATGAACGGCAGCATGATGGTCATGGCGCGGTTGACGAACAGCGTGTTGGATGTCAGATCACGGTTGGCCTTGTCAAAACGTTTCTGCATAAAGTCCTGGTTGGCGAAGGCGCGAACCACCATCATGCCGGACAGCTCCTCACGGCTGACCAGGTTCAGCCGGTCCACCAGCTGCTGCATCTTTTTAAAGCGGGGCAGCGCCACCGTGAACAGCATCAGGATCAGGCCCAGCATCAAAATCAATGCCAGTGCCAGCACCCAGGCCAGGGATACGCATTTGGACAGGCCCATGATCAGGCCGCCAATGCCCATGATGGGGGCAAAGCACATCATGCGCAGGCCCATGGAAAGGAATGTTTGCACCTGGGTGATGTCGTTGGTGGTGCGGGTGATCAGGCTGGCGGTGGAAAACTGGTCCATCTCCGCGTTGTTGAAATGGGTCACGCGCTCAAATACGGCATGGCGCAGGTCGCGGCCCACGCCTGCACCCATACGGGCAAGGCAGAACCCTGCGCCAATGGCACAGGCTGTGAGCAAAATGGCCAGCCCCAGCATTTTCGCGCCGGTACTGAAGATGTAACGGTTCTGGATGGCGTCGGTGTCCGCGCCCAGCTGCACGTAAAAGCTTTTGGTGAATACGGCGGCTGTCTGCTCCAGCATCATGTCCGGTGTGGCGGCCGAAGCGGCAATGGCATCGTCCACCACCTGCCGGGGCAACTGCTGCAGCAGGGGAAGCAGCTCATTCATTCTGGACAGGTCCATGGTTTTGGAATTAGTGTCGCCAAAGCTCTGTCCGCTTTGCGAGCCCACCTGCTCCAACACCTGCAGAAGCGCGTAAGAGGCACGGCTGAACGCGCCGGAGGCTGCGCTGCCGTCTCCGGTCAGAGCCAAGGTGGTTCCGTCCGCCTCGGGATAGGTTTTGTACAGCTTGTCGGTGTCCGCCAGGCTGTCGAAGGGACTGTAGGCTTCGTCCACTACCGCCTGATCCTCTGTGGACATGAACTGCTTCATCAGCGCCATGGCGTCAGCGTCGATGGCGTCGGGCGCGGCCTGGGTGATGCCGCCCTGCTGAATGCCGATGTTTACAATGTTGCTCATCATATTGGGCAGTTCCAGCTCCAGCATCGCCTGGCCGAACAGCAGAAGGACCGCGGCCAACAGAAACCCGAGATATGGCTTCATATACCGCTTCAGTTTCAACATGTTTCGTTCACTCCTCCAGTTTCTTCTTCAGCCGCTGCATCCAGCGCGGCCGCAAATTGCTCCAGCAGATTCAGCAGCAATTCAAGATTTTCGCCGCCCAGGGTGTCGATGGCGGCATTGATGCGTGCGCCCAGATCGCTTTTGGCCTGTTCCAGCAGAGAGATGCCGCTGGCGCTGATGCGGATGCCGGATACCCGCCGGTCGGACGGGTCGGGCACACGCTCCACATATCCCATGCCCTCCAGGGCGCTGATGCGCTGACTGATGGACGGAAGGCTCTGCCCCATAGCGGCCGCCACCGCAGACAGGCTCATCACCGGCCGTCCGGGCAGACAAGGGTGCGGGTCTTCGGGTCCGGGCTTTTTTCCGCCATTGGCCAGCACCATCAAAGTGCCAAACTGCGCTTTGGTCAGATCGGGGCACGGACGAAGATTTTGCCAGACACGGCGCATATGGTCCATCACAGTGAACAGCCGTGTGGTCTGCGATACGTCCTTTTTCAAGACAGAACTTCCTTTCGTTGCCTAATAGTTAGGAAAGCTAATGATTAACGTACCAAAGTATCATAGGAGATTTTTAAGGAAAAGTCAACGGAAAGCGGTCAGTTTTCACAACTTGTTCAAATTTTTTTGACGGTCGGTGTGGACGGTGCTTTTTTTCGTATGGTATGATGATGAAAACAGACTTGGGAGGAGGGGGAGGACATGAAGCGCGACAAACTTCTGCGGCTGACAGCCATCTGTCTGGCCTTCTACGGCTGTGTTCTGGCGGCGTGCCTGTACGGCTATACCGTATTTATTCAGCATCAGATGGCAAATCAGATCGGCCATGCACTGGAAGACGTCGCTGCGCAGAGCCGCCTGGTTTTGTGTCAGGAAGTAGAGGCCAATCAGCAGCTTCTGCAAGGTGTTGCACAGCAGATCGTCTCTGTCGGGGCAGATCAGCCGGAGGCGGGGGTTCGTTCCCTGATGCCCTTGGTAAAGATGTACGGTTTTAAACGAATGGGCATTGCCGCAGCGGACGGAACAGCCTTCACCACCGACAACCGCGTGATTCAGGTGGGCCAGCGAGACTTCTTTCTGGCGGCCATGGAAAATGAAAAAGTGCTGACCGCACCGGTGAAGGACAGCACCGACGGAATGTGGATCAATGTCTATGCTGTGCCGCTTGTGGAGAACCAGGAGCCGGTGGGCGTACTGTTCGCCGTCTACAGCACCCGCCAGTTCCGCACACTGCTGGACGTGCCGTCCTTTCAGGGAAAAGGCTATTCCTATGTGATTGAATCGGACGGGACAATTGTGGTCTCACGGAACAATATTGACGAGAATCTGTTCCAAATGCTGCCTGCGGTATCCGAGCGGAACCTGCAGGCGGTGGAGGTCATGCAGAAGGATATGGCCCGGGGCGGCAGCGGCATGGTGGAATTTGAGCGGGACGGCAGGCGATACGGCTACTACATGCTGCTGGGAATCAACGACTGGTATCTGCTGAATGTGGTGCCTTCGGAAGTTCTGGAGGCGCGCACTGCGCCGGTGCTTGGGGCCAATCATCTGCTGATTGGTATTCTGGTAGTTTCCTTTCTGGCAGGTGCGGCAGTGCTGTCCGGCACCCGCGCCCGTCAGAAACGGCGTTTGATGGAACTGGCGTACGCCGATCCGCTGACCGGCGGGTACAATTTTGCAAAATTTTGTCAGGAGGCGGACGAGCAGCTGAAGCAGCCCCATGGAAAGTTGGCCTGTGTGGTGCTGGATTTGCAGAATTTCAAACGCATCAACAGTATTTTTGGCGTGGAAGAGGGCAATCGTGTGCTGCGGCAGGTGTGGTCTGTCTGGCTGAGCAGCATTCGGACCGGCGAGGTGGCTGCCCGCCGTACCGCCGACCATTTTGTGGCACTGTGGAAATACGACGATCCCGCACAGTTGGAGACACGCGCCGAGGAAGTGGCACAGGTGCTTTTGGATGTATCTCAGGACGCAAACCGTCCCAATGTGATGCCGGCCATTGGCGTTTATGAACTGGAAGAAAAAGATTTTGAGTGGGAAAAGGTCTACAACCAGGCGCTGACCGCCTCCAAAATGGTGCGCACGCGGCAGGGCTTCTGTGCTTTTTATGACCAGGCGATGCGCGATGCCACCCGGGAACTGCAGCAGATCGAAAGCCGGCTGGACGGCGCATTTCTCAACAGGGAATTTATACCGTATTATCAGCCCAAATTCGGGCCGGACGGAACGACCGTCACCGGCGCGGAAGCACTGGTGCGCTGGAACTGCGATGGTACTTTGATCCCGCCCGGCCGCTTCATTCCTCTTTGCGAGCAAAACGGATGGATTGCCCGCCTGGACGATTACATGCTGGAGGCGGTCGTCCGTCAGCAGACTGCCTGGAGGAAGCAGGGGCGGGCCATCGTTCCCGTCTCGGTCAATCTGTCCCGCGCGCGGCTGTATCAAAAGGATTATGCCATTCGCTGCCGGGAAATGTTCCAGCAGGCGGGGCTGCCGCCCTGGGCGGTTCAGTTCGAAGTGACCGAAAGCGCCGCCGTGGAGAACGTGGAAAATATGCGGGATGTGATCCGTCAGCTGCATCAGGCAGGCTTCCGGGTGCTGGTGGATGATTTTGGAACCGGTTATTCTTCCATGGCAAGTTTGAAGGATCTGTCCTTCGATATTTTGAAACTGGACAAAAGCTTTGTGGATGAGATCGGCAATTCCCGGGGAGATAAAATCATTCGGTTCACCATCGAACTGGCCAAATCACTGGGAATGTCTGTCACAGCGGAAGGCGTGGAGCAGGAACAGCAGTTCCTGTTTCTGAAAGAAAGAGGCTGTGATGATTTCCAGGGCTACTATTTTGCAAAACCATTGGCCGCGCAGGCGTTTGAACAGCTTCTGCGGCCGGAGAAAGAGGGTGAACAATGAGACAGGAAAAGCATTTTCCGAGGGCCTGGTTGTGGTGGATCATTCTGTTTGTGTTGGGCATGGCCGCAGGTGCACTGTGGGACCTGCCTTTGAATCACGCGGTGTATGCACCGCAGTTCTATCCCGCAATTTGGATGGAATGCTTTGGCTATTATCCGCTGTATCTTCCGGCAATTCTGTGGCTCTGGCTGTCCGGCCCGAAACGGCCCTGGCTTCGCACAGGGGCCCGGCTGCTGGGGGCGGTGGGCGCAGCAGCGCTGTTCTGGGCTTCGCTGAGCAACTTGCAAAAGCGCAGTGTGCCCGGTGCCGTCTGGCACACGGCTGCGGTTTGGGCTATTTTGGTGCTGCTGGGTGTGCTTTTGGCGCGGGTGCTGGTCCGCGGCGGCGACAGCCTTCGCCGCCGGCTGCACACAGCCATGGGCTGGTCGGTGGTGTATATGATCCTGGACAACGTGCTGATCAATTTGCTGAAGCTTGTATGGAACAGAACCCGCTTTGACGATATGATGGCGGCGGGGGATTTCAGTGCGTTCACCACCTGGCTGGAACCTTTCGGGAACGGCGGAAGCAGTTTCCCCTCGGGGCACACGGCCGCGGCCTGCGGCATTTTCGTGCTGGTGCTGCTGTGCGACGTTCTGCCGGGCTGGAACCGGCGCCGCGGTCTGGTGTGGGCTGCCTGCTGGGCCTATGTGGCAGGCATGGCGGCGTCCCGGCTGATTATGGGACGGCATTTCCTCAGCGACACAGTGGCGGCCGCTTTTGTAATGAGCCTGCTGCTGTGCGCACTGCGCGCCAGCACACCGTATCGAAAAAGCCTGCGCCGGCTGGATGACTCTGAATTGTAATAAAAAAAGAGCCTGTTTTTGAAACAGGCTCTTTTTTTAACGAACATTTAAGGAGAAATAATATTGAATGTAGCCGCGGGTGCTCCACTCGGCCAGAATTTTGTACACATAAACACCCGAGGTGGTCGGTGTGTTGAAGGTGCCGTCGCTTGCGTCGGTCAGTTCCAGAAATTCCGTCGACCCCGTACCCGAGGCGCGCAGCACTTTGATACTGGACGGTTCCTTTGAAAAGCGCAACTCCAGTTCCGCCTGCGGAGAAACGTCCAGCGGAATCAGGGGCAGGTCGTTTTCCGCAAGCTGCGGCGCACGGCGTTCCACCGTGGTGAAAAAGCTCCATTCATAGCCTGCGCGGTACAAAAAGCCCTCCTGGCTGGGCGGAACTTCTGTGCCGTTGTATTCAATGGTCAGAATCGGCAGAGCAGACTCCGGATTCTGGGTATCCAGCGATTCTTTGATGAACATGGTGATGGCGGCCGCCACCAGCAGCAGGACCGCGCCAAGCAAAAGCTTGCGCAATGCGAGACGGGAAATTTTCATAAAACGAGAATCCTCCGCAGGTGTATTTTTTTTATTATATACTGTATGGTTGGAAAAATCCAGTGCGGAACGCGAATAACTCACCGCGGCAAACGCATAGAATGAGCCGAGGTGTTGAATATGCAAATGGAAAAGAGAGACAACCTGTCCGTGCGGCGGCTTCTGAAACAGGAGATCCCCGCGGCAATGTATCTTTACAGTCAGTTCCGTCGGGACGGCGCCTGGGCAGCGGCCTATCTGGATCGGGTTTTTGAAGAGGGCGAAGTGTGGGGCGGTTTCCTTCAGGAGCGCCTGGCCGTGTGCGGAGCGCTGTGCCCGGCCGATGCGGATAATTCCCAAAGCCGGGCGCTGCATGCCGCTGACCCTGATGCATCCTGGCAGATCCTTCCGCTGGCGGCGCTGGATGCAGCCGCGGTGGCGCCTTTTCTGCGTATGCTTTGCGCCCGGTGCACACAGCTGGACCCGCAGGCTCCCTGGACGGCGGCTGTGCCGGTGAAAACGGGCGAGTGACTTCTGCCGGGCTAGCTGGACGCGGGTTTTTCCATCCGGCTGGTGCGCTCGCTGGATCATTTGCGGCCCCACTATCTTTTGAAAAAAAGAGAGGACCGCCCGGTTCGGTGTGAGCTTTGCTCGTTCCCGGTACGCGATACATACGCGGTATCCCGTGCGCTGGAAGAGGGCTTTTCCGGCGACCGGATTTTCTGGCAGCAGGACGTCCGCTGGCTGGAGTTGTGCCGTGCGCTGGATGAAAATTGACCGAATTGTGACAAAAAAGCGAGGTATCGTAGAAAAATTTTCTCCGCGGCACGGGGTTGCATTTTTTGACAAAAGAGAGTATCTTATTCCTATCAATTGCCTGTTATAAATTTGACAGTTGTATTACCATTCCCCGGCCCGCACGTGCTTCGCGTGTGGGCCGGAGCAATCGAACGGAGGGCCGCAGCATGGAGGCTTTTGTGGAATTGATCATGGAGACGGACCGAAAGGCCCGCGCGCTGATCGATCAGGCGCAGGAAGAAAAAAAGGAGATCCTGGCCGGTGCGGAAAAACGTGCCAATGAGGAACTGAAAAAGCGGGAGGCTGCTCTGGAGGCCGGTAAAAAACAGGTGGACGCACAGCTGGACGCGGATACCCGCAAAGAGCGGGATGAAATGGACAAGGCTTATCTGGAGGCGAAGCACGCGCTGGATGCAGCCTTTGAAGAGAAGCGCGAAATGTGGCTGAAAGAGCTTCAGAACGGCGTGCTGAGCGGACAGGCCTGAATGTTCCGGCGTTTTGTTCGCGGGAAAGGAGAGTGAACGGGGATGCTGGAGAATCAATCTGCGCTGGCCATTGTGCCCAAGGCCAAGGCCATTGCCGCCCGCCGCCTGATGCGGGACGACTACGCCGAGCTGGAGCGCAAGCGCAGCGTGCTGGAAGTGACCACCGCGCTGCAGAACCACCCCTATTTTGCCGATAGCCTGAAGGGGCTTTCCCCCATGAATCTGCATCGCGCCCAGATCGAAGAGGCTTTGCGCAAAGACATTTTTTATAAATACGAATCGCTGATGCATTATACGTATAAGAAGGGAAGCTTCGGCACGTATTTTCTGATGCGCTGCGAGATCACCGAACTTCTGGCCAAGATCCGACTGTTAAGCATGGGCTTCCGCCACCATTACATCGTGCAGCTGCCGGGCTTTTTGGCAAGCAAAACCAGTTTCAGCCTGCTGAAGCTGGCCAAGGCGGAAACCATTGAGGAGTGTGTGCCGGTGGTTGCGGGAACGCCCTACGCAAAGGTGCTGGCGTCTGTGATGCCGCCCCGGGGCAAACTGCCCGACTACCTGCTGTGTGAGCATGCGTTCTGGGACTACTACTATACCACGGTCATCCGGCAGATCGACCGCAGTATTCCCGGCCACACCCGGCAGGATACCAAGCGTCTGTTCCTTCAGCAGGCGGAGATCTACAATCTGGATCTGCTGTACCGCGCCAAAGCGTTTTACAATACGCAGCTGCCGCCGCAGAGGATTCGCGCGCTGCTTTTGAATGTCAGCTATATTCTGCCGCCCCGGAAACTGTATGAGATGGCCAATGCCCGTGATCTGAACGAGTTCTTGCGGCTGTACAATGACTCCCGGGCCAAAGCGGTGTACGGCGAGCGCACGGCTGACCTGGAGAAACCCTCGGACATTGAGGCGGACCGGGCGCTGTACCATGCGGCGGAGCGTTTGCTGCATTTTTCCTGCACGCCGCAGACGGTGCTGGCTGCCACGCTGTGTCTGGCGGATATTCAGCGCAGCAACATTATTAATATCATTGAAGGCGTGCGCTACGGTCTGCCGGCCGCGCAGATCAATGCGTTCCTCAAGTATTGAAACGCCCGTTTTGATACGCAATCAAGATAAGAAACGAGGTGCCATAACATGGGCATGGTAAAAATGGAACATGTCAACATCTACGGCCCCGAGCGTGATCCACAGGCTACGCTGGAAGTTCTGGCGCGCGCCGCATGTTTCCAGCCGGACGACGTGACCGAGAGCATCAATGCGGCCACCGGGCAGGCGGAGAACAAGTATACGCCTTTGCTGAACCAGACGCTGGGACTGATCAAGGACCTGGGACAGGACAACACGCTGCTGGCTTACGATGGTCGGATGTTCGAGTACGACGAGGTGCGCCAGACAGTGGAAAAGCTTGCCGCGCAGGTGGCCGAGCGCAACCGGATGGAAACGGAGATCAACGCCAAGCTTGCCACCTATGAGCAGACCAAGGCGCAGCTGTACCATCTGACCGGCCTGCAGACCAGCATCGATGAGATTTTCAGCTGCAAATATCTGAAGGTGCGTTTCGGCCGTCTGCCCAAGGACAGCTTTATCAAGCTTCCTTATTATGAAGAACATTCGTTCACCTTCCACGAGTATGATTTTGACGGCGAGTACTATTGGGGCATGTATTTTGTCCCGGAAGACAAGGCGCACGAAGTGGACGATATTTTCGCCTCGCTGTATTTCGAGCGTGTGTGGGTGCCGGACTTCGTGCACGGCACGCCTCAGGACGCTATCGCACAGATCATCACCGAGGAAAACGAACTGCGCGAGCGCCAGAAGGAATTGAAAAACAACGCCCAGCTGGCGGATGCGAAAATGCTGGAATATCTGCGACGCTGTGCCGCATGGCTGAACTATGAATCGCAGATTTACGACATGTACAAATACGTGATCGTACTGGAGCACACCTATTACATCAGCGGCTATGTCCCCTGCGATGAAGTGGAGCACGTAAAGAACGCGCTGGCCATTCTCCCGGGCGTTC
This sequence comes from uncultured Ruthenibacterium sp., assembly GCA_944388395.1. GTDB lineage: Bacteria > Bacillota > Clostridia > Oscillospirales > Ruminococcaceae > Ruthenibacterium > Ruthenibacterium komagatae. Next base: position 11,186 of record CALXIP010000022.1, read on the forward strand.
GCCTGTGCCGGGACAGCGAGCTGGAGGACGCCGAGACCCCGCCCGACCGCAAGCCGCCGGTGAAGCTGAAAAACAACTGGCTGTTCCGCCCCTTCGAAATGTTTGTGGACATGTACGGCCTGCCGGAATACGGGGATCTGGACCCCACGGGTTTTGTGGCCATCACCTACGCGGTGCTGTTCGGCATCATGTTCGGCGATGTGGGCCAGGGCATTCTGCTGGGTCTGATCGGCTATTTTGTGATGTACAAAAAAATGCACATGCAAATCGGTCTGGTGCTGTCCCGCTGCAGTATTTTCTCCACCCTGTTCGGCTTTGTATACGGCAGCATCTTTGGCTTTGAGCACGCGCTGGACGGCTTCTACCGGATGCTGGGATTTGCGGAAAAACCCATGGATGTTCTGGAACCCAACAGCATCATCGTGCTTTTGGTTTCCAGCGTGATCGCGGGCATTTTCCTGATCGCGGCGGCTATGTTCACGGGTATTCTGTCCTGCATCCGCAGAGGTCATATTGCCGAGGCAATCTTTTCGGTCAATGGCGTCGCGGGCCTGGTGTTCTACTTCAGCCTGCTGGCCACGCTGGTGGAACTGGCGCTGGGGTACGACATCCCGTTTATCTGCACTCCCGTATTTTATGTGCTGTGCCTGGTGGTGCCGTTCTTGTGCATTTACTTCTCCGAGTTCATCTGTGCGCGCATCGAGGGCAAACCGGTGGAGGAGACCGTGGGCGAGATCTTTATGAATGGTTTCTTCGAAGTGTTTGACGCGCTGCTCAGTTTTGCATCCAATACCATGAGCTTTTTGCGTGTGGGCGGCTTTGCGCTGGCCCATGCAGGCATGATGACCATGGTGTTCACCCTCAGCGATATGACCACCAATCCGCTGCTGTACTGGCTCATCGTTCTGGTGGGCAACCTGTTCGTCATGGCACTGGAAGGCCTGTTTGTGGGCATTCAGGTGCTGCGTCTTGAATTTTACGAAATGTTCAGCCGCTTCTTTGACGCCACCGGCCGTCCCTTTGACCCGCTGCGCGTTCGGCTGAACGGCGCCCAAAGCGAAGGCTGACGCCATCCTATCCGGCCGGTGCCGGATTTGATCTCATAGATTATTACACGCCGCCTTTTGCGGCAGAATGGAGACACATTATGAAAAATCAGAAACTGAAAAAAGCCGCTCGTACATTTGTGGTTCTGCTGGCCGTGTTTGTGCTGGCCTGCGCGCTTTCCAGCGTCGCGTTCGCTGAGGACGTCACCGCCGCGGCCGCTGCGCCGGACATCAACCAGGGCCTGGGTCTGCTGGCTGCCGCGCTGGCCATGGGCATTGCCGCCATCGGTTCCGGCATCGCCGTGGGCGCGGGCGCTCCCGCTGCCATCGGTGCGCTGACAGAAGACCCCAAGAGCTTCGGTAAAGCGCTGATCTTTGTTGCTTTGGGCGAAGGTATTGCTCTGTACGGCATGCTGGTTGCCATCCTGATTTGGACGAAGGTGTAAGTTCCATGAAATATTTTCTCATCAGCGACAACGTAGACACCCTGGCCGGCATGCGCCTGGTGGGCGTGCGCGGCGTTGTGGTGCATGAGCCGGAGGAAATGAACCAGGCGCTGGAGAAAGCCTGCGCCGACCCCGAGATCGGTCTGGTGCTGATCACGGACAAACTTGTGGCCAAGTGTGCGGACGTGGTGTTCGCCTACAAACTGAACCGCAGGCGCCCGCTGATCGTGGAAATGCCGGACCGGCACAGCGACACCAACCCCGGAGACAGCATACGGCGCTACATCTCTGAGGCGGTGGGCGTGAAGATTTGAGGTGACGGGAATGAGTAAGAAAAACGTGGAACTGGAGCGCACCGCGCAGAAGATTTCGGAAAACGGGCAGTCCTTTGCGCAGTTTTCTGATTCGGTTCTGGATGCCGCCCGCCAGCAGGCCGAGGCCATTCTCGCCGAGGCCAAGGTCCAGGCAGATCAGAAGTACGCTTCCATTGTGGGCGTGCAGCGCACGGATCCGCTGGAGGCCTACCGGGCCGAAGCCCGGGCCAAGCTGGGGCGTGAGATGGCCGCGGCGCGCCAGGAAAATCGAAAGAAGCTGCTGGGGTATCGCGGCCAGCTGGTAAACGCTTTGTTTGCCGAGCTGGAAGAGAACCTGGCGGCTTATGTGGACACGCCGGCCTATGTGGACGGCGTGGTGAAAACCATGCTGCGCCATCAGGCCGATGTTCAGCCCGGCTGTGTGGTACAGGTGCGGCCGCAGGATCTGGCACGGCTGCAGCCCGCGCTGGAAAAAGCCCTGCCCGGCTGCCAGGTGCAGGCGGACCGGGAGATTCGGTTCGGCGGCGCAAAGCTGCGCACCGGACGGCGTTTGTTCGACGAGACGCTGGATGATGCCATCCGCGCACAGCGCACCGCGTTTCTGGGCCGGTGCGGCCTGCGCGTCGAGTGAGACGCCCATTTACAGTACAGATAGTTAGGAGCAGCCTATGAAAGATACGATCTATTCGATCAACGGGCCTGTCGTCACGGTGCGTGACACGGACAGCTTCGGCATGATGGAAATGGTCTACGTGGGCAACGCGGGCCTGATCGGTGAGGTCATCCATGTCAGCGATGACCGGACCACCATTCAGGTGTACGAGAACACCACGGGCCTGTCGGTGGGCGAGCCGGTCAAAGGGACCGGCGCACCTCTGTCCGCCACGCTGGGACCCGGCATTATGGAGAACATCTTCGACGGCATCGAGCGCCCCCTGGGCGAAATTGCCGAGAAGAACGGTGCCTTCATTGCCACCGGTGTCCATGTGAGCAGTCTGGACGAGACCCGCAAATGGGACGTGACCGTCACGGTAAAGCCCGGCGCCAGTGTGCGGGGCGGCGATGTGATCGCCACGTGCCCGGAAACCAGCATCATCACCCATAAGAGCATGGTCCCGCCCGATGTGTCCGGCACGGTCATCTGGGCGGCGGAGGACGGCGCCTATACGGTGACGGACCCCATCTGCAAAGTGAAGACCCCCGAAGGGGAGGAAAAAACGCTGTGTCTGGCACAGCGCTGGCCTATTCGTGTGCCCCGCCCTGTGCAGGACCGTGAGGTGATCGGCCGTCCGCTGATCACCGGTCAGCGCGTCATCGACACGCTGTTTCCCATTGCCAAGGGCGGCGTGGCCGCCATTCCCGGCGGTTTCGGCACTGGCAAGACCATGACCCAGCACCAGCTGGCCAAATGGTGCGACGCCGATATCATCATCTATGTGGGCTGCGGCGAGCGCGGCAACGAGATGACCCAGGTTTTGAACGAGTTCCGGGAGCTGGAAGACCCCAAGAGCGGCAAACCCATGACCCAGCGCACAGTGCTGATTGCCAACACATCCAACATGCCTGTGGCCGCCCGTGAGGCGTCCATTTACACAGGCATCACGCTGGCCGAATACTACCGCGATATGGGCTACGATGTGGCCATGATGGCCGACTCCACCTCCCGCTGGGCCGAGGCTCTGCGTGAGATTTCCGGCCGTCTGGAGGAAATGCCCGCAGAAGAGGGCTTCCCGGCCTATCTTCCCAGCCGTCTGGCGGCCTTTTACGAGCGCGCCGGCTGCGTGAAGAATCTGAACGGCAGCACCGGCAGCGTGTCGGTCATCGGCGCGGTGTCGCCGCAGGGTTCCGACTTCTCCGAGCCGGTCACCCAGAACACCAAGCGCTTTGTGCGCTGCTTTTTGGCGCTGGACAAAAGCCTGGCCTATGCCCGGCACTATCCCGCCATCAACTGGACCATCAGTTACAGCGAATATTACGAGGATCTGGACCCCTATTACATCGCCAATGTGGGCGAGGACTTCTGCAAAATGCGCGGCCGGATGCTGGGCCTGCTCAGCGAGGAGAACAAGCTGATGGAGATCGTCAAGCTGATCGGCTCCGACGTGCTGCCCGACTCGCAGAAAGTCACGCTGGAAGTGGCCCGTGTGATCCGCGTGGGCTTCTTGCAGCAGAATGCGTTCCACAAAAACGATACGTATGTGCCGCTGTCCAAGCAGATGTGGATGATGGAGGCCATTCTTCACCTGTATGACCGGGCTGTGGAGCTGGTGGGCGCCGGCGTGCCGGTCAGCGCCATGAGCGAGGCGGGCCTGTTCGACAAGCTCATCAAAGTGAAGTATGAGATCCCCAACGACAAGCCTGAAATGTTCGGACAGTACAATCAGGAGCTGGACGCGATGTGCGCCGAGCTGCTGGAAAAACAGAAGCCGCTGAATGCGGCGAAAGCGGAAGGGAAGTGATCTGCCATGGCCATGGAATATTTGGGGCTGAGCGATATCAACGGCCCGCTGGTCGCCATTGACGGCGTGGAAAATGCCAGCTATGAGGAAATGGTGGAGATCAAAACAAAAGACGGCGTGCGCACGGGCCGCGTGGTGGCCCTGGAAGGAAAGCGCGCGGTGGTGCAGGTGTTTGCAGGCACCAACGGTCTGACGCTGTCCGGCACTTCCACCCGTTTTACCGGCGAACCCATGCGCCTGGCGCTGGCCCCCGAAATTGTGGGCCGCATTTTCAACGGCGCGGGCGAACCCATTGACGGCCTGGGCCCGGTGTTTGCCAGCCGTTTTGATGACATCAACGGCAGCGCCATCAACCCGGTGTCCCGTTCGTATCCCCGCAACTACATCCGCACGGGCATCTCTTCCATCGATACGCTGATCACACTGATCCGCGGCCAGAAGCTGCCCATTTTCTCCGGTTCCGGCATGAGCCACAACAAGCTGGCTGCCCAGATCGTGCGGCAGGCCAAGCTGAGCGGCGAAAAAACCGAAAACTTCGGCATCGTGTTCTGCGCCATGGGCGTCACAAAGGACGTGGCTGAATACTTCCGCCGCAGCTTTGAAGAGTCCGGCGCGCTCAGCCGCGTGACCATGTTTTTGAACCTGTCTTCAGACCCCATTATCGAGCGTATTCTGACGCCGCGCTGCGCGCTGACTGCGGCGGAGTATCTGGCGTTTGAACAGAATATGCACGTGCTGGTGGTCATGACGGACATGACCAGTTACGCCGAAGCGCTGCGCGAGTTCTCTTCCTCCAAAGGCGAGATCCCCGGCCGAAAGGGCTATCCGGGTTATTTGTACTCCGACTTCGCCAGCCTGTACGAACGGGCCGGCGTCATTGAAGGGCGCGAAGGCAGCGTGACCCAGATCCCCATTCTCACCATGCCCAACGACGATATCACCCATCCGATTCCGGACCTTACAGGTTATATCACCGAAGGACAGATCGTTCTGGACCGGTACCTGGACCAGCAGGGCATTTATCCGCCCATCAGCGTGCTGCCCAGCCTGTCCCGTCTGATGAAGGACGGCATCGGCAAGGGCTTTACCCGCGAGGATCATGCCGACGTGTCCAACCAGCTGTTTGCCAGCTATGCAAAGGTGTCGGATGCCCGCGGTCTGGCCAGCGTCATCGGCGAGGAAGAGCTGTCCACCACCGACAAGCTGTATCTGGATTTCGGCAACCACTTCGAGCATGAGTTCCTGGGCCAGGGCGCCGATGAGGACCGCACCATTGACCAGAGTTTGGATCTGGGCTGGCGGCTTTTGTCCATCCTGCCCCGCGAGGAGCTGGAGCGCATCGACGAAAAGGTGCTGGAGCAGCATTACGGCAAGCATTGATTGAGATTTTCGACCACCCGGGAGGTGTTGTACCATGGCCGAACAGATATTCCCCACAAAAGGCAATCTGATTGCCTGCAAAAAGAACCTGTCTCTGGCCAAGCTGGGCTTTGACCTGCTGGACCGCAAGCGCAACGTGCTCATGCGGGAGATGATGAAGCTGATCGATGAGGCCGCCGGGATGCAGAAGGAGATCGGTGATACGTTTATCCGCTCCTACACAGCGCTGCAAAGCGCCAACATCACGCTGGGCATTGACCGCTCTCTGGAGAACGCCGTGCCGGAGGAGAAAGGCTTTTCTGTCACCAGTCACAGCATCATGGGCGTGGATCTGCCCACGGGCCATCTGGACAGCCCGCCTCCTTTCCCGTACTACGGCTTTTCCGACACCAATTCACAGCTGGATTACGCATATATGTGCTTTGATAACGTCAAACATTTGTGTGCGAAACTGGCGGGCATCGAGCACAGCGTGTACGGCCTGGCCACGGCCAGCAAAAAGACACAGCGCCGTGCCAACATGCTGGAGAACGTGGTGATTCCCAAGCTGGAGACCAACATTCGTTTTATCTCCAGCACACTGGAGGAGCACGAGCGTGAAGAATTCACCCGCATGAAGGTCATCAAAAGCCAGAAATCTAAAAAACAGGCATGACAAAGGCGCCGTCCCACCGGGGACGGCGCCTTTTTATGTAAGGTTTTGCAGCAGTTGAAAAAACAAGCCAGCATTGAAATGCTGGCTTGTTTTTGCTTTAAAATCAGGCTCTGCCGGGTTTGCGTCCGCAGTACTTCATGGTCGCCTCTTCGATTCGCCGTTCGATTTCTACCAGTGCACGGCGGTCATCGTCGTTGACAGGAACCAGAGGTCTGCGTGCTTCGCCGATCTCGAACCCCTGCAGATGCAGGATGTACTTCAAGCCGGAAATCAGATGACCGTGGCAGCGAAGAATATCCAGAGTTGCTGTGGTCATGAACCGCTGAATCTCGCCGGCCAGCGCATAGTCTCCGGCGCGGATGCAGGCATCCGCTTTCAAATACAGGTCCAGCATCACCACATAGGTGCTGCCGATGCCGCTGTCTGCGCCCATCAGACGGCCCGCCACAAATTGCTCGTCCGGTCCGTTGAAGACAACGCAGCGGTCCTTGCCGCAGGCCTTGAACTGAAGCATATCCATCACGGGCAGCGAGGTGTTCTTGATGCCGATGACATAGGGGTTCTCCAGCATTTTGCGGAAAATGTCAAAGCTGATGGTCACGCCGGTGGTGCCGGGAATGTTGTAGAGAATGAAGGGCAGATGCGCCGCTTCAATCATGGCGTTCCAGTAATCCATGATGCCGTAATCCGGCTGGGCGAAGTAGTAGGGAGGCACTGACGAAATGGCGTCAATGCCGCATTCGGCCGCATACTTGGCCAGTGCAACGCTGTCCCGTGTGGCAGCAGCGCCTACATGGGCGATGACAGTCAGCCCGTCCGCGGCTTCTTTTACCGCTTTCATAGTCAGGCGGCGTTCGTCCACGGTCTGATACGGGAACTCGCCGGAGCTTCCGGTGATGTACACGCCTTTTGCACCGCGTTCAGCGCAATAACGTACCAGGTCCTGGGTTCGTTCCGGACTGATTTCCCCATTGTCGTCATAGCAGGCGGGAAAAGCCGGAAAGATCCCTTTGAATTTTTCAAGATCGATCATAACTGCACCCTTTCCTTTTTTTGATCATTTTGCTGTTGCACAGCAATTGTTCCTTTAGTGATTGGCAAGCGCCTGCGGATTGACCACGTTGCGGTGGATTCGTCCGGCAAAGTGTTCGTCAATGATGTCCGCAATCAGAAGCTGGCTGCGTTCTTCTGCTTCCACTGCCAGGGAACCCAGGTGAGAAGACACAAATACATTGTCCATGTGCAGAAGCGGATTGTCCATGGAAGGCGGCTCTTCACACATGACGTCCAACCCGGCGCCGCGAATCTGGCCGGTGCGCAGCGCATCGATCAGATCTTTCTCGCAAATCACGCCGCCGCGGCAGGTGTTGACCAGATACGCGGTTGGTTTCATTATCGCGAAGCAGTCCTTGTTCACGATGCCGCGGTTGGCGGGCGTGTAGGGGATGTGCAGGCTGACGATGTCCGCGTTGCGGTAAATCTCTTCGGCGGACTGCGTCAGCGTGACGTTGTGCTCCTGAGCAAAGGCGCGGCCTGCCTCGTTCAGGTAATTGTCGTATGCCATGATTTTCAAGGAGAACCCCTGTACCATGCGGGTCAGCTGACGGGCAATGTTTCCGAAGCCGATCAGCCCCAAGACCTTTCCGTCCAGTTCGTTGCCGGGCATGGAATAAGGCCAATGCCCCTGCTTGATCCCCTCGATCGAATAGGAAAAACGGCGGCCCAGATTCAGAATGTGCAGAAGTGCAATCTCAGCCACAGCGGGAGAGTTCATTCCCGGAAGATTGGCCACCGGGATGCCATACTGTGTGGCCAGCGGAACATTCACGTTGTCCAGTCCAGCGCCGTAGCGCACGATGATTCGGTTGCTGCCCGCAATCTGCGGCAGGGAATCCTGGTTCCACTGTTCGCCGATGCTCACGATGGCATCTGCCTGCAAAGCCATTTCCACCGCTTTGGCAGTATCTGTTCCGATGTCTTTGGTAATGCACCGGTAACCGGCTTTTTCGCAACGGGATACAATGGGTGTCAGGTCCACGTTCCGCGGGTCCAGATTGACCCACACGGTTTTGGGTTCAGACATTGAAAATGCCTCCTTTTTATTTTACAGACTCCGCTGTGTCGTTAAGCTCTTTGTCCAGCTGCGCGATGGCGTCGTCAATGGATTTGCTTCCGGTGACAATGGAGTTCAGCATGCGTGCGATGGGGAAGGAGTAATAGTTCTTGGATGCGATGGCGCGGCCTTCCAGGGTCTGGGCCGGATAGCCGTAGTAACCGGTAGCGTTCTGGACGTATTCAATGGCCTGCTGGTTCGCGCCGGAGCTCCACACTTCGTCTTCCGCCAGATCCTGATACACAGGAGCGAACACGGGGCCGATGGCTTCCAGATAGGTGTCGTACCACTCTTTTTCAGATACAAAGCGGATGAAATCACGCGCTGCGTCGGGGTTCTTCGCATCGTTCATGATGGACCAGCCGGACGGGTTGCCGAACAGAACGCTGCCATCGCTGCCGGCGGGAACGTTGATTACGGCGGTGTTTTCAAACAGTTCTGCGTAGTTGGGATCGTCTTTGATGGAGTTGTACAGCGTGGAAGTGTTGATGACCATTGCGGATTCGCCCATCAGATAGGATTTGTTGTTTCCGCCGGAATCCCAAGTGGTGGAAGAGGGAGGAATGGCACCTGCATTATACAGTTCCACGTATTTTTCTACCATTGCGCGCAGGCCTTCGTCCTCCGCCACAACGATGTTGCCTTCTTCGTCCATCAGTTTGCCGCCGTTGCACCACATCATCATGCGGAAGCTGTTCTCACAGTCTTCGTCCGTGGGTCCGCAGCCAATGCCCAGGCCGTACACGCCGTTATCAGGGTCGGAAACGGCCACAGCCGCATCCCACAGTTCTTCCCAGGTGGTGGGCAGATCCACGCCGGCCTCTTCAAACAGGTCCGTGCGCACAAACAGCAGGCTGTCCGCTGCGTAGAAGGGAACAAAATAGTTCACGCCTTCGATCTTGGTGCCTTCCTTCAGTGCTTCAAACATGGGCCGCTCAGCGTCCAGTTCATCCACCAGGTCGGTCACGTCAGAATAGGGAATGTTGGGATAGTAGCTGACCACTTTATAGGGATTGGACAAGGTGACGTCGGGCACATTGCCGGCTTCCACTGCTGCGTTCAATTTGGTCATATAATCGGTAGCGGCGATGAATTCCGCGCTGACCTGCACACCGTACTCCTCGGAGAAGGCCTCGATGCGCTCGTTGATCAGCTGGTCTACATCTTCGCTGAAACTCTTTTCAACCCAGATGCTCAGTGTTCCGCCGGATGCAGTGCTGGATCCGGACGCAGAAGCGGTGGATGTCGTAGAGGAAGCAGTTCCTCCACAGGCGGTGAGCATGGTGGTCACCATGGCGGCAGAAAGCAACAAAGACAAAAACTTTTTCATAATACCCTCCTTAAAAAACAATTTTCCATCGAACATCGAAAGAACTTAGGCCTTCACACCTCCTTCCGTCATTCCACCTACCAGCAGGTTGGAGAAGAAGATGTACACAAGCAGAATGGGAATACAGGCCAGAATCGCACCGGCCATAATCTGGTTCCAGGGATAAATATCGCCGTAGATCAACCCGGAGATCACCAGCGGGAAGGTCTTCATTTCGCTGCTGCTGATATTTACCAGGGCGTACAGGTATTCGCCCCAGCACAACGAAAAGGCGAAGATGAACGTTGAGACAATTCCCGGAAGAGCCAGAGGGAACACAATGCGGTACATATTCTGCAGACGGGTGCATCCGTCCACGGTCGCGGCTTCCTCAATATCCTTGGGAACGGCGCGTACGTGGGGAATCAGCATCCAACTGACGTAAGGCAGCGTAAAGGTGGGATAAATCAGGATCAATCCCAAAATGTTATCCGTCAGACCGCAGCTGGAAACGAAGAGGAACAGCGGAATGTACAGAACGGATGTGGGAATCAGATAGGAAAACAAGATCAGGCGGGAGACGGTTTTGCGTCCGTAGAACTTCAGACGTGCCACCACATAGGAGACGGGGTATGCCAGCAGGACCGACAGGGTCGAGCAGGTGATCGCCACCAGAAAGCTGTTTTTGATTGCATTGAGAAAAGGCGTTTCCGTAATCAGAAATTTGTATCCGTCCAATGTGGGCTCCTGAGGCAGCATGGTGGGAACTTTCTGATACATTTCAAATTGAGTTTTGAAAGAGGTGTTCAGCATCCAGTAGATGGGGAACAGCGCGACCACCAGGCAGATGGCTACCATCACCAGGCGAAAAATGTGGACAAGTTGCCGTCTTTGCTTCATGGACATGGTCTCAATCCTCCTCCTTCAGCATTTTCCGGCTGACCAGTGCAATCAGCACCAGCAGAACGGGCATGGCCAGCAGGCTGACAGCCACGCCTTTGCCCAGCTGCATGTTGGTCATGGCCGTGCGGTAGCTGAACACACCGATGACTTCGGTGGCGCCGCTGGGACCGCCGCCGGTCAGAAGCCATACAGATTCGAATTCGTTGATGGTCCAGATCGTGGACACCAGCGCGGTAAGCAGCGTCACGTCTGCGATGGACGGAAGCGTGATGGAGAAAAATTTCTGCAGTGTGCTGGCGCCGTCGATCTCGGCTGCTTCGTAATAATCTTTGGGGATGGTCTGAAGCCGGGCCAGAATCGAGATGCCAAAGAAGGGACTGCCGCGCCAGATATTCGCCACCAGCACCGCCAGCATGGCCAGCGTGGCGTCACCCAACCACACCAGGTTGTGATCGATCAGATGGAGCTGCTGAAGAATGTAGTTGGCTACGCCGCCGGTGTCGGAAAAAATCCAGCGCCAGTTCAGCACGGCGACGATGTTGGGCAGCGTCCAGGGAATAATCATCAATGCGCGGGCCACATTGCGGCCGCGGAACGAAAAGTTCAAAACCAGCGCCATGATCATGCCGAACACAAGTTTTCCGAGAATGGAGAAAACAGTATAAATTACGGTGTTCAGCACCGAGCGGCGAAACGTGGAGTCCTGCAGAAGGGCAATGTAGTTTTTAAATCCGATCCACTGCTCTTGCCCGCCGATCATTTTGTCGGTGAAACTGATGTAAACACCCCAGCAAATGGGGATCATCAAAACAATGCCGATGTACAAAAACATCGGAGCGCTGACCAGATACGAAAACCTGGTGTCACGGCGCATTTGGACAGAACCGCGTTTCATGTTTTCATCCTTTCCTGTAGTGATGTAGTTTGAAGTTTGTACTTTGTAGTACAAAGTCGAGCAAAATCTCTTTGCTGCCTTCAGTTATAACACTGCAAACAGGTTCTTGTCAACAAAGTTTATAGAATTTATTTCAGTATGTTGAAAGAAAATATGGAATTTTTCACAAAATGCACAAAACTGATTGCTTGACATTCTCGGCACTGCAAGACTATGATAAAAAAGGGTGAGAAAGTTTTGACATTCTGACCACCAGAGAGGGGCTGGAATCATGGAAAACAGCTTGGTAAAAATGAAAAATTTGCGGTCCCCCAAGCTTTATCTGCAAGTGTACAATGAGCTGAGAAATTATATTGTTCAAAACAATTTAAAGCCGGGGGATAAACTTCCAACGGAAATGGAGATGTGTGAGCGCCTGGGCGTCAGCAGAAACGTTCTGCGCGAAGCCATCAAATCGCTGGAAATCACCGGCGTGGTGCACTCCACGCCTGGTGTGGGAATCGTGATTCAGGAGTTCAGTACAGATTATTTATTCAACAGTCTTGTGTACGCTCGCAGTGATGACGGCCAGGAGATGCTGGAGCAACTGAAAAAAATACGTCGTGTGTTGGAGCTGGGCTTTTCCGGCGAGGCCTTTGAAAGTCTGACCGAAGAAGATGTGGAAAAATTGCGGCAGTTGGTAGAGAAAATGCAGGATCTTGCCAAAACGTTGAGAAAAAAGCCTGAGGCCACGTTTGGCGTTCGTTTCGCCGAAGCAGATGCGGCGTTTCATCGTGCTTTGTACACGAAGCTGGACCTCCCTTTGCTGCTTTCACTGATCGATGCGTTCTGGGCGTTTGATAAAAACTATCAGAAGCCAACCAGCGGCAGCTATATTCAGTTGACGGTGGAAAAGCACGAGCGGATCGTAAGCGCGCTGGAGAAAAAAGATTACCATGCATTTTACGATGCATTGGATTTTCATTATCGGGTGGTATATCGGCCCGGTGACGAGAGCGAACAGGCTTTCGAAGAAGAGAACTGAGGCTGTATTTCTGCAGAGTGGCCAAAAATGCAAAAATGTCACACAAATCGTGCAAGATTTCCGGGGCGGCATGTGCTAGAATGATGCTAGAAAGTCCGGCGCATTGGCCGGCAAACACGCCAGAACAGAAAGGAAGAACGACCATGAAATTCCTCAACGTGGACATCCCGGTCAAAAATCTGCCGGAACTGGATCAGGGGTTTGTGCCTCTGGGTCTGTTTTTTAAAGAATATTCCAAAAATGCGACAAAGCCTTTGTGCATTGCAGTCGAACGCTCCGGCGGTCAGGTGGGTGTATATGAGACCCGCATCTACGGCACACCGGAAATGAAGGCGGCGGACGACTATTATGTGGACCGCCTGGTTAAATTCCTTCTGTGGAGCTGGGGCGGCTTCAAGGTGAGCATCTGCGGTGACGACGCCGTGGCTGAAACCATTCGTGCTGCATACAGCGAGAATGGTTCCCGCGCTTTCGATAAGGGCTTTATGGAGCAGGTGTATGAAACCGAGTTCGTGGTAGAGAGCCTGCCCTATGACCAGAAACCCACCGCTGTGCAGCGTGCCGAGAGCATCGGCCGTCACACCAACGGCGGCCGCATCGGCTTTGATGCCGGCGGTTCGGACCGCAAGGTGTCTGCGGTTATCGACGGCGAGCCCATCTACAGCGAAGAGGTGGTCTGGTTCCCCAAAACCATCTCCAATCCGGACTATCATTATCAGGGCATTCTGGCAGCGTTCCACACTGCTGCGGCAAAGATTCTGGAAAAAGGCGGCCATGTGGACGGCATCGGCATTTCTTCCGCAGGTGTGTACATCGACAACAAGTGCATGGTAGCTAGCCTGTTTTTGAAGGTGGGCAAAGAGGACTTCGACAAGAAGGTCAAAAACATCTATACCCGTGCAGCCAAAGAGCTGTCCAATACGCTGGGATATGACATCCCCGTGGTCGTGGCCAATGACGGCGACGTGTCCGCTTTGGCCGGCGCCATGGGCCTGGGTGAAAACGGCATCATGGGCATTGCCATGGGAACCAGCGAGGCCGTGGGTTATGTGGACGGTGACGGAAACATCTGCGGCTGGCTGAACGAACTGGCCTTTGCTCCGGTGGACGGACAGCCCGACGCCATGGAAGACGAGTGGAGCGGTGACATCGGCTGTGGCGTGAAGTATTTCAGCCAGGACAGCGTGATCAAACTGGCGCCCCGTGCAGGCATTGAGCTGAAAGGGGAAAGCCCGGCTGAAAAACTGAAGGAAGTGCAGGCGCTGATGGCGGAGAATGATTCGCGTGCTGTAAAAGTGTACGAGTCCATTGGTGTGTATCTGGGCCATACGCTGGCACTGTATGCCATGTTCTATGACATCCGTCATGTACAGATGATGGGCCGCGTCATGTCCGGAAAGGGTGGCGACATCATTATGGATGTGGCCAGCCGTGTGATGGACGAGGAGTATCCCGAGGTGACGTTCCGCCCCGAGGCACCCGACGAGAAGACCCGCCGCGTGGGCCAGTCCGCTGCTGCGGCCAGCCTGCCGGAAGTGAAATAAGAAACAAGAAAAAGCGGCCCTCCTGCGGGAGGGCCGCTTTTTGGTTGTGGGAACGGACGGAATCTGCTATACTCAAAGAGAAAGAGAGGTCTTTGCCTATGATTTTTGACCGATTGGAAAACCTGAATCAGTACACCGGCCTGTTCGAGCATTTGGATACGGCCATCGATTACATCGAAAGCCATGATTTGTCCCTGCTCCCTCCGGGCCGCACCAACATCGACGGTGAAAACGTCTATGTGAACGTATTCGAACTGGAGCCCAAGCAGAGCGAGGAGATCCCCTTCGAGACCCACTCCCGCTACATGGATCTGCAGGTGGATCTGGAGGGGGCCGAACTGTGTGAAGTGGCTTTGGGAGAATTGACCGAAAAACAGCCTTATGACGAGGAGACAGACGCGGCTTTGTACGGAGCGGACACCAGCGCCGCATTGGTGCTGGGAACAGACCGCTTTGCTGTGTTTATGGTAGAGGAGCCTCACAAACCGGGGATTCGCGCCCAGGGGTTTGACCATGTGAAAAAAGCCGTGTTCAAGATCGCCTATTGATTCACGGGAGGGATCGCAATGGAATGCTTTGTCATTGGCATCGGCGGCGGAACGGGCAGCGGAAAAACCACGCTGACCAAACGCCTGAAAGAGAGGCTGGGCAGTGCGGTGACCGTGCTCAGCTATGACAATTATTATAAAAGTCATCCGGACATGCCCTATGACGAGCGGGTGCGGCTGAATTATGACCACCCGTCCGCCTTTGACACAGAACTTCTGGTGGAACATCTGGCCGCGCTGCGGCGGGGCGAGACCATTGCCGCGCCGGTTTACGATTTTAAACAGCACGACCGTTCCGACGAGACCATGCTCATTGCCCCCACGGGCGTGATTCTGGTAGAAGGAATTTTGATTTTGGCGGATGAGCGCCTGCGCAGCCAGATGGATGTGAAAATCTATGTGGATACGGATGCGGATGTGCGCATCCTGCGCCGGGTGGTACGGGATGTAAAGCAGCGGGGCCGCAGCCTGGAAAGCGTGGTCACACAATATCTGACCACGGTAAAGCCTATGCATGAACAGTATGTGGAACCGTCCCGGCGGTATGCGGATATCATCGTGCCCGAGGGCGGCCGCAACGCGGTGGCGCTGGATATGCTGGTGCGCCGCGTGGAACATCATCTGCAGAATATGACCTGAGCAACAGAAAAAGCACCCCGTAGGGGGGGCTTTTTTATGCTTCAAAATCACAGATGCGGCGTGCCACCTGTTCCAGATAGTCACAGGAAAAAGAGACATCGTCGGCCCAGTTTGCACGAACCCGTCCTTCGATGGTGATGGTCCCCTGATAGCGAAGCCCCTGCAGCAGCCGAAGAACCGCATGAAAATCAATGGCGCCCAGGCCGGGAAAGAACCGGTTGTTGTCGGAAATGTGCAAATTTTGGTACAGGGACTGGTGAAGGGCCAGCGCCTGTGCGGCAGAACGCTCTTCGATATTCATGTGATAGGTATCCGGCAGAATGCAGACGGGCCCCTGGGTGTGTTGCGCGAAAGCAGCTCCTTCGGCCAGTGTGTTGACCAGAAGTGCTTCGTAATGATTGGTGGCTTCCAGATAGACGGGTGCTTTTTGCAGGGTGCCGTCTGCGGCAAGCTCGTCCAAAGAGCGCTGCAGCTGCCGGGAACACTCTGTCCGGTCTCCGTCCGGTCCGCCTTTGATGAATCCGCAGATCACACCTGCATGCAGCCGCTGTGCGTAAGAAACCATCTCACGCATGGCGGCTACGCTTTTGCTGCGAATCACCTCGTCCGGGCTGCTGAGAGATAGTCCGTCCCGCTTGGCACGGGCTCCGGTGGCCACCATGGTCGGCTTGAGTTGATACGCTTCCAGCAGACGGCAAAGTTCTTCCGGTGAAAGGGATTCAAAATCCAGTAAGTTCAGTTCCACGCCATAAAATTCGCGCTCTTGCAGCAGATGAAGCGCAGAAAGAAAGGCCGGGTCGTTCAAGTCGTTAAAAGCCGGAAGCTGAATGCATAGGGGATAGCAGTAGCGGGAAGTCCTCATAGAGCGCTCCTCTCACAGATAGTCGTGGAAATTGTTTTTCATGACAATGCCCAGCTGCACATAGCGAACTTCCTGTTGCAGGTGCTGGCCGGACAGGTATTCGTACAGCATCCAGACACCCTCTTTGCTTTGAAGCTCCGGCGCCTGCCAGATGCTGGCGTCCACGGTTCCGTCCATGAGATAGGGTTCCAGCTCGGCAAAAATATCGCTGGAAATGGCGGCAATGTGCTTCCATTTGTCGGTCCGCTTCAAAGCGTGACACATGGCAATGCAGTTGGACGCACTGTTGCAGTAAATGCCCACAATGTCCGGGTGATTTTCCAGCTCCTGCACCAGTGTGTCCTCCAGAGAGAAATTGCCGCAGGCGTTGCTGATGTCCAAAATGGCCAGACCGGGATGCTGTTCTGTGATGTAATCGCAGAAGCCCATGGCATTGTCACGCAGCAGCTTCAGTTTGTGGTTGCCGCTCATCAGAATGACCCGACCACTGGGCGGAGTCAGCTTTCCCAAAAGTTCCGCAGCCAGCTGCCCGGTGCGCCGTCCGGACGCGCGCACGCAGCCGACCCGTTTGGAGTTCACCGCATCGGAATGCACGGTTACCACAGGAATTCCTTTTTCAAGAAGCTGCTCAAAATACACATTCAGGGTGGTGTCGTCCCAGCAGTAGGTGATGACGCCGTGAATGTTGTCCCGCTTCAGAATTTTTTCAAAGATCGGAATCTGATCTGCGCTGGTGCGGCCGCAGGGCATTCGTTCAAGAGTGACATTGTAGTCTTGCATCATTTTTTCAGCGTCGTCAATGCCTTCCCAGATTTTTCGGAAGAACTGGTTGCAGTCTTCCGGCAGCAGCGGCAGAACCACCGCCAGGTTCAGCGTGCCGCGCTTCAACCTGGATGCAGTCGGGTTGATGGAATAATTCAACTCATGAGTGATTTTTAAAACGCGTTCCCGTGTTTTTTCGCTGACGCCGGGTTTTCCGTAAATCGCTTTGTGAACGGTGGGAATGGAGACGCCGGCAATGGTTGCAATGTCTTTGATGGTGGGTTTGTTGTTTTCCATAGCTGATCCCTGGGCTCTCTTTTATATTAAATTTATAATAGACGAAACGTACCGAAAATGCAAGATTTAGCAAGGAAAACGTTTACGAAAATGATTTGTAATAGTGTACAAAAATAATGAAAATATTCTTATAAAACGTAAAAAAGTAGGAAAACAGCTTGACTTTATGCAAGGAATCTTTATATTATCTTGGTGAAGAAAGTAAACGTTTTTTTAATCCAAAATCAATATATTTTTTGAAAAAATGTCATATTTTTTTAATTTCTAAATAGATTTTTTGTTATGAAACAAAAAATAGAATAAACGTTTACCTATTTGTGAGGGGGATTTGCGTGAAGTATTTTTCAAAAGCAGATATGAATGCTCCGAAGCCTGCGCCGGGAGCCACCAATTATCCGATTTTTTTGGATGGAACAGCACCCTGCGAGGGCTGCAACGCCAGTGTGAACTTTTACGAATGCGAAGAATATCCGGTTCCAGGCGTTCACGAAGACAACGAGGGCTTTTATGTGGTCAAAGGCTCCGGCTGGGCGAAAGTAGCCCAGGAAGAATGTCCCATTGAGGCGGGCACATTCTTTTACGCACCGGCCGGTGTGCCGCATGCGATTCGAAAAAATCCGGATTGTCCGGAATTGGAAGTGGTTTTGTTTCACTTTCCCAAGTGAAACATGACAGGGTGTGCAAAGGAGGAAACGGTTATGAAAGTGGCAATTGCGTGCGAGGCGTCTTCTTTTCTTCTGAAGGAAGCCGTCAAAAAAAGAATCCAGGCCGCAGGATACGAGGTTCTGGATGTGGGACAGCAAACGGAAAACGAAAATGTCCTGTATTTTGAGGCGGCGCAAAATCTGGCAAAGGTGATTCAAAGCGGCGAATGTGAAAAGGGAATCGTTATCTGCGGCACAGGCGCCGGTGTAAGCATGATCGTGAACAAATTCCGCGGTGTTTACTGTGTGGCCTGTGAAAGTGTGTTCACGGCGGAAAAAATTTCGCTGATCAACAATGCCAATGTGCTGGCCATGGGCGCCCGGGTAGTCAGCTGGGATATGGGCGGAGAAATGGCAGAAAAATTTTTGGCAGGTAAGTGGTGCGACGGGTTTGAAACCCAGCGCCGGCTGAACAACGAGAAAGGTTATCAGGTGCTGAAGTCCATCGAAGAGGAAAGCTTTCGTTAAATCACTGGGAACAGGAGGTATGTGCAGATGAAGAAATTTCTAATGGGATTTAATAAATTCCTGGACATTATTTTCAACGTTCTTCAGACCTATTCCAAAGTGGTTTTGCTGGGTGTGGTCCTGCTGGTCAGCGCCCAGGTCATTTCCCGAAAGTTTTTGCACTACAGCATTGTGTGGTCGGAAGAAGTGGCATTGCTGCTCATGGTCTGGATGGCCTTTATTTCCATGGCCATGGGTGTTGCAAGGAATATTCATATCCGCATTGAAATGTTTTACAAGCTGTTTCCGAAGCCGGTGCAGAAAGCCGCGGTCTGGCTGGGACACATTGTGACGCTGTTCGTGGGCGCCATGCTGATGATCAACGGCTACAAGCTGGTCATGGCTACGCTGAACTCTACGCTGCCCACGACCAAGTGGCCGAGTTTCATGTTGTACCTGATGATTCCCGTGGGCGGTTTCTACATTGTTTACTGCACCATTCTTCATATGTTTTTCCCGAATGCAGCCAAAGTATTTGAAGACCCTGAAGAAGAGGAGGACGCGCAATGAGCACATCTGCAATTGCAATTTTGCTTTTGGTGGGCGGTTTTATCGCGCTGATCATACTTCGTGTGCCCATCCCCATCGCACTGGTCGCGTCAACTGCCGTGACCATGATCTATCTGGACCTGCCCCTGATGACCATGGTGCAGCAAATGGCAAAATCCATCAACAGTTTTTCGTTAATGGCCGTGCCCTTCTTCATCCTTGCGGGTGAGATCATGGGTGCAGGCGGAATATCCGACAAGATCGTGGACTTTGCAAATGCCATTGTGGGCAGATTCCGGGGCGGCCTGGCCTGTGTGAACTGCCTGGACTCCATGTTCTTCGGCGGTATTTCGGGTTCCGCGGTGGCGGACGTTTCCTCCCTCGGTTCCATCGTGATCCCCACCATGGTCAAGTCCGGATACGGGCGGGATTTTTCCATTGCACTGACCGTGACCACGTCCTGCCAGGGCGTTCTGATCCCGCCTTCTCACAACATGATCTTCTTTGCACTGGCGGCGGGCGGCGTTTCCGTGGGCAAGTTGTTCTTGGGCGGCGCGATCCCGGGCATTCTGCTGGGCTTTGCACTGATGGCATACAGCCTGTTTATTTCCGTCAAGCGCAATTATCCCAAAGGCGAGGCCATGGGCCTGAAACAGATCCTGCTGGTGACAAAAGATGCGATCATCGCTTTGTTTACCGCCATTATCATCATGGGCGGCGTGAGCCTGGGCTGGTTTACCGCTACGGAGTCGGCGGCCATCGCCTGCATTTACGCGTTCCTGATTTCCATGTTTGTTTACAAAAAGCTGAAATGGAAAGACATTCCCCGTATTTTGGGAAACGTTGTAAATACCTTGTGCCTCTCCTTCAGCCTGATTGCCGCGGCGGGTGCCTTCGGCTATGTGCTGGCTTTCTTGAAGGTTCCCGCGCTTTTGACCAATTTCCTGTTGTCGATTACGGACAACCGCATCATTCTTTTGCTTCTGATCAACCTGATGCTTCTGTTCCTGGGATGCATTATGGATATGGCTCCCATCATTTTCATTGTCACGCCCATCCTGCTTCCGGTTGTAACGGCTTTGGGAATGGACCCGGTCCATTTCGGCGTCATGATGATCTTCAACCTGGCCATTGGCCTGTGCACTCCGCCGGTGGGTTCGGCGCTGTTCGTGGGCTGCGCTGTGGGTAAAAGTTCCATTGAACGGGTTACAAAAGAACTGCTGCCCATGTACGCTGTTATGATCACGTGCCTGCTGATAGTCACATTTGTGCCCGCACTTTCCACCTGGCTGCCCAATTTGATCATGAAATAAAAGGAGTTGTTTGCATGAAAGCACATTTTTTGCCGGATGAAACGCTGGAACGGCTTTCTCCGGAAGATATGGGACTGGTTTATTGCTCCGCGCAGCGGCTGGAGATCAAAGAACCCATCTGCCTGAAAAGCGGCAGTGAGGAATTGTGCCTGGTTTGCCTGGATGGAAGCGTGGAATATACATACGGCGGGAAAAGCGGCACGGCGGTGATGTGCGACATGCTGTACCTGCCCCGGAACAGCGCTTTGGAACTGAAGGGCGGACCTGCCACAGTCATGCGATTCGGCGCTCCCTGCAGCAATGCGTATGAATTCCGTCACATCCGTTTCGCAGACGTGGATGCGGACAGCCGCCATAAAGTTTACGGAAAAGTGGAAAACGGAACCCGGCGGGACGTGTGGAACTTCATTGACGAAGAGTTTGCTTCGGGCCGCTTTTTGACCGGGATCTGCTACGGAGCCGACGGCGGATGGACCGCCTGGCCGCCCCACGAACACGGTGCAGAACGGGAAGAAGTTTATGTCTATTTCAACATGGGACAAAGCTTCGGTGTGCAGTGCGTGTACGATGAGCTGGAAACAGCGCAGGCCTATGTGGTGCAGAACAATCATCTGGTGGCCATCCCCCATGGCTATCATCCCAACTGCGGGTGCCCGTGCGGCGGACTGCGGTATGTATACTGCATGGTGTCCACCACGGAGGGCGACCGGGAATTTATGAATCTGCGGACCCAAAAGATTTACGGGGACAAACTGGAGTAACAGGAGGCGGGAATATGTTCAATACGGCATCCATCATCAATGTTCATTTTTTGAATATGAAAGAGGAGCTGGACGCTCTGGTGGAAGGCGGCACCCGCTTTTTTCACATCGACCTGATGGACGGGCATTATGTGCCGAACTTATGCCTTCCCATCAAGCTTCTGGCGGAACTGAAGGAAGCTTACCCCCAGGTCAATATGGATGTTCACATGATGGTGACCAACCCCAGCGATTATATCCGGCGCCTGAAGGAGGCCGGGGCGGATTATGTGTCCTTCCATACGGACAGCACGCCCTTCGTGCGGCGCACCATCAATGAGATCCGTGCCGCGGGTATGAAACCGGGCATTGTGATCAATCCGTCGCAATGCATTGACCATATTCGGCCCTTTGTGGAATATGTGGACATGGTCACGCTGATGGCGGTGGAGCCTGGATTTGCGGGGCAGCCCCTTCTGGAGGGGAGCATGGACCGCCTGCGTGAGATCTGCGCGCTGCGCGAACAGATGGGCTGCCGGTTCCTTCTGTCGGTGGATGGCGGCATTGACTATGAAAAGGGACGTGAATGCAAGGAAATGGGCGTGGACGCCATTGTGGGAACGGTTCACACCATCTTCGGGCAACCGGACGGGATCAAAGCGGCATGTATGCGCTTCGACCGCGAGTTCGGATCGATTTGAGAACGGGTATGTAGTTATTGCGATGCAATAATGAAATAATTTATCAAGGAGGAACAATATGAAAAAGGTATTATCACTCGTAGTGGTAGCAGCTGCTCTGCTTTCCATGCTGACCGCTTGCGGCGGAGGAGCGTCCTCTGCTGCGGAAAGCACCGCGTCCGCCGGTTCGACCTCTCAGGCTGCCAGCGCGACAGAGGAGAACGGCGAGGCAATCGTCCTGCGTTTGGCATCCAATCACACGGAGGATTTCGTCACGTCTCTGGCGACCAACCGTTTTGCTGAGCTGGTCGAGGAAAAAACCAACGGAAGCGTAAAAGTGGAATGCTATTACAATGCGGTTCTGGGCGAGGAAAAGGCCACCATTGAGCAGGCACAGTTCGGCGGCATCGACCTCATCCGTGTCAACATTTCTCCGCTGGCCGAGTTTGTGGATGACTACAACGCCATCCTGTTCCCGTACATCTTCACCAGCAGCGAGCACTACTGGAAGGTGCTGGATTCGGAAGAAGTCGGCAAGGCAATGCTGCATTCGCAGGAAATGCTGGACAATGGTCTGTATGGCCTGTGCTTCTATGACAACGGAACCCGCAACTTCTTCTTCACCGAAGCAGAAGTGCACAATCCGTCCGATATGGCCAACCTGGCGATCCGCGTGCAGGAATCCAACCTGATGCTGGGCATGGTGCGCGCCATGGGCGCCAACCCCACTTCCATGGCGGCCAGCGAGCTGTACAGCGCGCTGCAGACCGGCGTTGTGAACGGTGCTGAAAACAACCTGCCCTGGTATCTGTCCATGTCTTTGAACGAAGTGGCGCCCATGATCACCATGGACGAGCACAACCGCTCTGCGGACCTGCTGGTCATCTCCAAAGCGACCATGGATAAACTGACCGATGAGCAGATGGCTGCCATCCAGGAAGCGGCGGACGAGTCCAGCCTGTATCAGCGCGAACTGTGGGCTGAAAGCGAGAAAGAGTCCCGTGAGGAGTGCATTGAAAAAGGCTGCACCATCATTGATCTGACGGACGAAGAGCGCCAGCAGTTCATGGACGCTGTGAAAGAGCTGAACGCCACGGAAGGCGAGAAGTACAGCGATATCTTTGAAAAGATCGAAGCGATGAAATAAGCTTCCGCAATCAAAAAAGCACCCCGTACGGGGTGCTTTTTTTGTCAGGAATGAGGCGTATCCGGCGTCAGCGGGAAGCAAACAATGGCTTTGAACAAATCGCCGTCTGTTTCGATGGAAAAATGACCGTTCTGCAGCTCGGTAAAACTTTGCGCGATGGCCAGCCCCAGGCCGCTGCCTTCGGTGTTGCGGGAAGCATCTCCCCGCACAAAGCGCTCGGTGATATGGGACGGGTCGAACATCAATTCGCTGGAAGAGATGTTCTTCATCGTTACAACTGCCTGGTCTGCTTCGGTTTCGAGATGGATATAGGCGCGCGTGCCGGGCATGGCGTATTTTAAAATGTTGCCCAGAAGGTTTTCAAAAATGCGGCAGGTGCGCTGGCCGTCCAGAACCACGGGAACCTTTTCGGCGGGCAGCTGCCAGCGGAAATCAATGGGCGAGGCGTCCAGCTGGTCGCCCATTTCAAACTGGACCTGTTTCAAAAGCGCGGTCAGATCCATCGCCTCGGGATGCATCAGCACGTTTCCGCTGGTGGCTTTGCTCACTTCGAACAGATCTTCGATCAGACGTTTCAGCCGCTGGCTTTTTTTGTCCAGCGTGGCAACGTATTCCGCGCGCTTTTCTTCACTGAGAGAGGGGTCTTTCAGCAGGTCCACATAGGTGATGATCGCCGTCAGCGGGGTTTTCAAATCGTGTGAGACATTGGTGATCAGTTCCGTCTTCATGTTGCGGCTGCGCACTTCTTCTTCCACTGCGGTTTCAAATCCGGCGCGCACGTCGTTCAAACTGTCCCGCAAAGGATTCAGCATACCCAAATCGCCCTCCACAGGCGTGTGCAGGTCGCCGCCGGCCATGCGCTGTGTGGCAGACAGAAGCTGGTTATACTGCTGCTGAACGTTGCGCATGTACTTGCGCAGCAGAAAGAACAGCACAATGGAATAAAGAATTCCGCCGGCCACGCCGAAATACCACAGGCAGCAGCACACTGCGACCAGAAGAAAGTTGACACACAACCATTTGAGCAGCGTTTTTTCCACGGGAGCGCTCAGGTCCACCTGCCCCAGGCGATGGAAAAAACGGCGGAGCGCTGCCGCCGAGGCACCGGCGCCGGCTGCGCATTGGGTCAGGGTCCATGCGCAAAGACGCACAATCAGGCTGTGACGGCGCAGGTATGGCAAAATGCCGTCCCGCAAAGCAGCCATCAGCACGGCTCCGGTTTGATACATGCACAAAAAGAAAAGGTACAGAAACACGCCCAGAAGAAAATCAACTTCCGCTTCCATGGGTTCGGACGCGGAGAAAATATGCTGCAGGTCCTGTGCATAGCTGCCATCAAAGATGCCCACCAGAATCTGGGCCACGGACCAGGGGGTTGACAGAATAAAGGAGAGAAGCAGAATATGTCCTTCCAAAGGAAGTTTTCTCCAGACGCCACGGCCTACGCCTAAGCGGCGGAAGATGGCAAAAAACGCACCCGCTGCCACGCTGACCGCCAGAACCAACGAATAGAGCGAGGAAAAGCCGCTGAAAAACAGCGCATCCACCGGCGGAAAGCTGTCTGTGGTGTTTTTCTCCATCGTGTTCTCAAAATAGGGAAACATCTGTGAAAAGAAAAATACGACCACAAGCGGAATGAGAACTGCCAGCAGCACCCGAAGAAAATCAAATTTTTTCGATTTTATATCCAATGCCCCACACCACCTTCAAATATTTGGGATTCCGCGGATCGATTTCAATTTTTTCGCGGATGTTGCGCACATGAACCATGATGGTGTCTGTGTTGACCGCACGTTCGTTCCACACTCGCTCGTAAATTTCCTCAGCGGAAAAGACCCGCCCCGGATGCTTCATCAGAAGGGCCAGAATTTTAAATTCCAAAGGCGTCATTTTGACGGGGGCGCCGTCCACGCAGACGGTGGCAGCGTCTTCATTCAGCTCCAGCCCGCCAATGACATAGCAGCGCTCGGCCGGCTGCTGGGCCTGCCCGGCCAGTTTCAAAAAGCGTTCGTACCGGCGCAGCTGAGAACGAACCCGCGCCAGCAGTTCCAGTGGGACAAAAGGTTTGGTGACGTAGTCGTCCGCACCGATATTCAAACCGGTGATCTTGTCGATGTCCTCGGATTTGGCGGACAGAAAAATCACCGGAAATTCATGCTGTTCCCGCAGTTTCATCACCATGGTAATGCCGTCCATCACCGGCATCATAATATCCACAATGGCCAGGTGGATCTGCTGATGTTCCAGAACGGCCAGGCCGGCCGCTCCATTTTCTGCTTTGTGAACGGTATAGCCCTGATTCTCCAGATAAATGCCGATGGCGTTGCGGATCTCGTCATCGTCTTCCACAACCAGAATGTGTGCGTCCATAAATGTCCTCCCGATGCAGTTTTTTCCGGGAGCGTCCCCGGTCGCCGTCTCTCAGTATACCACACGGCTCATGCGGTTGCCAGCTGTGAACGCAGACGTGCGCGCGCACGGTAAATCTGTGTGTGTACGGTGCGTGCGGGCCGGTTCAGCTGAAGCGCGATTTGAGCAGCCGGGCGCTCCTGAACAAAATAGGCGGTGCACACATCCCGGTACGGGCCGTCCATGGTGCGGATGCTTTCCAGCGCACGCCGGGCGGCGTCCCGGTCTTCGGCAAGCTGTTCCGGTCCGGGGGCTGTGTCGGAGAACAGACGCAGCGTTTCGTCGGCCGTCACCTGTGTGTGCCGGCAGTGGGCGCTTTTCAGATAGTCCTTGGCCTTGTTGACGGCAATGCGGCAAAGCCATGCCTTGCGGGCGTCCGGCCGGCAGTCGTCCCGGTGCAGCCAGGCGGAAAGAAACGCGTCCTGCGCCAGGTCTTCCGCCGTATGGACATCGCGTACCAGCTGATAGCATACCGTGTACACCAGTTTTTCGTATTGACGAACCATCGCTTCGTATTCTCCAGCCGTCATAAATACACACCCCATTCCTGTTTGCTGCTTCTATTGTATAGAGCAAACCCTAAAAACACCTGCACGAAAAACGAAAGAATTTCCAAAGAAATCAGAAGGATTTTCCTAAGAAAGACAGCAGATAGGCGCTCAAACGCTGTTTTTATTCAATCGACGTTCTGAATATGGTCACTCAAACCCGGTGCGTACCCGGAAAAAGTCCGTTTTTTTACCCCGCACTTTCACCGTTCTTTCACAACCCTGGCATACTTTTTTCATACCATACAGGTACAATATGATCAGCATCAGAAAAGGAGGATGTATCATGAACAACAATTGGGAATTCGATTATTCGAACCGTTATCAAAATGATCCGAACGGCGCCCCCCAATCTGGCGCGCCTATGAACGAAAATAACAACTTTGGAGGCACACAGCCCGACCCGATGCCGGGTGCACAGCCGCCCTATACACCGATGGGAATGCAGCCCCCTCACAAACCGGGCAATGGCCGCGGAAAGCGCATTGCCTGCGGGGTTCTGGCGTTGGTGCTTTGCGGCGCGATCGGTTTCGGCGGCGGATATGTGGGAAGCATGGTGGCCAACAACGGCGGCAAAACCGTTATCTACCAGGCGGCCCCGGCAGACTCCAGCGACAGTTCCAGCAGCACCGGAACGCCTGCGGACGCAGCCAGCATGAGCGTGGAAGAAATTGCGGAAAAGGTCGGCCCCAGCGTGGTGGAGGTCACTACAGAGACCGTTTCCTACAGCAACTTCTTCGGTCAGTATGTGACCAGCGGCGCAGGCAGCGGCGTGATTATTTCGGAAGACGGTTACATCATCACCAACAACCATGTGATTGAAGGAGCCAGCAGCATCAAAGTTCGCCTGTCTGACAAGACCGAGTACGATGCCACTCTGGTGGGAACGGACAGCAAAACGGATATCGCAGTTCTGAAAATTGAAGCCACCGGCCTGACCCCGGCGGTCATCGGCGACTCGGATACCTTGAAGGTCGGCGAGTTTGCTCTGGCGGTAGGCAATCCTCTGGGTACCCTGGGCGGTACGGTGACGGACGGCATTATCTCCGCACTGAATCGTGATATCACCGTGAACAATCAGACCATGAGCCTGCTGCAGACCAATGCGGCTGTGAACCCGGGCAACTCCGGCGGCGGCCTGTTCAATGAGCGCGGCGAGCTGATCGGAATCGTGAACGCAAAATCGGATGGAAGCGATGTGGAAGGTTTGGGCTTTGCCATTCCTATCAATACCGCTATGGAAGTAGCGGAGTCCCTGATGACCACCGGATATGTCACCGGCCGTCCGGCTATGGGCGTGTCCGTGCTGGCAGTGACCGATATGCAGACGGCCATGCAGTATGGCGTCTCTCAGATGGGCGTGTATATCGTCCAGGTCAATGAGGGCGGCGCGGCCGACAAAGCGGGCCTGGAAGCAGGCGATTTGCTGGTGAGCATTGACGGAAACGCCATCAGCACCACCAGTGACGTGACCAGCATTCTGGACGAACACGCAGTGGGCGATACCATCGAAGTTCAGGTGGTACGC
Source organism: uncultured Ruthenibacterium sp. (assembly GCA_944388395.1). GTDB lineage: Bacteria > Bacillota > Clostridia > Oscillospirales > Ruminococcaceae > Ruthenibacterium > Ruthenibacterium komagatae. The sequence goes on from CALXIP010000022.1 coordinate 38,447, forward strand.
GGAAAACAAATGGTAGAAGTCAGCCTGACGCTGCAGGAGTCTCAGCCCGAGACGCAGACAGCGACCAGCGAAGGTTAAAACACAAAATGATGGCTGCGGCGCTCTGTTGCGGCCATCATTTTGTGTTTGAAGGGAAAAAAGATTTGACGGCACATAACAGGATGTAATATAATAGATGTAACTGAGAGAAAAAGGGGGTCGCCGTCTGTGGCAGGTCAATTGAATGTCGCCATGCTCGGCGGCCTTTGTGTTTCCGTCAACGGAAAAACCGTGTTTCAGGAACCCGAAAAGCTGAACAAACCCTGGCAGATTTTGTATTATCTGGCATTGCATGCGGACCGGATGGTCCCGGCGGGTGAGCTGCTGAATCAGCTGTGGAATCCGGGGGAATTGACCGACCCGGCCAACGTGCTGAAAAACACGGTCTATGCTCTTCGACGGGATTTGAATGCGGCTGGTGCAGAAGAATCCACCATCGTATTTGAAAACGGCGGATATCGTTTTGACCAGAATGTGCAGGTGTGTGTGGACCTGAACGCGTTTTTGCACCTGTGCGAAAAGGCGAAGAACGCGCCCGAAAGCGAGCGGGCGGACGCGCTGCTGGCAGCCCACCGGGCGTTCGGCGGCTTTGTGCCGGAAACGCTCAGCAGCCGCATTTGGATGGTGGCGCCTTCCATCCAGTGCCGCCAGATGTATCTGCGAATCAGTTATGCGCTGTTTGAAGCGCTTTGGGCTGCGCAGCGGCTGGAAGAACTGGCCGAGGCGGCACAGCGGACCCACGGCTTTGAAGCAGAAGACGAGACGGTCCTTCTGTGGCATATGCGCGCTTTGCAGAAGCTGGGCCGGGATGAAGAACTGGCCCGGATCTACGGCCGCGACGCCCGCGCGATAGAGCGCAGGCAGGGCGCTGCGCTGTCGCAGGAGACCGAGACCATTCGCCGGCAGGCCACGGGGCAGGAAGACCGCCCCGCGCAGGATATCGGCGTGGTGTGCAGCGATCTGCTGCAAAGCGCGCGGCAGGAAAATCCGCCCCGGGGCGCTTATTTCTGCAATTATGAAGTGTTCAAACACACCTATGCACTGATGGCGCGCATGGCTTTGCGCAAGCGGCAGGTGGTGGGCGTGGTTCTGGTCACGCTGCGGGATGGCGCGGGCCACGAATTGCCCCGCAATGCGCTGGAGGACGGCATGGAACGGCTGAAAGAGGCGATTTTGTGCACGCTTCGCAAAAGCGATGTGTTCACCCGGTACAGCAAGGATGAGTTTGCCATGCTGATGCCCATGGACGACGCGGGCAACGCGGCGTGCGTGTGCCGCCGTTTGGATGCGGCGCTGGGCGCATTGGCCGGACAGAGAGATTACTCTCTGAAATATCAAAGCGCAGGGCTTGCTTTGGAACAGTGAGCGCGGCGTTCAAATGCGAAAAAACTCCTGTATCGTTTCGGTACAGGAGTTTTTAAGGTCCCGCCCTTGCATTGCGGCGGAAAATGACATACAATAACAAACGGCTGCCCGGCAGCCGCACATGCATTGGCCGGTTTTGAGCCATGGGAGGAGTAACGTGAAAGATTTTGTTGAGCAGATTCAGAAACGGCGTACGTTTGCCATCATTTCGCACCCGGACGCGGGCAAAACGACGCTGACGGAGAAGCTGCTGCTGTACGGCGGCGCCATTCAGCAGGCGGGCATTGTAAAAGGAAAAAAAGGCGCTCGCGCGGCGGTGTCGGACTGGATGGAAATTGAAAAACAGCGCGGCATTTCCGTCACTTCATCGGTGCTGCAGTTCGAGTACGACGGCTACTGCATCAATATTTTGGACACGCCGGGCCATCAGGACTTCTCTGAGGACACATACCGCACTCTGATGGCGGCAGACTCCGCCGTCATGGTCATCGACGCGGCCAAGGGCGTAGAGGCGCAGACCAAGAAACTGTTCAAGGTGTGCACCATGCGCGGCATTCCCATTTTTACCTTTATTAATAAGATGGACCGTGAGGCGCGCAATCCCTTTGACCTGTTGGAAGAGATCGAGCAGGTGCTGGGCATTGAGACGTATCCCATGAACTGGCCCATTGGCTCCGGCAAGGATTTCAAGGGTGTGTACGACCGCAATGCCAAAGAGATTCTGGCGTTCCAGAATGTGGGCAAGGTGGGCACGCAGCAGGCCCAGAAGATCGAGGCGCATTTGGGCGATGAAAACCTGGATCAGCTGCTGACAAAACCTTTGCACGACACGCTGAAAGACGACATCGAGCTGCTGGACGGCGCCGCCTACGAGTTTGACAAGGATAAAGTGGACCACGGCAAGCTCACACCGGTGTTTTTCGGTTCGGCGCTGACCAACTTCGGCGTGGAGCCGTTCCTGGCGGACTTTTTGCGCCTGAGCATGCCGCCTCTTCCCCGCACATCCGACCGGGGAGAGATCGATCCCTGCTCGGAGGATTTTTCCGCTTTTGTGTTTAAAATTCAGGCCAATATGAACAAGGCCCACCGGGACCGCATCGCCTTCATGCGAATTTGCTCCGGCCGGTTTGAGCGCGGCATGGACGTCTATCATGTGCAGGGCGGTAAAAAAATCAAGCTCAGCCAGTCCACACAGCTGATGGCTTCCGAGCGCGAAACGGTGGACGAGGCCTTTGCCGGAGATATCATCGGCATTTTTGACCCGGGCGTTTTCTCCATCGGAGATACCATTACCACAGCCAAAGTGCCCTTTGCCTATGCGGGCATTCCCACCTTCGCGCCCGAGCACTTTGCGCGGATTTCCCAGGTGGATACCATGAAGCGCAAACAGTTCGTAAAGGGAATGGAGCAGATCGCCCAGGAAGGCGCCATTCAGATCTTCAAAGAGCTGGGCGGCGGCATGGAAGAAGTTATTGTGGGCGTGGTGGGCGTGCTTCAGTTTGAGGTTTTGGAATACCGGCTGAAGAACGAGTACAATGTGGACATTCGCCGCAACGATTTGTCGTACAGCTATATCCGCTGGATCGAAAACGAAGACCTGGATCCCAAGACCCTGAATCTGACCAGCGACACCCGGCGCGTTGAGGACTTCAAAGGCCGCCGTCTGCTGCTGTTTACCAGCCCCTGGAACATTGACTGGGCGCTGGAGCACAACGAGGGCCTGCGCCTGTCCGAAGTGGGGCGCTGAGCGAATTCCTCTGTCAAAAAGAGAACACGCCCTTTCCGCTGCTGCGGAAGGGGCGTGCTTTTTTATCAGCAAATATCTTTCTGCATCCGGAAATTGCACAGTTCCACGCCGTCCAGCTGCACGGTCTGCCGGGCCAGAACGCGGTATCCCCGGTGCTCGAAAAAAGGCCGGGCCGTGATGGAAGCATGTACGGTGATCGCTTTGGCGCCTTGTGCCAGGGCAAAGGCCTCCAACGCGTCACACAGAGCGGTGGCACACCCCTGACCCTGGGCGTCCCGGCGGACGTACAGATGATCCAGGTATCCGCCGGCAGTAATGTTGCCGTATCCCATCAGAACGCCGTCCTGCACGGCCACCAGCGTGTACAGTTCCCGCAAAAAGTCTTGGCGCTGTGTCAGACTGCGCCAGCGCCCGGACCAGGCTTCGATTTGCGGGGGCGAATAATCCCGGCAATTGACCGTGCACACCGTATCCCGAAACAGACGGGCGATGTCCGCCAGGTCCTCCGGGCGGGCCTGCCGCAGCGAAAAACGGTTCATAACACACACCTCCTGGGGAAAGTGCTCTCAGTATACCACGTTTTTCACAACTGTGAAAGGAAAAGGGGGTACCGCCCGGCGCTTTCATCTGCTATAATAAAAAGGCCGTCGCCCGGGGGGCGGCGCAAGTGTGAAGATGGGAAGTGTTGAATTTGAACCGCAAAAAATGGAAGGGAAATTTGCTGCTTTTGCTCACCGCGCTGATCTGGGGCGCCGCCTTTGTGGCCCAAAGCGCAGGCATGGAGCAAAACGGACCGTTTACCTTCAACACCATTCGAATGATTTTGGGCGGAATTGTGCTGATTCCCTGCATTGCGCTGTTTGACAAAATGCGTCATGTGCGCCTGGGCTGGCGCAGCGCGGATAAAAACCTTTGGGTGGGCGGATGCCTGTGCGGTGTTGCACTGTTTACAGGGGCCACACTGCAGCAGTTCGGCATTCAGTATACCAGCGCGGGCAAAGCGGGCTTCATCACGGCGTTGTATGTTATTTTCGTGCCGTTGTGCCGTCTGTTTGCCGGCAAGCGCCCGGGCAAACTGCTGTGGGGCAGTGTGGCGCTGGCGGCTGTGGGCATGTACCTTCTGTGCATGGACGGAAGTTTGGCCCTTTCCAAAGGCGATGTTCTGGTGCTGCTGGGCGCGTTCGGCTTTACGGCCCACATTCTGATCATTGACCATTTTTCGCAAAAAGTGGACGGCGTGCGCATGTCCTGCATCCAGTTCTTTGTGGCGGGTGCCCTGTCTCTGGTGTGCATGTTCCTGTTTGAGGCACCGTCCGTTCCGGCGATTCTCAGCGCCTGGGCGCCCATTCTGTATGCGGGCTTTTTGTCCTGCGGCGTGGCCTATACGCTGCAGGTGGTGGCGCAAAAAGACACCGACCCTACAGTGGCTTCGCTGATCCTGTGTCTGGAATCGGTGTTCGCCGTGCTGTTCGGCTGGCTGCTTCTGGGCGAGACGCTTTCCATGAAGGAGCTGCTGGGCTGCATTTTGATGTTCGTAGCCATTGTGCTGGCACAGTTTGCATAAGAAAAAAGAAGCCCTTGTTGCAAGGGCTTCTTTTTTTATGCGAATTTTCAGAGTGTGAGACCGGCCGTCACCATTTGTCCCCGGTCGGTGATCAGGTAGAACGTGAGCCGGGTGCCGGCAGGCATGTTGGTCGTGTCCAGCCACACATGTCCGGAAGAGGTCACGTGCGTATAGTAAAAACGCTTTTGCGCGGTGGTAGCATAGGCGTGTTCGTCCCGGATGGTGTAGCATACCGTGGCCGTGCAGCGGCCGTCCCGCATGCACAGGTCTGTGGGAAGGCTGTGGCGTTCCCCGCGAAAGTACAGCGCATATTCACCGGGGATCTGGGTGGGACGCAGTTCCCCTGCATAACGGGCAGGGGCGCACACCACGCCATTGTCGGGCCGCCCGTGGGACAAAAGGGCAATGCCGCTCCACAGCTGTTCCAGCTGCGCAAGAGGCCAGCGCTGTTCCGTGGCGGCGTCCTCCGATGCGGTGGGGTCGTTGACGAATACGAACTCGCAGCCGTCGGCGTCGGTCTCAAAGCCGCGCACCACCACCGAGCGATACTGCTCTTCACCCTCCGAGGAATGCAGGCGAACCGCGCACAGACACCCGTTCTTGATTTCTTTTTTCAGGCCGGCACAGTCAGTGTATACCACATAGCTTTCCAGACCGTAGCAGCCCAGAAATGCGGCGGCAAAGCCCGGGTTGGAGCAGTTCTCCGAAGTGCTGTCATAGCAGGCATACATCGCTTCTTCCGGCAGAACATCAGCGCCCCAGCGGTTGGCCAGCATGGTCAGCGTGCAGGGGTCTGCCAAAAGAGTGTGCAGGCGGGAATCCCGTGTGTAAAGCGAGTAGGCCGGTGCGGGCAGAATGCGGTGCTGCACCGGGTCACCGCCTTCCCGGGAACTTTTGCGGGAATGAATGGAGGCGGCCAGCAGCGAAACGGAAGGTGCTGCCGCGTTCGGCTGAGCAGTCAGCTCCAGCCGCAGCTGAAACTGGTCGGCGCCGCCCGGCACGTCCACATTCAAAATACCGTCCCGCATGGAAAGGCCCTTTTCGCTTTGCTGGGGTGCGCTGGCGCGGGCGGAGAAAACGCTCCACTTTCCGCAGGAGAACCAGTGGCTCCACTGCTCGGCGGCCTGCACGCGCACAAATGCCTCCAGCGTGCATCCGTCCGGCACCACAGCGTTCCAGGACACAACCAGCTCGTCAAAAGCGACCGCCCGGTATTCCGGCGAGGTATAGCTTCCCCGCACGGTTTCTCTCTGTTCGCAGATCAGTGCAAGGCGTCCGTCCTTCCACTCCATACGTTGAAAACTGCCGGCGGAAAACTGCGCTTCTTCCTTCAGGACCAAGATTTGCTCGACCATAATGCTCCCACTCAAACTGAATTGAACTCGTTTTTTCACCAAATTTACACAATATTCAAATATTAGCGCACCAAAACGGGATTGTCAAGATTGATTTTCAGGAACCTTTTCCGCGCCGGATGCATAGCGTGACAACAGGCCCCGTGCGCCCGCAGGGCGTAGGGAGTGAATCTGCGTTTCAGCGCAAAAAAGGGGGAAAGAATATGGGACCGGTACAGATGGCGGCGCTGGGAACAGGCTTCACCTGTCTGATGACGGCAGCGGGAGCCGCCGTGGTGTTTTTCTTCAAAAAAGAAATCGCACCGGTGTTCCAGCGCGTGTTTTTGGGCTTTGCCGCAGGGGTGATGACCGCGGCTTCGGTGTGGAGTTTGCTTCTGCCGGCCATTGACCGGGCGGTGGAACAGGGCCAGTCAGGCTGGGTACAGGCTGCAGGCGGCTTTTTGCTGGGCGCTTTGTTTTTGGTGTCGCTGGACGCACTGCGTCCGCTGGTGGTGAGGCGCCAGCTGGAGGGCGGCCAGCGGCGCACGGCGCTTTTGGTGCTGGCTATTACGCTGCACAACATTCCCGAAGGCATGGCGGTGGGCCTTGCCTGCGCGCTGGCGGCTTCCTCGCAGGACGCGGGGCAGGCGGCGGGGGCGGCCGCTCTGGCACTGGGAATCGGCCTGCAGAATTTCCCGGAGGGAGCCGCAATCGCTCTTCCGCTGCGCAGAGAGGGGGCGTCCCGGCTGAAAAGTTTTGCGGGCGGGGCCCTGTCGGGAGCAGTGGAGCCTTTGGGCGGCATCCTGGCGGTACTGGCGGCGGGCTGGGTGGAGCCCTTGATGCCTTGGCTTTTGAGTTTTGCCGCAGGCGCCATGGTGTATGTGGTGGCCCAGGAGCTGATCCCCGAGGCACGGCGGGACGAGACGTCCCGCGCGGGGACATGGGGCGTTCTGCTGGGCTTTGTCATCATGATGGTCATGGATGTGGCGCTGGGGTGAATGCGTCTGTCGCACGGTGTGGTTTCATGGTATAATAACCTCAAAACCTATGCGACGGAGGAGGAAATGCCATGCGCATCTTAGTGGTGGAAGACGAGCCGGAACTGAACCGGTTGCTGACGAAGCGGTTGAAGTCGGCGGGATACAGTGTGGACAGCTGTATGGATGGCCGCGACGCGCTGGATCATCTGCCGGGCGCAGAGTACGACGCGCTGGTGCTGGACATTATGCTGCCGGGCATCAGCGGCCTGGAGGTTTTGCGCCGGATGCGCAGCGCTTCCAACACCACCCCGGTGTTGCTGCTGACCGCGCGGGACAGCATTGAGGACCGGGTCATTGGTCTGGATGCCGGTGCGGATGATTATCTGGTGAAGCCCTTTGCCTTTGATGAACTG
>CALXIP010000023.1 GCA_944388395.1 uncultured Ruthenibacterium sp.
AATTCGTCCTCAAAGCTCATCACCAGGTCCACCAGGTCCAGGCTGTCGGCGTCGAAATCTTCCAGAATGTTGGAATCCATGGTCACGCGGTCTTCATCCAGGTCAAGCTGGCTGCAAATGATCTCACGCACGCGCTCAAAAATCATTTTTATTCCCTCCATCGAATTGCCCGCCTGCCCGCAGCAGGATCGGGACGGATAGTCTATAAATTTTATAGCGTGTTTTCCGAGCATTGTCAAGAAGATTCACAAAATATTTTCAAACCCTTCGGCACCCGGAAATCCGGCGTTTTCACCGAAATTTTTTTGCGCAGCCCCCGCGCATTTTTCCAGTGTGCGCATGGTGTTTTCGCACCTTGTGTGGTAATATTAAACACTGTAGAGGTTTTTGGCGGAACGCCGCCGTTTTTAGGAAAAGGAGTGGAAAGTATGCTGACTGCAATCACGGGAATCAACTGGGGCGACGAGGGAAAGGGCCGCATGGTAGACCTGCTCAGCCGGGACTACGACATTGTGGTGCGCTACCAGGGCGGAAACAATGCGGGCCACACGGTGGTCAATGAGCGAGGAAAGTTCATCCTGAACCTGTTGCCTTCGGGCATTTTGCGGGAGACCACGGTCAATGTCATGGGCAACGGCATGGTCATCGATTTGGAGCATCTGGTGCATGAGATCGAAAATCTGCGCAAGGGCGGCATTGCCATCAGCCCGGACAATCTGAAAATTTCCGAGCGCGCCGTCATCTGCATGCCCTATCACAAGCTGCTGGACTGCTATGAAGAGGACCGCCTGGCCGATGCCAAGTACGGTTCCACCCGCCGGGGCATCGCGCCCGTGTACGGGGACAAATACATGAAAAAAGCGCTGCGGATGGGCGATTTGTTCCATCCGGAGACCACGAAAAAGCGCCTGGCGGACATCGTGGCCTACAAAAATCTGACCATCACCGGCGTGTACGGCAAAGAGCCGGTCAGCGTGGACGACATGTGGGCCTGGCTGCAGAAATACGGCGATGTGCTCAAACCGTATGTGTGCGACGCGGGCCTGTATCTGGACACGGCGGCCAAGGCCGGCAAGAACATCCTGTTCGAAGCACAGCTGGGCGCTCTGCGGGATATTGATTTCGGCATCTATCCCTACACGTCCTCTTCCAATGTGATCGGCGCTTATGCGCCGGTGGGAGCGGGCATCCCCAACCACAAAATCGATTTGAACATCGGCATCATGAAGGCCTATTCTTCCTGCGTGGGCGAGGGCCCCTTCACCTGCGAACTGTTCGGGGAAGAGGCCGAGAAGCTGCGCCGGGCCGGCGGCGAATACGGCGCGGCCACGGGCCGTCCCCGCCGTGTGGGTCCCTTTGATGTGGTGGCCAGCCGCTACGGCTGCCGCGCCCAGGGCGCCGACGAGATCGCCCTGACCAAGCTGGACATTCTGGACGATCTGGATCAGATCCCCGTCACCGTTGCTTACGAGCTGGACGGAAAGGAGATCCACGACTTCCCCTACGGGGACGTGCTGGAGCAGGCCAAGCCCATCAACAAGATGATGCCCGGCTGGAAACAGGATATTTCCGGCTGCCGCACCAAGGAAGAGCTGCCCGCACAGGCCATGGAGTACATCCGTTTCCTGGAAGAGGCCGTGGGCGTGAAGATCCGCTATGTATCGGTGGGTGCGGAGCGCGACCAGTATATTACGCTGTGAACCAATACCCCAAAAGCAGGCGGGGAGGAAATTCCCCGCCTGCCCTTTTTTTGCCATTCACACAAAAAAACGTCCGGCCATACATTGGAAAGAAGGCTTTTTTCGGAAAAAAGCAAAAACCGGCAAGGGAGCGCTGATGGTTTTATGAAGCTGAAATTCACCAAGATGCAGGGGTGCAAAAACGATTATCTGTATGTGCGGACGTCCGCACCCCTGCCCAACCCGGAACTGGCGGCCGTGCGCCTGTCGGACCGGCACACGGGCGTGGGAGCCGACGGGCTGATTCTGCTGGAGGACTCCGGCAAAGCGGATGTGAAAATGCGCATTTTCAACGCGGACGGCAGCGAGGGGCGGATGTGCGGCAACGGTGTGCGCTGCGCGGCGGAATATCTGTTTCTGAACGGCCTTGTGGAAGGCAACATCGCCCGTGTGGAAACGCTGGCGGGGGTTCGCACCGTAGAGCGGCTGGCCCCGGGCCTTCTGCGGGTGGAGATGGGCCAGCCGGATTTCTCGCCCGCGGCGGTGTTTCTGCGCGGCCGCACCCGGCCCGTGGTGGAGGAGCTGATCGAAGTGAACGGCGGCGCTGTGCGCGCCACCTGTTTGTCTATGGGAAATCCCCACTGTGTGGTGTTCGTGCCGGATGTTTTCCGGGCGGAACTGGACCGAATGGGCCCGGGGTTTGCGCGCTGCGGGCTGTTCGGCCAGGGAGTGAACGCGGAGTTTGTTCAGCAGACCGGCCCGCTGAGCCTGCGCATGCGCGTGTGGGAGCGGGGCAGCGGTGAGACCATGGCCTGCGGCAGCGGGGCCTGCGCGGCGGTGGCGGCGGCTGTGCGCACCGGGCGCGTGCCCATGGGCCAGGAGGTGCGCGTGGAACTGCCCGGCGGCGCCCTGAGCGTGTGCTGGACGCAGGAGGGGATGACGCTCACCGGCGACGCGGCCCGGGTGTTCACCGGCGAAATCGAACTGTAAGGGCAGGGCCGGGGCACACCCGGCGCAGAAAGGGGGCGGTCCGGTTGGAATTGAACCGGAATTTCCAGCGCCTTGCGCCCAGCTATCTGTTTTCGGGCGTAGGGCGCAAGGTCGCCGCTTTTGCGGAAAAGCATCCGGATGTGGAATTGACGCGGCTGGGCATCGGAGACGTGACGCTGCCTCTGGCATCGCCCGTGGTGCAGGCTCTGCACCGCGCCGCCGACGAGATGGCCCGGCCGGAAACCTTTCGCGGCTATGGGCCGGAACAGGGGTATCCCTTCGCCCGGCGGGCAGTCCGGGACCAGTACGCCCGCCGGGGCGTACTGGTGGAGGAAGAGGAGATCTTTCTGTCCGACGGAGCCAAAAGCGACCTGGGCGGATGGATGGACCTGTTCGGCCCGGACAACGTCGCGCGGGTGCCGGACCCGGGATATCCGGTGTACGGGGACATCAGCCTCATGGCCGGGCACCCGGTCCGCTTTGTGCAGGGCACCCGGGAGAACGGTTTTTTGCCCGGCCCGGACGGACAGGACGGGGACATCATCTACCTGTGCAGCCCGGGCAATCCCACCGGGGCGGTGTACACCCGGGCGCAGCTGACCGCCTGGGTGGAGTACGCCCTGGAGCGGGGCGCGGTGATCCTGTTCGACGCGGCCTATGAGGCCTTCATCCGGGACGACACCCTTCCGCGCAGTATTTTCGAGATCGAGGGCGCCCGGCGCTGTGCGGTGGAGATCGGTTCGCTGTCCAAATCGGCAGGCTTCACCGGCCTTCGGTTCGGCTACACCGTGGTGCCCCGTCAGCTGGAGTGCCGGGGCGTCCGCCTGCGGGATCTGTGGCTGCGCCGCCAGTCCACCAAATACAACGGCGTGCCTTATCCGGTGCAGCGGGCGGCGCAGGCGGCGCTGTCCGACGCGGGCCGTGCAGCCTGCATGCAGGCGGTTGCGTATTACCGGGCCAACGCTCAAACGCTGCGCAGGGCGCTGAAGGGCACAGGGGTGTTCTGCTGCGGCGGCGAGAACAGCCCCTATGTGTGGATGCAGTGTCCCGGCGGGATGGACTCCTGGCAGTTTTTTGACTATTTGCTGGAGCGCGCCCGCATCGTGGGAACCCCGGGCGCGGGGTTCGGCCCCGGCGGAGAAGGGTACTTCCGGCTGACGGGTTTCGGCGACAAAGAGGCCACCTGTGCAGCCGCACAGCGCCTGCGGGACGCAGTGCTGGCAGCGGGATAAACAAAACGGGCGGGGCTGTGCGGCCCCGCCCGTTTTTGTGCTTCAGGAAAAAGATCCGTCCAGATTCACCGGACAGACCAGCGCATCCTGGGGGCGGGCAGGAAGGCGGAACAGCAGAACATCGCCTTTGTGGCAGATGAAGTTTTGATTGGGCTCATTCAGCAAAGAGCCCAGCACAAAGTCTTCCTGGCGCTCCTGCAGGCGCAGCCAGCAGCCTTCGGGCTGCACGCCATCTCCGGTCAGAAACACCAGAACATCGTCCGGGAAAGCGGGGTGCCGGTGCGGGTCCAGAAGACGCAGATCGCGCAGCGCCTCCAGCTTTTGGTCGGCGTCGTAATTGTGCAGCCTCTCCAGCGCTTGCGCGAAGCGTTCGCGCAGCGCCTTCTCTTCCTGTTCCAACCGCAAAAAGCCGCATTCGCTGACAGCGGAAAAGCGGAAAAACAGGCGGCAGTCGTCCGGAAGATTGAAAAAAGACATGCGCTGCCCGTCCAAGTGGCCGGTGGCCAGCACCTCCAGCGTCAGGCCGGCGCTGCGGTCGATATAGCCGTAGACCAGAACGTGGTCCCCTTCCTGCGCACCGGGAAACGAACGGACTGCCTGCCGCAGTTGCTCGTTCAGCTCCAAAATGCCGAAATGATGATACAAACTCCGAAAAACAGAGGCCTTCTGCTCCATGAAAGGTCACCGTCCCTTCTTTTTTCTTCAATATAGCATAAGCGGGACCCGGGGCACAAGCCGTGCGAAATGCTTGTTTTTTGCACGAAAATGCGTTACCATAATAGAATAAATGCTTTCAGAGGGGGCGCCGCCATGTCGATCACCAGCAAGTATTACGGCCGCACAAAAGCCGGTGCGGAAATTTATCAGTATACCTTGGAAAATGCCAACGGGATGAAAGTGTGCGTCATTGAGTACGGCTGCATTGTCACCAACGTTTGGGTGCCGGACAACGGGGGCGTGCTGCGGGACGTGGTTCTGGGCTACCGGGAGCTGGCCGACTACGAGGCGGGCACCGCGTCGCTGGGATCGTTTGTGGGCCGGTATGCCAACCGCATTGAGAAGGCGCAGTTCACCCTGAACGGAAAAACCTATTATCTGGAGCCCAACGACGGGGCCAACCATCTGCATGGCACTTTCGGCCGGCTGACGTATCAGGGCAGCATTGTGGACGACAGCCTGGTGCTCACAGGCCGCAGCCCCGACGGGGACGACGGGTTCCCCGGCAACATGGACATCACCGTCACCTATAAGCTGACGGATGACAACGCTTTGGTGATGGATTATACCGCCGTCACCGACGCGCCCACCATCATCAACCTGACCAATCACACCTATTTCAATCTGGACGGATGCGACAGCGGCGACGTGCTCCACCAGGAACTCTGGCTGGACGCGGACCGCTTCACCGAGGGCAATGCCGAAACCTGCCCCACCGGCCGCATTCTGCCGGTGCGGGGTACGCCCATGGACTTTACAAAGCCCAAAGCCATCGGCCGGGATATGGACTGCGGCGACGAGCAGCTGCGCATGGCCAGCGGCTACGACCACAACTTTGTGCTGAACAAGGACGGCGGAATGCTGGCGCTGGGCGCCATCGCCAAAAGCCCGGTCAGCGGCATCCGCATGGAGATGTATACCACCCAGCCGGGCGTGCAGCTGTACACCGGAAACTTTTTGGCAAACGACGGTGTCCCCGGCAAAAACGGCAAGCCCCACACAAAACATCAGGGCTTCTGCCTGGAGACCCAGCACTTCCCGTGCACACCCTCTCATCCGGAGTTCCCCTCGGTGACACTTGCGCCGGACGAGGAGTATCACGAGACCACAGTTTATCAATTTAAGACGGAGTAACGAGATTTTATGGCGATTCTTCACAAAAAACACAATGCGAATGCCGGCAAGCGGGCCGGTTTTCTGGCCGGGCAGGCTCTGTGTGTGCTGGTGCCTGCAGCGCTGGCTGTCTGGTATGTGGTCGGCCTGGTTCAGAAACAGCCGCTGCAGCCTGTTTTATATGCGGCGCTGGCCTGTGCCGCTGTGGGTGCGGTGCTGTTTCGGGTGTTCGGCAACCGAAGCGAGATTTTGAAAAGCGGCATCGAAGGGGAAAAGCAGGCGGTGGATGCGCTGAAGGTGCTGCCCTATTCCTATCATGTGGTGTCCAATCCGGTGTATTACATCAACGGCCGCAAGGCGGAACTGGACGCGGTGGTCATCGGCAAAAACGGCGTGTGCATTGTGGAAACCAAAAACCATACGGGTGTGATCACCGGCCGCCCTCAGGACGAATGGTGGAGCCAGACCAAGCGCCGGGGCACCAAGCACATGAAGAACCCGCTGCTTCAGGTGGAGCGGCAGGCGTCCATTCTGGAGCAGGTGCTGCGGGAAGCGGGCTGCAAGTGTCCGGTGCGCCAGATGGTGTATTTTGCCAGCAAAAACGCCCGTGTCAGCGTGCGGGACAGCCGCATTTTTGTGGGCGATGAAGCGCTGCGCAAAGCCATCCGGGCCGAGCGGGAAACGCTTTCGCCCTCTGAGGTCAGCGCCATTGTGGACGCGCTGACCTGGCAGAAGGAAAAAATTTAAAATACAGCGCGCTTGGTTTCGAGCGCGCTTTTTTTCAAAGGAGGCGGCGCGGTGCTGTATCTGGAGCGTTTTTCCTTTCCGGACGAAGACACGGAATGGCACGTTTGTTCAGCGGAAAAGCGAACCTGCTACGACTCTTTTTACCCCTTCGGCGTGCTGGGAAGCAAGGAGCTGGACCGGGTGAGCTTTGAGCCGGTGACCATCTTTTACGGCGGCAACGGAAGCGGAAAGACCACGGCGCTGAACGTCATTGCCGACGTGGTGGGCGCGCAGCGCTCGGCCCCTTACAACCGCACGTCTTTCTGGGGGCAGTATGTGGAGCGGTGCCGGGCGCAGGGGGTCTGGCAGCGCGCGGAGCATGTATGCGTGCTCACCAGCGACGATGTGTTCGACTACATGCTGGACGTGCGCAGCCTGAACGAGGGCATCGATACAAAACGGCAGCAGGTGTTCGAAGAGTATTTGGACGCGAAGCATGCCCGTTTTCAAATGCGTTCGCTGGAAGATTACGACCGCCTCAAACAAATGAACGACGCCCGGCGGCACAGCCAGTCCCGCTATACCCGGACACACCTGATGGGCAACGTGCGCACCCGCTCCAACGGGGAGAGCGCATTCTGGTATTTTACGCAGAAGATCACGGAGAAGGGACTGTACCTGCTGGACGAGCCGGAGAACAGCCTGTCGCCCGCCCGCCAGCGGGAACTGGCTGCGTTTCTGGCGGATTCGGCCCGGTTTTTCGGCTGTCAGTTTGTGCTGGCCACGCACTCGCCCTTCCTTTTGGCACTGCCCGGTGCAAAGATCTACGATTTGGACCGAACTCCCGCGGCCACGGCTCCGTGGACGGAACTGGAGAATGTGCGGGTGTACCGGGACTTTTTCAAGGAGCATGAACCGGATTTCTGACGCACAGGCGCCCGGCCCAGGTGAAGAGTGGCGGTGAAGGCCGCCTGTTTGGAAAAACTGTCCCGTCCGGGACGGAAGTTTTAACGAAAAAAGGTCCAGGCACACAGTGCCCGGACCTTTTTCTTTGCCAAACAAGGCGGCGGGCCCCAAAGCCCGCCGCCTTGTAAAAAATGTTTATTCGATGATGCTCTTGCCGGTCATCTCCTGGGGCTGAGGCAGCTCCAGAATTTTCAGCATGGTGGGCGCGATGTCCGCCAGAACGCCGCCCTCACGCAGCTTCACATCGCCCAGGCCCGCCACCAGGAAGGGAACGGGGTTGGTGGTGTGCGCGGTAAAGGGATGCTCGGGGTCCTCGTCATACATCTTGTCCGCGTTGCCGTGGTCAGCGGTCAGCAGAACCGCGCCGCCCTTGGCCAGCACCGCGTCGATCACTTTGCCCGCGCAGGCGTCCACGGCCTCCACAGCCTTGACCGCCGCTTCGAACACGCCGGTGTGACCCACCATATCGCAGTTGGCAAAGTTCAGAATGATCACGTCGTATTTGTCGCTTTCGATGCGCTTGACGCACTCGTCCGCCACCAGGTAAGCGCTCATCTCCGGCTGCAGGTCGTAGGTGGCCACCTTGGGGCTGTTGATCAGGGCGCGGTCCTCACCCTCGAAGGGAGCTTCCACGCCGCCGTTGAAGAAGAACGTCACATGAGCGTATTTCTCGGTCTCGGCAATGCGCAGCTGGGTCTTGCCGTTTTTGGCCAGATACTCGCCCATCACGTTGGTCAGCACCTGGGGTTTGAAGGCCACGTCCACGTTGGGCATGGTGGCGTCGTACTGGGTGAAGCACACATAATGCACCGGGAAGAAGCCCTTTTTGCGCTCGAAACCGGTGAAATCCGGGTCCACAAAGGTGCGGGTGATCTCACGGGCACGGTCCGGGCGGAAGTTGAAGAACACAATGCTGTCGCCCTCGCTGACGCGGCCGCCCTCGCAGGTCACGGCGGGCACCACAAACTCGTCGGTGACGCCCTCGGCGTAGCTGTTTGTCATCACATCCACGGGCGCGCCCTTCACGCCTTCGCCGTACACCATGGCCGCATAGGCTTTCTCCACGCGGTCCCAGCGGTTGTCACGGTCCATGGCGTAGTAACGACCGATGATGGTGGCAATTTTGCCCACGCCGATCTCATCCATCTTGGCCAGCAGCTCTTCAATGAAGCCCTTGCCGGAATCGGGCGGAACGTCGCGGCCGTCCATGATGGCATGGACATACACCTCGGTCAGGCCGGCGCGTTTGGCCAGCTCCAGCAGGCCGTACAGGTGTTCGTTGTGGCTGTGAACGCCGCCGTTGGACACCAGGCCGATCAGGTGCAGCGCCTTGCCGGAAGCCTTGGCGCTGTCCACTGCGCCGCACAGGGCCTCGTTTTTGAAGAAGTCGCCGTCCTGAATGGATTTGGTGATGCGGGTCAGCTCCTGATAAACGATGCGGCCCGCACCGATGTTGGTGTGGCCCACCTCGCTGTTGCCCATCTGGCCGTCGGGCAGGCCCACGTTCATGCCGGAGGCGCCGATGGTGGTGTGGGGGCAGCTGGCGAACAGCTTATCCAGGTTGGGGGTTTTGGCGGCTACGATGGCGTTGCCGTAGGTCTCGTTGGGGACCCAGCCGAAGCCGTCCAGAATGCAGAGAAGCAAAGGTCTTTTAGCCATAGGTATTGCAGATTCCTTTCTGAATTGTTTATTTGCTGGCCGCAGCCACAATGGCGCCGAAGGCGTCCGCTTTCAGGGAAGCGCCGCCGATCAGGCCGCCGTCCACGTCTTTTTTGCTCAGCAGTTCGTCTGCGTTGCCGGCGTTCATGCTGCCGCCGTACTGCACCGTGGTAGCCTCGGCCACTTCTTCACCGTACAGTTCGCCCAGCACTTTGCGGATGGCCGCGCACACTTCCTGCGCCTGGTCGGCGGTGGCGGTGCGGCCGGTGCCGATGGCCCAAACCGGCTCATAGGCGATGACCACGCGCTTCATCTCTTCGGCGCTGACGCCGCCCAGAGCGATCTTGGTCTGCATGCGGACCAGCTCTTCGGTGACGCCCTGCTCGCGCTGCGCCAGGCTCTCGCCCACGCACACGATGACTTTCAGGCCGGCTTCCAGAGCGGCTTTGGTGCGCTTGTTCACGGTCTCGTCGGTCTCGGCAAAGTACTGACGGCGCTCGGAGTGACCGGTGATCACATACTCCACACCCAGGTCCACCAGCATGTCGGCAGAGATCTCGCCGGTGAAAGCACCGGATTTCTCGAAGTGCACGTTCTCGGCGCCCACATGGATGTTGGTGCCTTTGCACTTTTCCACCGCCGTCACCAGGCTGGTGAAGGGCGTGCAGATGACCACTTCACAGTCCGCGTCTTTCACGGCGGGGATCAGCGCGTCGATCAGTTCGGCCGCCTCGGTGGCGGTCTTGTTCATTTTCCAGTTGCCGGCAATGATGGCCTTACGGGTCGCTTTATTCATACTTGTTTCCTCTTTCCCTTGTATTTTTTACACTGAAAAGAGGCTGCCGCGTGCGGCAGGCAGCCTCTTTTTGAAAGAACGTTATGCGTTGGCGATGCAGTCGATGCCGGGCAGAACTTTGCCCTCCAGATACTCCAGGGAAGCGCCGCCGCCCGTGGAGATGTGGGTCATCTTGTCCGCATAGCCCAGCTGCATCACAGCCGCAGCAGAGTCGCCGCCGCCGATGACCGTGGTCGCGTCGGTCTCGGCCAGAGCCTTGGCCACCGCTTTGGTGCCCGCGGCCAGAACCGGGTTCTCGAACACGCCCATGGGGCCGTTCCAGACAACCGTCTTGGCAGCCTTGACCGCCTGGCTGAACAGCTCCTGCGTCTTGGGACCGATGTCCAGACCCATCATGTCTGCGGGGATCTTGTCCGCATCCACATAGCTCACAGCAATTTCGGCGTCAATGGGGTCGGGGAAGGCGGACGCCACGGCAGTGTCCACCGGCAGCAGCAGCTGCACGCCCTTCTCCTGGGCTTTTTTCAGCATCTCTTTGCAGTAGTCCAGCTTCTCGTCGTCCACCAGGCTCTTGCCCACTTCGTTGCCCTGGGCTTTCAGGAAGGTGTAAGCCATGCCGCCGCCGATGATCAGGGTGTCCACCTTGTTCAGCAGGTTCTCGATCACGTTCAGCTTGTCCGCCACTTTTGCGCCGCCCAGAATGGCCACGAAGGGACGCACGGGGTCATTGACCGCGTTGCCCAGGTAACGGATCTCTTTTTCCATCAGGTAGCCCACAGCGGTGGTCTTGATATAGTCGGTCACGCCGGCGGTGGAGCAGTGCGCACGGTGCGCGGAGCCGAAGGCGTCGTTCACGTAAGCGCTGTTCTCGCCCACCAGGTCCGCCAGGTCCTTGGAGAACTCCGGCAGGTTCTTGGTCTCTTCTTTGCGGAAACGGGTGTTCTGCAGCAGGACCACGTCGCCGTCCTTCATGGCGGCCACAGCGGCCTTGGC
This sequence comes from uncultured Ruthenibacterium sp., assembly GCA_944388395.1. Taxonomy (GTDB): domain Bacteria; phylum Bacillota; class Clostridia; order Oscillospirales; family Ruminococcaceae; genus Ruthenibacterium; species Ruthenibacterium komagatae. The sequence continues at coordinate 10,872 of CALXIP010000023.1, forward strand.
GTTTTCGCCGGTCACGTTGTCGTCGTTGGCGAACACAACTTCTTTGCCCAGCAGCTCGCTCAGACGAACAGCCACAGGCGCCAGGCTGAATTTCTCTTCCGGTCCGTTCTTGGGTTTGCCCAGATGGCTGCACAGAACCAGACGGCCGCCGTTCTCGATCAGTTTTTTAATGGTGGGCAGAGCCGCCACGATGCGGTTGTCGTTGGTGATCACGCCGTCCTTCATGGGAACGTTGAAGTCGCAGCGGACCAGTACGTTTTTGCCCTTTACGTCAATATCTTCTACGGTTTTTTTGCCAAGAGTGCTCATTGGTTTAACTCCCTTTCTCGCAAAAATTTGGACGAGCAGCATTTCTGATGCTCATACATCTTATATTATAGTGCTTTGGGGGATTTTTAGCAAGTGTCGGCATGACAAATTTTTCACAAATCACGGGGCCCGGCTGGGCATTTTGGCAACAAAAATCCGGCTCTGCAAAAGCTGTGCAGAGCCGGGCAAAATCAGAAATAGTCGGAGAAGAAGGGGGTCTGCTGTTCGATGGCGTCTTCCAGCATGTGCACCGTGTCCGGCGCGCACACCAGCCGGCCGATCTTGTGCAGGTAATCCGGCCGCTTGTAGCCCAGGAGCATGGTGGTCAGCGTCTGAATATTGGTGCGGTCGGCACACTTGCAGCTGACCCGGCGGATGCTGCCCCGGCCGTCGGCGCCGATCTCCAGTTCAAAGGTCCCCTGGTTCCAGCTCAGCAGCGGGTCCTCCAGCTGGAACACCCACCGGCGGTCGGCGGTGTCGGGTTTGAAGGGGTACTGACGGATGAACCCTTCCACGTCCACGATGCGGGCCATGTAGTAAGGAGAGATGGTCTCCTTGATGTCTGCATCCTCCAGCAAAAAGGCCAGGGGCTCATCGGTGAAGATGTCGCCCTCCACCTTGGAGATCATGGAGAAGTGCGCGCCGATGAAGTTCCACAGCCCGCTGCGGGCCTCTTCGTTCATGAACACCATGTCCTTGACGTGGAACACATCGTCCACAATGCGGTACATCACGTACCCGGTGGAAATTCCCTCGTCGTTGTAATACACAGCGGCCATCATATCGTCGGGGTCCCACAGGAAGTACTCGTTCCAGGCCAGATCGTCCCGAATCAGAGCGCCATGGGTCTGCAGGGCAAAGCGGTGGTAGGTGTCCCGCACTTCCGGTCCGTCCACGTCCACGCGCACCACTTCGCCGGATACCGGCCGGCTTTTGGGAAGCTGATAATCGTTGATCTCGAAGGAGATCTTGTCGGAGATGATCTCCCAGCCCTTGCGGCGGTAATAGGGGATGGAATAGGGAAACAGGTAGGAGATGGTCTGCCCCCGCCCGCGCATGTTGGTCAGCGCCTGATACAGCAGCTTGTGCATCAGCCCCTGGCCGGAGTACTCGGGATAGGTGCCCACGCCCGTCAGGCCGCCCATGTCGTAGGTGTGGCCGAAAATGCGCACTTTCATGGGGTATACGGCTACCTGAGAGATCAGCTTGTCACCGTCGAACCAGCCCAGCACGTCCGCCCGTTCCAGCGTGGGGGACTTGGCGCGCATCATGTCTTTTTCTTCCCAGCCGATCTCCTTCAGCTCCTGGTCGGTGACCTGAAACACATAGCGGAGAAGCTGGTTGTATTGGGTGAGGTGTTCCAGCCCCACCGGCTGCATTTTGAATTGCCGTTTCCGGCCGAATTTTCTGCCCATTGGCATTTCCCTCTTTCACGGCCGCTGTGCCGCGGCCCTGAAAATATTATACCCCGGCGGAGAAATCCTGTCCAGCGGGCTGCAGATCCAGGGGGGACACATCGTACTGCACGCGGGCGTGGTTGTGTTTGAGAAGCTGCCGGTCCAGTGTGTTGCCCGTGCGCTTGTCCACGCAGGTGCGCACAATGTCGTTCACCCGGTACACGCCGTCCGCCTCCTGCACGAAGGCTTCGTTTTGGGCGCGCACATGATACTTCACCGGCTGGGCTGCGCTGCACCGGATCTCGCCGCACAGATAGCCGCCCTCCAACCACACGCACAGCTGCCAGGTGTCGGGTGTGTCGTTGCGCACCCGGTAGTCCAGATAATTGTACAAAATGGAGGTCCCGGTGCCGAAGGGCACCTTGCGTCCAAAGTCCGGGAACAGGTCCACTCCGTCGTGATGATGGTACTCGGTCACGGTCAAAGGCGTGTGCAGCACCATCCAGTGCAGAAGGTTGGTAAACTGGCACATGCCGCCGCCGATGTCCCGGTCCGGCCGTCCCTGCTTGATGATCAGCCCTGTGCGGTAGCCCCGCCGTGCGGTGCACGGCCCCACCAGACGCCAGAAAGAAAAGGTCTCGCCCGGGCGCAGCAGAATGCCGTCCACCCGGGGCGCGGCCAGGGCCAGGTTCACCGCTTTGTTTTTCTGCAGCACCGGGTCCACCTGGCCCAGCGTGCGGCAGATCAGCGACGAGTGGCGGTACACCACCATGGGAAGGCGGCTGTCAGAGTGCGTGAGGGCAAAGGGAACACGCCGCAGAAAGTCGGCGGCGCGGCGCTGGGCCCGGCACCGCCAGGTGGACAGCGCATAGGCCCAGGGGCCCAGCTGGCAAAACAGCGGGCGGCTCATGCCATTCCATTCACAAACTGCATGAATGCGTTCCTCCTCTCATTGCTGGGAAATTTCGGTGAACTCCCGGTACACGGGCTGGGAAGCAAGGTAGTCTTCGGGGTCCATCAGGGCGTAGCAGGTCGCAAAGGTTTCAAAGGTGACCGGCGTACCGTCCGAAGCGTGTGATTCTTTGAAAAAATACTGGCGTGCGTGCTGTACCAGAAGGCCGCGGGATGTCTCGCACACCGGCTGCACAATTTTGGGCATGGAAACGTCGGTGGCGCCCAGGGCGTCGGCGAAGTCCCGCTCCTCCACCGGCAGAGAGAAGGGCTGGCAATCGCCGTCCGGGGAAATGAGAAACCATTGCTCGCCCTGGCGTTCGGCCCGGACAGTGGCCAGCAGATAGCCGTCCGCGACCGATGTGAGCTCGACAGGGGGATTCCCCTGCTGAACGGCGGCGCACAGTCCGGTGGTGCGCACACGCGTTTCCCCGGTGGAAAGGTCGTATTCCGTCACCGTGCCGTCCGGGGTTGCGGTGCAGATCGCGCTTCCCGCCAGCACCGCGCCGTGGTATTCCATCCAGCCCGTGGGGCTGATGGCGCTTTCCAGCACTGCCACCGGTGTTTCCACCCCCTCGCGGGAGAGCAGGTTCACCTGAAGGCTCCGGGAAGAATCTCCCCAGTACACCGTGACAAACTGCCCGTTCCAGACACCCAGAATATGCCCG
>CALXIP010000024.1 GCA_944388395.1 uncultured Ruthenibacterium sp.
AATGTGGGCGGCATTGTGTGCGACGGCGCCAAGTCTTCCTGCGCGGCCAAAATCGCCAGCTCTGTGGAAGCGGGCCTGCTGGGGTACGAGATGGCCAAGCGGGGCCATGTGTTCCGCCCGGGTGAGGGTCTTGTGAAGGACTGCTACGAAGAGACCATCGACAGCTTCTGCCGCATGGCCAAGGACGGCATGGAGGCCACGGACCGGGAGATTCTGGAAATCATGATCGAAAACTGAAAAACGGCATAAAAAAGAGGGGGCTCACAGCCCCCTCTTTTTGGGATGGTTACAGCAGTTTGCGGTACAGTGCGGCAATCTCTTCCACGCTGGTGTCGCGGGGGTTGCCCGGGCGGCAGGCATCGGCAAAAGCGGACTCGCTGAGGAACTGCACGTCCTCGTCCTTTGCGATCTCCTTCAGATCGGCCGGGATGCCCACGTCGGCGCTCAGCTGCTTCACCGCGTCGCAGGCGGCCTTGCGGTACTCGTCCTGGGTCATGGCGTCCACGCCTTCCACACCCATGGCGCGGGCGATCTCGCGGTACTTCTCACCGGTGCACGGCGCGTTGTACTCCATCACCGTGGGCAGCAGAATGGCGTTGGCCACGCCGTGGGGCGTGTCATACACAGCGCCCAGGCTGTGGGCCATGGAGTGCACGATGCCCAGACCCACGTTGGAGAAGCCCTGGCCCGCAATGTACTGCGCCAGCGCCATGCCCTCGCGGCCCTCGGCCTCGCCGGCCACGGAAGAGCGCAGGTATTTGGAGATCAGGCGGATGGCTTCCAGATGGAACATATCCGTCATCTCCCAGGCGCCCTTGGTGATGTAGCCCTCGATGGCATGGGTCAGCGCGTCCATGCCGGTGGCGGCCGTCAGGCCCTTGGGCATGGTGGCCATCATGTCGGGGTCGATCACGGCCACTTCGGGAATGTCATGGGTATCCACGCACACGAATTTGCGCTTTTTCTCCACGTCGGTGATCACGTAGTTGATGGTGACCTCCGCCGCAGTGCCGGCAGTGGTGGGAACAGCAATGGTGAAGGTGGCATGGTTCTTGGTGGGAGCCACGCCCTCCAGGCTGCGCACATCCGCAAATTCCGGGTTTTCCGCAATGATGCCCACGGCCTTGGCAGTGTCCATGGAAGAACCGCCGCCGATGGCCACAATGCAGTCCGCGCCGCTGGCCTGGAACGCCGCCACGCCGTGCTGAACGTTCTCAATGGTGGGGTTTGCCTTGATGTCGGAATAAATTTCATAGGCGAAGCCGGCTGCGTCCAGCAGGTCTGTGACTTTCTGCGTCACGCCGAATTTCAAAAGGTCCGGGTCCGAGCAGACGAACGCCTTGTGAAAGCCGCGGCCGGTCAGCTCCGGCACGATGTTCTCCAAAGCGCCCTTTCCGTGATAGGAAATGGTATTCAAAACAATGCGATTTGCCATGGTGCAACAACTCCTTCAATGGAAATTTCTGCCTTTATTGTACCACGCCCTGCCGCCCCGTCAACAGGCAAAGCCCTTGTCCATTTGACGGTTTTTCGCCGCTCCCTTTGTCCAAAGCAACAATTCAGAGGGTTGTACCCCGCAAAAATAATACACATTGTATTTTTCTAAAAGAAGCACAACAGGGTTCACGCGCAAAGGGGCCCCGCATACCGCGGGGCCCCTTTGTGTTTTGTCTATTCACCGGCCAGGATCTCCTGCGCCTGCTGCTCGGTGATGCAGCCCGTGTCCACCAGGCTGTCCACCACCTGCCGCTGGCGCTGGGCCGCCAGATCGGGGTTCACCGTGGGCGCGTACACGCTGGGGGCGTTGGGCACCCCCGCCAGCAGGGTGCACTCGTAATCGGTCATCTCCGCCGGGTCCTTGCCGAAATAACCCCGGCTGGCGCTGTAGATGCCATAATAGCCCTCGCCGTAGTAAATGCTGTTGATGTACAGCTCCAGAATTTCATCCTTGGTGTACCGGCGCTCCAGGTCCCAGGCGGTGAACACTTCCGCCACTTTGCGGGTGAACTTCTTCTCCTGGGTGAAGTACAGGTTTTTGGCCAGCTGCTGGGTCAGCGTGCTGCCCCCTTCGGCCAGGCTGCCCGTGCGCAGGTTCACCCACACCGCCCGGGCGATGGCAATGGGGTCCACCCCGTTGTGGTCGTAAAAGCGCCGGTCTTCCACCGCCACCACCGCCTGCGGGTACAGCGCGGGCAGCTGGTCCAGCGGCGTATAGCCCTCCTGTGCGCGCACCTGCTCCACGGCCTGCTCGATGCCGGTTTGCTCCACCGCGTTGCGGTACAGCCGCCAGCCGTCCACGCCAACGCCCAGCACGGTCAGCACCACCACAAGCACAAGCGCTGCCGCCAGTCCCTTGAAAATTTTTCTCATGGAGAAAACCGTCCCTTCCTGTCGATATTTCTCATTATAGCGGCCAATTATGTCTAAATCCAGAACAAGCGGCTTACAAATTCCTTACATTTGCGAAAGGTTTCAAAAACCGAACGCTACCGAACGGTACCGAACGCCCCCCAAGGAGAAGGAAAAGGAGAAGACGAAGGAGAAGGAGAAGGAGAAGAAAAAGGAGATTTCTTAAGAAAGTACGCTTTTTCGGACATGCACCGTGGTATTATTTTCCTGTGCGTTGCACCCGGCAGCTTCCACAAAGAACTTTGTGCAACTTTGTTTGGATTTCGTGTTGCATTACGCAAACAGTTGTGCTACAATGGGACCAAACCAACAAAGGAGTGTTACACAATGGACCAGGAAAAAATTGCCGAGCGGATTCGGTTGGCGCGCAAAGACGCGGGAATGACACTGCAGGAGATCGCGACCGCCATCGGTGTGACCAAGTCCACGGTGCAGCGCTACGAACAGGGCCGGATCGAAAACGTAAAGCAGCCGGTGCTGGAGGCCATGGCCCGGGCGCTGGATGTGAACCCGGAGTGGCTGATGGGCCGTTCGGACCGGCGCGAACCGGAAAACGAGATCGGCTTTGATGATTTCACCTATGCCCTGCACCGGGAGGCGCAGGCACTGACCGAAGAGAACCGGAACAAACTGCTGGAGATGGCGCGCATCTTCCGTGCCGCGCAGCAGGCGGACCGGAACAAATAAGGAGGCGTGAGCCATTGCTTTCCAAGATGTACCGGGACATTCGTCAGCGGGGCATCCGTCTGTTTCCGTACCCCATCGGGTTCACCGACGCAGCCACCCTGGAGATGGGCGGCGAGTACGCCATTTTTCTGGACTTTTCACAATTTTCGGATCTGTCCCAGTACCGGGAGGCGCTGGGCCATGAGATCGGCCACTGTGCCACAGGGTGCACCCACGCGGTGTCCAGCCCCTGGGACCTGGTGGAAAAGCACGAGTACAAGGCCAACCGGTGGGCCTTTGAGCACTATCTGCCGGCGGACGAGCTGAAAACGGCCATGGCCTCGGGCCTGACCGAGCCCTGGCAGCTGGCCGAATGGTACGGCTTTCCCGAAAGCTTTGTGCGCCGTGCGCTGGAATACTGGACAACAAGGCGGGGGGTCGACTTCCGCCGGATGGAGGAATGAATATGAAGCGATCGGAAATCAACGGGATCATTCGGCAATTTGAAGACATGCTGGCGCGCCACTGCTTTGCGCTGCCGCCCTTCACGGGCTTCACGCCCGAACAGTGGGCCGAAGCCGGGCACGAGTGGGACGAAGTGCGCCAGGCCGGGCTGGGCTGGGACGTGACGGACTACGGCCTGGGCCAGTACGAAAAGACCGGTCTTGCGCTGATCACGCTGCGCAACGGTCTTCCCGGCGGCAAACCTTATGCGGAAAAAATCATGCTCAGCCAGCCGCTGCAGGTGTGTCCGCTGCATTTTCACTGGAAAAAGACCGAGGACATCATCAACCGCGGCGGCGGTGAACTGATGTTCATCCTGTACAATGCCGACGCCGACGGCAACCGATTGGACACGGACGTGACCCTGCACCGGGACGGCCGCCGGGTGACGGTGCCCGCGGGCGTTCCTTTCGGCCTGATGCCCGGCGAAAGCCTGACGCTGGAGCCCCTGTGCTATCACGCTTTTTACGCCTCCGAGGCGGGCAGCGTGCTGGTGGGCGAAGTGTCCAGCTGCAACGACGACGTGGCGGACAACCGGTTCTTCGAGCCCATCGGCCGGTTCCCTGCCGTAGAGGAGGACGAACCGCCCTACCGGCTTTTGTGCACCGAATACCCGCCCGCGCCCTGACGCACAAGGAGGCTTCCTGATGGAGCAACAAACATTCGGAAAAAAGAAAGGCGGCATTCTGCAGCTTTTCTATGCGCTGTGCTGGCTGCGGCTGGCCGGCGGCGTGCTGAGCTGCCTGCTCCGCCTGCTGCAGTTCTTTTTCCTGATCGCAACGCCCACCGGCATTTTCATGATGTTTCCCCCGCTGTTCTCCTTCTATTACTGTCTGCTGCAGTGGAAACTGATCGTCACGCTGGAGCGCCGCCAGCCGCCGTCCATCGGGCTGCTGTGGCTTTGCGCCCTGACCCTCTGGGGCAACGCGCTGACACTGCTGCTGGTGACTCTTGATGTGCGGACAGCCGTCATCCAGTGTCTGTCCGCCGTGCTGTCTGCGGTCATCTGGAGCTGCTATTTCCGCTATTCCAAACGCTGCGACGTGTATTTTGACGAGCAGCCGAAAAGCTATCTGGAAGCGTCCTATTACACCATCCGCGACTGGACCTTTGGCACGATGGAGCGTCGCTCGCTGATGAAATGCGACCCGGCGCCCTTCTTTGCGGGGCTGACGGCCCTGGCCATGCCCGGAAGCCCGTTCGAGACCCAGCGCCTGCTGGCTTATCTGGACCGGGAATACGAACCGCGCTTTTCCATGCGCTGGCAGCTGCACCCGGCCGCAGTGAAGCAGCACCTGCAGGAGATCAACCGGGAATTGCTCGCCCTGGACCCGTCTCAGGACCCGGCGGAGCACACCGCCCGCTGGATTTTGGAGAAAACCTGGGCGCCCATCTCCGCGCAGGACCTGAAAGACGAACTGCTGCAGGGCAAGACCGCCCTGGACCGCATTTTCTGCTCGCCTCTGTGGCGGCCGGCGATCGCCCGCATCGGCCCGGACTGCCCCCGGTGCAAGCGGCACCTGATGGAGGGCAGCCCCATTTGCCCGTACTGCGGCGCCCCGGTGCCCGACCCCTACGCGCATCCGGCCCCCGGCGCATCTGCCCAATGAACCAAAAACCGCTCGTTTCCCGATGGAAACGAGCGGTTTTTTACACGGCCGGTTCAAAGGTGACGCACACGATCTCCGGCGGGCACAAAAAGCGCAGCGGCAATTTTGTCAGGCCCACGCCGCTGCTGACATAGACCTGTGTGCCGTCTTGTGTGGTGTAGTCGCCCCGCACCATCCCCCCTGATCCGGCGGGCAGCCAGAGCCGGTTCAAAAGCGGCAGCGACGCCTGCCCCCCGTGGGTGTGCCCGGACAGCACAAAGCACTCGCCCGGGGCGGAAATTTTTTCAGCCACCGAAGGTTCGTGGGCCACCACCAGCTGAAAAATATCGCGGTTCAGCTGATACAGTTCCGGGTCGGTCCAGCCCATGAGCACGTCGTCGTATCCCACCACCTGCACGCTCCATTCTTCCAGCAGGCGGCTCTCGTCGTTGAGCACCTGAAAGCCCGCCTGCTCCAGCAGGCTCTCGTACACGCGCACCGCACCGCCGCCGTAATCGTGGTTGCCCCACACGGCAAACTTGCCGCCCGGCGCCTGAATGCGCCCCAGCTGCGCGGCCAGTTCCTCCAGGTCCAGGCTGTCCCGGTCCCGGGCGTAGTTGTCCAGCAGATCGCCGCCAAACAGCACCACGTCCGGCTGCCGGGCATTGATGGCGTCCACCAGGCGGGCGGCCCGGTCCACACCATACCAGCGCCCGAAATGGGTGTCGGTGAGGAACACCACCTTCAGCGAACGGGACAGCCCCTCGGCCTGCACGGTGCGGGTGCGCACCGTCAGCCGGGCGGGCTCCACGAAACGGGCGTAAAGCAGCAGCGCCGCCCCCAGCACCAGCAGCCCCGGCAGCAGCCATCTTTTTTTGCGGAAAATTCGCACGCGATCCTCTCCTTTTCCGTTTTTGGTATCGTACACGCACAAAGCGTTTCTGTCAAGCCGCGCACAAACAGAAACCGGCGCCCCGGGACCGAAAAAGGCTCGCAAGGGCGCCGGTTTTTTCAATGTTGTCCGGTTCACCGAACCGTGGGGTCATCGCGGCACAGGTCCTGGATGGCAGCCTGCATATGGGCCACGCTCTCCTTTTTGGCCTGTTCGCTGTCGCCCGCCGCGATCGCCTCCAGAATGCGCTCGTGAGGCACGATCGCATGGGACGCGTTTCGCTCAAACTGAAAGCTGTTCTGGCGCAAAATCTCAAAGTAGTGGTTCACCAGTCCCACCAGCGCGATCAGCAGATCGTTGTGGGTGATGGCGGCGATCCGGGCGTGGAACCGTGCGTCCAGTTCCGCCATGGCCACATAATCCTTTTCGTGAACGCTTTTCACAAAGGCCTGGTGAATGGTGCACAGCTCGTCGATGTCACGGCTGACGGCGTTTTCCGCCGCCAGGCTGGCCGCAAGCGGGTCCAGCGCCATGCGCACGAACAGATAGTCGCTGCTTACCACCCGATGGGAGGAGATCCAGTCCATGGCCTCCTGAATGAAATTCTGCTCTTTGCTCTGGACAAAGGCGCCCCGGCCGGGCTGAATGTCCAGATAGCCCTGAGACTGCAGCACACGGTATGCCTCCCGAATGGTGGTGCGGCTGATATTCAGTTGTTTGCACAGCACCATTTCCGCAGGCATCTTGTCGCCCACGGCGATGCTGCCGCTGCAGATGTACTCCGTCAGCTTTTCCACGGCAAGATCAACCGTTGACTTTTTTTGAATCGGCTCCATTCAGTCTCCTTTAAAATGAGCTTCCCAATAACAGTTTTGGTACAGCCAGTGTAATTTGCGGGAACACGTTGATCAGCAGCAACACGATCAGAAGACCGATGTAATACGGCGTGACCGCCTTAAACGCCCGCCGGAAGGAAATACCGCCCAGCTTGGAGGTCAGGAACAGGCAGATCGCCATCGGCGGCGTGAGCAGACCGATCATCAATGCAAAGATCATTATAACACCAAATTGAACCGGATGCACGCCGATTTGTGTCACAATGGGCATCAAAATGGGCGTCAGGATCAAAATGCTGGCGTTCGTCTCCATAAATGTGCCCATAAACAGCAGCAGCAGGTTGATGAGCAGCAGAATGACCAGAGGACTGCTGGTGAAGCTGAACAGGATCTCGGTGGCGCGCTCGGCCACTTTTTCCATGCCCAGAACCCAGGCGAAGGTTTTGCCGGAAGCCATCAGCAGCATGACCAGACCCAGGTTTTCAATGCCGGTGGTCATCACGCGGATGATGTCTTTCCATTTCAGCTCCCGATAGACGAAGATGCCGACGATCAGAGAATAGAAGACCGCCACAGCCGCCGCCTCGGTGGGAGTGAAGTAGCCGGAGAAGATGCCGCCCACCAGAATGACCGGAGACAGCAGCGCCGGCAGCGCAGAGAAGAAGGACTTGATTCGTTCAC
>CALXIP010000025.1 GCA_944388395.1 uncultured Ruthenibacterium sp.
GCCATTTTGAATTCGCCGTAGCCCCGGCCCTCAAACTCGTGCTCGATGGCGGCGAAGTCCTTGCCGGTGAACACGCTGTAAATGCTCATCAGGTTGGTGACGCCCGGTTTTTCCTGGGCCGCGCGCACGCAGCCGTCCGAGTCGGTGACCGCGCGCTTGAACTTGCGCACGATGGTGTCGGGGTCATCCAGCATCAGCACAAAGCTGTTGACGTTGGTGTCGCTTTTGCTCATTTTCTTGTCCGGCTCCTGCAGGCTCATGATCTTGGCGCCGGTTTTGTTGATGTAGCCGTCGGGCACCACAAAGGTGTCGCCGTACACGAAGTTGAACCGCTGGGCGATGTTGCGGGCCAGCTCCAGATGCTGCTTCTGGTCCACGCCCACAGGCACCAGGTCCGCGTTGTAAAGCAGAATGTCCGCGGCCATGAGCACCGGATAGGTGAACAGGCCGGCGTTGATGTCCTCGGGGTGTTTGGCGCTTTTCTCCTTGAACTGGTGCATGCGGGTCAGATCGCCGAAGGGGCAGTTGCACCCCAGCACCCAGCTGAGCTCCGCATGGGCGGGCACGTGGCTTTGCACAAACAGCACGCTTTTGGCCGGGTCGATGCCGCAGGCCAGCAGCAGCGCCGCCGCCTCACGGGTCTGCCGCCGCAGATCCGCCGGGGTTTGCCGCACGGTGATGGCGTGCATGTTGGCCACCATATACACACATTCGTAATCATCCTGCAGCGCGTCCCAGTTGCGCACGGCCCCCACGTAATTGCCCAGCGTGAAGGTGCCCGTGGGCTGAATGCCCGACAGAATGCGTTTTTTTGTCTGTTCCATATTGTCTCCTCGGTTCCTGCATGTTTATTGCCAGTATAGCACACACGCACGCCAAATTCAACGCGGGAAGGCTTGTCCCACAAACAGACAAAAAATTTCCAATTATTACCATATAATAAAAACATTCCATGCGGGGGGCGGCATGCAAAACGCCCCGGAAAACGGGAAAGACAGGTGAGACAAATGTCTGTAAAAACGCGACAGGCGCCCAAACTGCGGCCTGTGCTGCGCGAGATGCGGATTTGGCCGGTGGTGTGGCAGGGCGCGGCGGCGCTGACGGCCTTCTGTGCGGCGCGTGCGCCGGTGTTCGGGCAGCTTTTGCCGCTGGGGCTGTGTGTGGCGGCAGCCATGCCGCCGTCCTATGTGGTGTGTGCGGGCACGGGCGCGGCGCTGGGGTACATTCTGGGGCTTTCGGCGCCGGGTGCGGCGGCCTATCTGGGGGCAGTGCTGGCGGTGGTACTGCTGCGGCTTCTGGGCGGTGCGGCCCGGTACCGGGATCTGCCCATGGCGCCCCTGTGTGCCGGGGGCGTGTGCTACTGCCTGCTGCACGCCGGGCTGGGCGTGGCGGCGGGCGGCGGGCTGACGGCCATTCTGGCGGGCGCGGCCGAAGCGCTGCTGATCTTGGGGCTGGGCTATTTTCTGACGGTGTTTTTTGCCCACCCGGTGCGGATCCTGCAGCAAAGCGACCCGGAGGCCCGGTGCGCGGTGTACTTTGCGCTGATGGGCGGGCTGGTGTGTCTGGCGCCGCTGCAGCCCTTCGGGTTTTCGCCGGCCCACGCGGCGGGGGCCTTTCTGACGCTGGCGGCGGCCTGGAAAGCCGGGCCGGGAGCCGCGGCGGTGACGGCCACCACGGCCGCGGTGGCCCTGTGCGTCACGGACGGCGCTTTGCACGCGGGGCTGGCGCTGGCGGCGGCCGGGCTGGCGGCGGGGCTTTTGGCACCCCGGGGCCGGGGCCTGACGGCGCTGACGTTCTGCACCGCGGGCTTTCTGGGGGTGTGGTGCGCACCGGACGCCCAGGCGGGATTTCGGCTGATGGCGGAGCTGTGCGCCGGTGCGCTGGCGTTCACGCTGGTGCCCGCGGCCTGGCTGGAGCCCTTTGCCCAGGGCGTGGAGGGCACGGCCAGCCGGGCGGCCTGCGCCACGCTGGCGGGACGGCTGACGGCCTTTGCGGGGGCGCTGCAGGCGGTGGGCCGCACGGTGCAGCAGGTGTGCGAAAAGCTGCCGCCCCGGCAGGAGCACTATGCGGACCTGTGCGCCCGGGTGGCGGACCGGTGCTGCCACGACTGCGAGCGGAACACCGACTGCTGGGTGACCCGCAGCGCCGACACCTACGACTGCTTCAACAAGCTGGAGCCGCTGGTGAACTCGGAACAGGGCGTGACCGCGGCGGACATCCCCTCGCCCCTGTCCACCTACTGCCTGGCGCCTGCCCGGCTGGCGGCGGCGCTGAACCGGGAGGCCATCGCCCTGGCCACCCGGCGGGGGCAGTACAGCCGCAGCACCGCCACCCGGGCAGCGCTGTGCGAGCAGTACGGCGCCATGGCCTGCGCGCTGGGAGATCTGGCCGGGCAGGTGGTGATGGAAGAGCTGCCCGACCGGCGCAAAGCCCGGCGGCTGGAGCAGCTGTTCGAGGACCTGGGCCTGGCCCCGCTGGACGTGAGTGTGGCCGCCGACAGCGAGGGCCGGCTGCATGCGGCGGTGACGCTGTCCCGCATTGAATTCGACCAGAACGAGCTGTGCACCCTGACCCGGGAGGTCTCGCAGCTGTGCCGGCGGCGGTTTGCCCGGGCGGTGTGCACCCAGAACCCGGGCAGCACGCTGCTGCTGTTTCAGGAACGGCCCCGCTTTGCGGCCCGGTTCGGCGTGTGCAGCCTGCCGGCGGACGGCCAGGTATCCGCGGACGCCACCCAGGTGCTGGAGCGGGTGCCGGGCCGGGCCCACGCGGTGCTGTGCGACGGCATGGGCACGGGCAAGGCCGCGGCGGTGGACGGCGTGCTGGCGGCGCGGCTGGCCGGGCAGCTGCTGGGAGCCGGGTTCGGCCAGGCCGAGGCCGCCCGGCTGGTGAACGTGGCGCTGGCGCTGAAAAGCGACGACGAGGCCGCCACCACTCTGGACGCGGTGACCATTGACCTGTACACCGGTGCGGCGCGGCTGTTCAAGGCCGGGGCGGTGCCCAGCTTCCTCATTCACGGCAATCAGACCTCGGTCCACGGGCAGACCAGCGTGCCCATCGGCATTTTGAAAAAGGTGCTCAGTTCCGAAAGCGAGCTGGTGCTGAACGCCGGGGACTGCCTGGTGCTGGTGAGCGACGGCGCCCTGGCCGGGGGCATGGCCTGGATGAACAGCCAGCTGGTGATGCACAGCGCCGACACGCCCCAGGCGCTGGCGGACGCGGTGGCCCGGGCCGCCCGCAACTGCTGCGACCGGCCCGACGACATCACGGTCATGGCCATCCGCCTGTACGAGGCGTGAGAACCCGCGGCACAAAAAAACCGCGCGCTTTTGAAAGCGCGCGGTTTTTCTGTTTTCATCAGCCCGCCAGCAGCGGTTTCAGCCCGAAGAAGTAGCCCAGCACCAGCACGCCCAGCACGATGCGGTACCAGCCGAACACCTTGTAGTCGTGCTTTTTCACAAAGTTCATCAGGAACCGGATGCACGCCAGCGACACCACAAAGGCCGTGACCATGCCCACCAGCAGAATGACGATCTCCTGCCCGGAAAAACCCGTTTCGCTCTCCAGCAGGAATTTGACGATCTTCAAAAGGCTGGCGCCGAACATGGTGGGCACCGCCAGGAAGAACGTGAACTCGGCCGCGATGGTGCGGGAACAGCCGATGATCATGGCGCCCAGAATGGTGGCGCCCGAACGGCTGGTGCCCGGGATCAGGCTGAGCACCTGAAACGCACCGATGAACAGCGCGATGCGGTAGTTGATCTGGTCGATGCGCCGCACCCGGGGACGTTGTTTACCAATTGTATTTTCCATCCAAATAAACAACACACCGTATAAAATCAACATCAGGGCAATGACCGGCGGGTTGTGGAAATGCTGGGTGAGCCAGTCGTCCAGCGGCAGGCCGATGACCACGCTGGGAAGCACGGCCACCAGCACGCGGAACCACATCTGCCACACGTCTTCCCGGCACCAGCGGGCCAGGCCCTGGGCGCTGCGGTCGTTTTGAAACGGCCAGAGCTTGTGCCAGAACATGACCACCACCGCCAGAATGGCGCCCAGCTGGATGACCACGTCAAACATCTCTTTAAAGGCGTCGGTCACGCCCAGCTGGATGAACTCATCGGCCAAAATCAGGTGGCCGGTGCTGGAGACGGGCAGCCATTCGGTGATGCCCTCCACAATGCCCAGAAAAATGGTTTTCAAAATGTCCACAAACAAATTTGTTCACACCCCTTGCTCAATCTCCGAAAAAGGCGCTGAACAGCCCGTCCAGCGCCGGGTCGTGGGTCACGTAGCCGATGGCCACCTGATGCTGCGTCAGCTCTGCCAGGCGGCGGGCACGGTCCGGCCCGAAGGCGCCGCACACTTCCACCGCGCCGAAGCCCTCTTTCCACAATGCTTCCACGGTCTGTTCGGCCTGGGCAAAGCTGCGCACCGTGCAGATGCGGGTCAGGCTTTCGCCGTGGGTGAACTCGGCTTTGTCCCGGGCCGGGTCGTAATTGCCCATGAGCACAAACGCGTATTTTTTCATTGGCACATCCTCCCCTACTTTATGCGTTGTCGTCCAGAATCAGACCCACCGGGCAGTGGTCCGAACCGAAAATGTCGGGATAGATCCGCGCGTCCTGCAGGCGGGCGGCCAGCCGGCTGCTGATGATGAAGTAGTCGATGCGCCACCCCGCGTTGTTCTTGCGGGCGTTGAACCGGTAGCTCCACCAGGAATAGGCGCCCGTGGCGTCCGGGTGCTGAAAGCGGAAAGTGTCCACAAAGCCCGCGTCCAGCAGCTGGGTCATCTTGGCGCGCTCCTGGTCGGAAAAGCCCGCGCTGCCCCGGTTGGGGCCGGGGTTCTTCAAGTCGATCTCGTTGTGGGCCACGTTCAAATCGCCGCAGTAGACCACGGGCTTTTTGGCGTCCAGCGCCAGCAGCCAGGCGCGCAGATCGTCCTCCCACTGCATGCGGTAATCGATGCGGGCCAGCCCCTCCTGGCTGTTGGGGGTGTACACGTTGACCAGGTACAGGTCCTCAAACTCCAGGGTGATGGCCCGGCCCTCGTGGCTGTGGGCTTCCACGCCGATGCCGTACTGCACGCTCAGCGGCTCGCGCTTTGTGAACACGGCGGTGCCGGAATAGCCCTTGCGCTCGGCGGAGTACCAGTACTGATGATACCCCTCGGGAGAAAACGTGGCCTGACCGGGCTGCATCTTGGTCTCCTGCAGGCAGAACACGTCCGCGTCCAGCGCGGCGAAGGTCTCCGCAAAGCCCTTGCCCAGCACGGCGCGGAACCCGTTGACATTCCAGGATACAAATTTCAAAACGAGGAATCCTCCTTTATTTTTTCAACATTCCTTATGATACCACAAAAACGGTTTGCCGTACAGGACCCGCCCCCGGTATGAAAAAAGGGACCGCCTGCGGGCGGTCCCTTTTTTGCACGATTCAGGAAAGCAGGCTGATGAACACCATTCCCAGGCAGATGACCAGATAGCCCAGCATGCCCGGGGTGGCCAGCGCCGCCAGCGGACGGGCAGGTGCGTTTTCGACGCCTGTCCAGTACAGCCGGTTCCAGCCGCGCACCGCCAGCACGCCGCCCGCGATGAGGAACACGATCACCAGAACGCCCGCCGCCATGGTGCCGGCCTCGCTCATGGCCAGCGCGGGCATGACGGCCATGCCGATGACGTTCACGGTCATGTGCAGGGAGATGGTCACCAGAAGGGAGCCGGTGCGCAGGTACATCCAGCAGAAAATGCTGCCCAGCACCGCCGCGTAGAACATCTGGGACAAATTGCCGTGGAACAGGCCGAACACCGCGCCGCCCAGCAGCACATAGGCTTTGTCGCCGAAGCGGCCCAGCTTGGCGTACATCCATTTGCGGAAGATCAGCTCCTCGCCCACCGGGGCCACCACGCAGCCGAACAGCAGGTTCCACACAAGGCCCGAGGCGGAGACCAGCATATCCAGCGGGTTCTGGGCAGGGGTGCCCTTGAGCATGCCGATGCCCGTGAGCAGCATGCTGGAGAGAATGTTGAACGCATAGGTGACGCCCAGGCACAGCACCACGGTGGAAATCCAGCGGCCGGGCGTCATTTTCTGCCCGCCCGCAGGGGCCGGCGCATTGTCCGGCAGCAGCGCCCGGCCCACCAGCAGAAACAGGGGCACGGCGATGCAGTACAAAGGCACATAGCTGAGCACCCAGATGAACCAGTCGGTTTCATACAGCCCGGGGACCAGCATGCTGACCGCCACCGAGGCGACCGTTTGCAGAATGCCGGTGACCAGCATCAAAAACAGAAAGCACACACCCAACCGGGAGACCGTTTGTTTATAAGTCATGCCAAAAACTCCTCTCTCAAATGCCTTTGACCGGCGCTTTGCGCAGCGCCATGTAGCCGATGAGGTACAGCAGCGCCAGCACGGCCAGCCACAGCGCCACGACCCCGCCCGTGCCCCAGGCCAGCACCGCGGAAAAGAAAGCGGCCACAGTGTCCAGCAGCGGGGTGAACACGCCGGTTCTGCCGGCGGCGTACAGTTCTGCCACCTTGCCCAGCAGCGTGCTCAGCGCAATGCCGCCCAGCCAGATGACCAGAAAACCGTACTGGCCCCAGCGCTGGCACAGCGCGCCCATGACCATGCCCAGAACGGCGGCGGTCAGCGCACCCATGGGGATGACCCAGGCCATGTGATGGAACACCGTCAGCCCATAGTTGGAGGCCAGCGCCGAGGAGCCGGCCAGGGGCATGGCCGGGAACAGCACCCGGCGCATCAGCTCGCTGACCCAGCTCAGGGGATAGGCCGCCAGGGCAAACACCAGCGCAAAGGCCAGGTTGGCCACAAAGGCGGACGTCAGATAGCCCTTGCGGGTGCGGCCCATGGAGACGGCCAGTTCAAAACCGCTGGAATACTGGACGATGGCCACCAGGAACACCGTCAGCGCCACGCCGAACAAAGCCACCGCGCCGGAGGCGGACTGCCATTCCGTTTTTTCGGTGCCAAACACCAGCATGCCGATGTTGGTGCCCGCTTCGGTCAGCAGCCACAGCCCCGCCAGCAGGCCCAGGATGATGGGCCAGTCGTTGAACACATAGCGAAGTTCGCCCCGAATGTAACGCAGTTTCATACCCGAACCACCGCCTTTTTCAGCAAACAATTGGAAGCAAGATGCAGCAGCGCCGCCACCGCAGCGCACCCGGCGGCCACCGCCGCCAGAGACGCAGCCGACGCCCGGGGCGCCAGCAGCCACGCCAGAATGTCACCGGCCGCGCCGCCCTTCAGGAAGCTGATCACGAACCAGGTGATGACTCCGCCTGCGACCACCAGCTCGGCCAGGGCGCACAGCGCCAGTGCCTTGCCGCCCCAGCGCTGGGCGCACAGGCCCATCCACAGGCCCAGCCCGCCCAGCACCAGCGTGCCGGCGCTGGCCAGCATGGCCAGACGGGGGAAGCGGGCCAGGAACACGGGAGAATCAGAGCCGAACATCCGGCTCAGCACCCACATACTGCCCCACTGGGAAGCGCACACCACCGCGCAGCAGATGACGTTCAGCGCCGCCAGCTGCCAGCCCAGGGCGCGGCGCAGCCCGCCCATGGTGAGGCTGATGTGCACGGAGATGCCCGCGAAGCTGGTCATCATGATGAGGGGGAACAGCAGCAGATACAGGCCGCCCACGCTGGTCATGTAACCGGCTTTGTATTCCTGCGAACGGTCGCCCAGCATGTTCAGCACGCTGAAAAAGACCTGAAAGCCCACCAGAAGCAGGAACAGCTGCGCCAGCGCATTGCGGTTGAATTTAAGCAGTTTCATGGTGCGCCTCCTCGCCCGTGAGATAGACAAATGCTTTCTGCAGACTGACGGGGCTGATGTCCACGTCCCGCCCCGCGGCGGCCCGCTCCATCACGGCCCGTGCCGCGCGCACGGCCACGCCCTTCTGGCGGCCCATGCGCTCGGTGTGCAGCACCTCGTGGCCCGCGGTCACCGCGTCCACGTCCTCTTCCCGGCCGGACACAAAGGAGAAGGACGCCACAAAGTCCTCGGTGTTTTCCACAGCGGCGATCTGCCCGTTGTTGAGAATGATGACCTTTTCAAACACGTTGGCCGCCTCTTCAATGATGTGGGTGGAGATGACAAAGGTGCGGCCGGTCTCGGTGTAGTCGTCCAGCAGAATTTTGTAGAAGTCTTCCCGGGCCACCACGTCCAGCCCGGCCACCGGTTCGTCCAGAATGGTGATGGGCGCCCGGGACGCCAGCGCCAGCACAATGGTGACCATGCTCATCATGCCCTTGGACAGCTTGCAGATCTTCTTTTTTACGTCCAGGCCGAAGCGCTGGACCAGCTGGTCGGCATAGGCTTTGTCCCACCGGGGATAGTACATGGACGCCGCCAGCAGGTAGTCCTTTACTTTGTATGTATTCTGCCCGAACAAGATCTGGCCGCTGAGCTCGCGGGAAAAGCACAAGTCCGCCAGGGCCTTTTCGTTTTCCCACACGGGCTGGCCCCCGTAGGTGACGGTGCCCGCGTCGTGGGTGTTCTGCGCCGTGAGGATGCTGAGCAGCGTGGTCTTGCCCGCGCCGTTGCGGCCGATGAGCCCGTAGATGACCCCCGGCTCGATGGTCAGGGACACATCGTGCAGCACCTCTTTTTTGCCGTATCGCTTGACCAGATGGCTGGCCTGTAATGTCTGTTCCATGTTTTGTTCCTCCTCACTGCTGGGCCCGTTCGATCATGGCCTTCAGCTCTTCTTTGGTCAGTCCCAGCGCCCGTGCTTCCCGCACCAGGCTGGTGACGTACGTCTCATAAAATGCGTCCTTCCGCTTTGCGATGATCTTGTCATGGGCGCCCTGGGCCACAAACATGCCGATCCCCCGTTTTTTGTACAAAATTCCTTCCTCGACCAGAAGGTTGATGCCTTTTGCCGCGGTGGCGGGGTTGATGCTGTATGCCCGGGCCAGTTCGTTGGTACTGGGCACCCGCTCCTGCTCCAGCAGCACGCCCCGCAGGATGTCGTCCTCCAACATCGCCGCAATTTGCAGGTAAATGGACGTTGCGTCGTTGAAGTTCCCGGTCAAACCCTCGTCTCCTTTCCTTGGTTAAGCGGTTCATTACTTGTGTAATTAACTATAGGGCTAATCCTGTTCTTTGTCAAGGGGTTTGCGAAAAAATTTTTTGCGGGCAAAAAAGCGGCCTTCCGGTTTTCCCGAAAGACCGCTTGTTTCAGATGGTTTTCATGGTGCGCCATTTGCCGCGCATCCAGCGGGCCAGCAGCAGCACGGCCCGGATGTTCTCGTCCGCGGCGAAGGCCAGCCACAGGCCCACCAGCCCCATGCCCAGGTGCACGCCCAGCAGCCAGCCCAGGCCCACCGCCACGGCCCACTGGCACACGATGCCCAGCACCACGGGGAAGCGCACGTCCCCCGCGGCCTGCAGGTGCCGCACCATGACGATGTTTACCGAGCGGCCCACCTCCAGCAGCACCTCGACCCAAAGGATCTGACGGCCCAGCGCCAGAATGCGCGGGTCCGAGGTGAACAGGCTGAACAGCGGCCCGCCCAGCAGGGCCATGACCACCGCCAGCCCCACGGTGATGGGGCAGGACAGTTTCAGAACCTGCAGGGTGCACCGGTGTGCGCCGTCCAGGTCCCGGGCGCCCACCAGGTAGCCCACCAGCACCTGACCGGCCTGGCTGATGGCCATGACCAGCATATAAATGCAGTTGGCGAACATGGCCGCGTACATGCGGGTAGTGACCACATAGGTGCCCATCAGGTTCACGAACACCAGGCAGCTGGCCTGGGACAGATTGTAGGACAGGCTTTCCCCGCCGGCGGGCAGGCCGATGGCCAGAAGCCGGCGCAGCAGATGGCCGGGCACGGGCCACACGTCCCGCCGGGACAGCCGAACGCCCGGCTCGGCCCGAAAGAAGGCCCAGGCCATCAAAAGCAGGCCCACGGCCCGGAAAATGCTGGACGACAGCGCCGCGCCGGCCGCGCCCAGCCGGGGAAAGGGCCCCAGCCCGTTGATGAGCACCGCGTTGCCCGCGATGTTGCACACGTTGACCAGCCCGGTGATGCACATGATGACCTTCATGTGAGCGCCCGCCCGCAAAAAGGCGGAAAAGGTGAGCATCAGCGCCTGAAAGGGCAGCGCCAGCGCGGTGATGCGCAGATAGGCCGCGGCCTCGTCCATCAGCTCGGCGGGCACCTGCATCAGGCCCAGCAGCGGGCCCGCAAACAGGGTGATGCCCGCGGCCAGCACCGCGGCCAGCAGTCCGTTGACGCACACGGACAGGGTGCAGATGCGGTTCACCTGCCCGGTCTGGCCCGCGCCCCGGTACTGGGTGATGAGAATGGTGGCCGCCATGCTGACCACCGTAAAGGTCAGCTGCACCACGGTGATGACCGTGTTGGCGTTGCCCACGGCGGCCACGGCAGTGTCGTTGAAATGGCTGAGCTGCACCTGGTCCATGTTGCCCACCAGCAGCTGCAGCAGCAGTTCGATGAAAACGGGCCAGCTCATGCGGGCCAGAGCCGGCACCGAGTAATCCAGTTTGGTCGTGTTCACGTCCATCCCCTCCGCATGCCATTATACAGCGGTCGGGGCGGTCTGCACAGAGGACAGAACGCCGAACCTTATGCCTTACAGCGGACCATTTTTGTACAAAAACCCCCGGCGCGCAAGGCCGGGGTGACATAAGAAAACGGCGGTTGTGCCCCGAATTTTTGACGCATGAAACGCAGGAAGCGGTCCTGCAAGCAATTTGCTTGCAGGACCGCTTTTTTGTTCTTTTCCTCAAAATTTCGGGGCGCAACTGCTTGCACCGGGAAGGCGTCCCTTTTGATGAGAAAAAAAAAAAAAACGCCGAAGGGG
>CALXIP010000026.1 GCA_944388395.1 uncultured Ruthenibacterium sp.
CCGGTTCCATGCGGCTGCGCAGCTGGGCTTCCGTCAAACGTGCGAAAACATCCAGTTCCGGCCGGGAAAGGTCGTCGATTTCAATCCAATTTGGCATAAAGAGCTCCTTTAACCAGCGGCGCGTTACCCGCGGGTGAACGCTGCCGCCAATGCATTCAATTCTTCCCGGTGATTTTCTGCCGAAGTGCTTCAGATATCTCCGAGAAGTTTGGCAGACCGGCCGAAAAATATGCGGCCTGCCCGATGTTTCCAATACCGGACAGGCCGCAGGATTTCAGAGCACCCGACGCACAGGATGACCCTGCATCCACTGGTTCAGGTTATCAAACACGATGTCCGCTCGCAGTTCCATAGACTCGGCGGTGGCAAACGCCACATGGGGCGTCACCAGTGTGTTGGGCGTGTGCAGAAGCAGATGATCCTGAGCAAGCGGCGGTTCGCTGTCGAATACGTCGATTCCGGCGCCGCCCAGTCGGCCGCTTTCCAGCGCGTCGGCCAACGCCTTGGTGTCCACGACGCCGCCGCGTGCCGCATTGATCAGCAGCGCGCCGGGCTTCATCAGCGCCAGACGCTGCTCATTGATCAGGGCCCGCGTCTGCTCTGTCAGCGGGCAGTGCAGACTGACGATGTCGGACAGGGCCATCAGCGCGTCCAGCGGCACGTAGCGGATGTAATCCGGTACGTCGGTGCGCTGGGTGCGGCTGTAAGCGATGACCTCGCAGCCGAACGCATGGCACAGAGCCGCCACGCGCAGGCCGATGGCACCGGTGCCCACAATGCCAACCGTCTTGCCGGACAGTTCGCTGCCCACCAGGCCGTCTTTGGTCTGGCCTGCACGGCAGCGGCTTTCCACAGCGGAAACATTGCGAAGCAGAGACAGCATCATGCAAACGGTCAGCTCAGCCACCGCGGTGGTGGAGTAGCCCGAGGCATTGCTGGCGATGACGCCTTTGCTGCGGGCGGCTTCCAGATCCACGTGGTCCACGCCGGTGAAGGCGATGTCGATGAACTTCAAATCGTCACATCTCTCAATGACAGAGCCGGGCAGAGGCATATTGGCCAGCATGACCGCCTGCGCGCCCGCGCATTCGGCGGCCAGTTTGTCCGGGTCCGATGTGCGGGGATAAGCCTCAAATGTGTGACCGGCCTGCAGCAGCGGAGCGACCCGGCGCTGCAGAGATTCCTCGGAAATTCCAAGTGATTCCAACAAAACGATTTTCATGCGTTCGATTCCTCCTTATGATGAAGAAGGCGCTGTTCGGCCTCCTGTTTTGAATAAATACAGCCGCAGTAATCCTGCCGGTACAGGCCGTATTCGGCGGCCAGTTCGGTGCTGCGCTTAAATCCGTTTTTCTTTTTGAAATCGCAGGGAAGCCAGCGCACACCGTACTGTGCGGCCAGCTCTTCACCAATTTCGTTCAGCTTGGCGGCGTTTTTGTGCGGACTGATCGAAAGCGTGGTGGTGAAAAAGTCGAAACCGCCGTCCCGGCACCGGCGGGCCGCCTGCTCAAGGCGAAGCCGATAGCAGGCAAAACAGCGCTCGCCGCCCTCGGGAATACGCTCCAGCCCTTTGACGGCGCTGTAGAAAGCGGCCGGTTCGTAGGGCACGGCCTCCAGCCGGACGCCTGTGCAGAAAGGCGCCTGTTCCAGAAACCGCGCCTGTTCGGCACAGCGCAGCTGATATTCTTTTTCGCTGTCCAGGTTGGGATTGTAATAGTCCACTGTGATTTCAAAAAAAGTGCTGAGGTATTCCAGCACATAACTGGAACAGGGGGCGCAGCAGCTGTGCAGCAAAAGGCGGGGACGCTGTCCGGCCAGTTCGCGCAGGCAGGCTTCCAGCTCCAGCTGATAATTTCTTGCCATGGAAGATTCCTTTCCTTGTTCGATCGTTCGGTTCCATTATACCACAAAAGAGAAAGGTGGGATATGTTTTTTCGCAAATCATTAACCCGGATATCAAAGTTTGTTCATAAACTCCGGGTACAATATAGTTGTTGGCACAAAGAGTGTTTTGCGAGCCACCCCTTCCGCTGAATAAGCCCGTGGAAGAAAGGCTGCTCTTTGAAAAGCACGCGGCAAAAGAAGCCTTTTGTCAGGGACGTGCAAATGCTTCGCGCACACAAATAGTAGTGCTGAGGCTTGGGCTTTTTTGATGAAAGCCGGGTCGCGCGGTCAGGTTGGCATTCATCGACCTGTTCCGCGCCGCCCGGCGGCAACCAATCATCCCCGCAGGGGTTTTTATAAATAGGATTTGCTCATCTTGATTCCTCTTTCACAAAAACAGCGGCAGCGCCCGGATAAAGCTGGGCGCTGCCGCTGTTTTTCGGACCGTGCAAAACCATCCGGTTTGTGGTATACTATAACAATACGTGAAAAAGGAGTTTGAGCTATGACCGATGAAAAGATCAAGCGCATTAATGAGCTGAGCCGCAAAAGCCGCACTCCGGAGGGCTTGACCGAGCAGGAAAAGGCAGAGCAGGCGGCGCTGCGCAGAGAATACATTGACAGCATGAAGGCATCTCTCCGCGCCCAGCTGGACAACACCGTGATCATCGATGAGTACGGACATCATAAGTATTTGAAGAAGAACTGAGAAACCGTAAGGATTTACCCCGCAGGCAAAGGAGGTGAGGCAGATGCTGCCGGAAAAACGAAACATTCGCCTGCCCGAATCCTATCAGAAAAAGGTTCGTCCCGCGCGCCCGCCGCAGGAGACAGGGGCGTTTGAAACGCCCATCGCACTGCCGGAGGAAGAGGAAGATCATCTGCTGGAAACGCTGACGAGCCAGCAGGAGCCGGAGTCTTCTGCCCTGCCACCAAAGAAAAAATTGCGCGGTCATGAGAAAAAGCTTAAAGAGGGTCGCAAAAAGCACCGCTGGATCTGGCCTCTGATCGCGGTCATGTGCTGCTTTATGCTGATTTGCAGCGCTGTATTGGGTGTGTATCTGGTCAACGCCACGCAAAACGACTTTCTGTGGCTGGACCTGGAGCAGCTTCCTCATCGGGACGCAACCATTCTGTATGCGCAGAACCGGACCACAGGCGAGTGGGAAGAATATGCAAGGTTGGAGTCGACTCAGCAGAAAAAGTGGGTCTCGCTCAGCGAAATTCCGGAAGATATGCAGCATGCCTTTGTGGCGGTGGAGGACCGGGATTTTTACGAGCATCATGGCGTCAGCTGGAAACGCACCATTTTTGCGGTTCTGAACGAAGTGAAAAAAATGATCACCGGCACCTATTTCGGTGGCGAGGACGGCATCAAGCAGGGGGCATCCACCATTACGCAGCAGCTGGTGAAAAACTTAACACGGGATGAGGAGAGCAGCGGCATTGACGGCTATTTCCGTAAGGTGCGCGAGATCTGGCGCGCGCTGCGGCTGGATGCGACCTATGACAAGGACCAGATCCTGGAGGCTTACCTGAATGTCATCAGCTTTACCGGAAACACCGCCGGGGTGGAAGCCGAGAGCATCAAGCTGTTTGGAAAATCTGCCAGCGAACTGAGCCTGGCGCAGTGTGCCTCCATTGCCGCGATCACCAAAAATCCCACCCGGTATGATCCTGTGAGCAACCCGGACACACATCTGTCCCGACGCAACTACATTTTGTATGAAATGTGGCAGCAGGGGTATATTACCGAAGAAGAATACAATACGGCGTCGGCAGAGCCCATCGGCCTGTCGCCGGGCTATCTGCCGGTCAACGAGACGCCTGTCACCAGTTATTTTACAGATAATGTTCTGGACGATGTGTCCGCGGCTCTGCGTGAGGAATACGGCCTCAACGGGGTCGAGACCACCAACCTGCTTTATAACGGCGGCCTGCGTATTTACACCACGGTGGACCCGCAGCTGCAGGAGCAGATGGAAAATGCTATGCTGTACGGCAATTTCTTCCCACAGAGCGGTCTGGGCGTGAAGACAACGGCCTATGTGTACGATGAGGACGGGTCCCGGGTTGTGGATGAGAACGGCAATCCGGTCACCGAAGAAGTGATCGAGTATCCGCAGGCCGCGATGGTCAGCGTGGATTACGAGGGCCGGCTGTGCGCCGTGGTGGGCGGCCTGGGTGAAAAAGAGGTCAGCCGAGGCTTTAACCGCGGCACGGATGCACTGCGGCAGGTGGGCAGTACCATGAAGCCCATCGGCGCCTATGCGCTGGCGCTTCAGCAGGACAAAATCACCTGGTCTACACCTTTTTTGGATGCGCCGGTCCGGCAGATTGAAGACGAGAATACCGGTGAGATGAAGGACTGGCCGGCCAACTTTTCCAAAACCTACAGTGAGAAAAATATGCTGGTAGCCGACGCACTGGCGCAGAGCATCAATACAGTGGCGGTGCGCGTGGGTGAATTGGCCGGCGTGAACAACATCTATCGCTTTGTGACCGAGCAGCTGGAAATCAGCAGCTTTACCGAAGAGGATAAAGACTCCGGGCCCATGATCCTCGGCTCCTCCACATATGGCGTGACGCCGTGCGAATTAGCGGGGGCGTATATGATGTTCGGCAACGGAGGCACCTTCACCACACTGCATTGCTATGAGAGTGTTCAAACCGGCGCCGGCCGGGAAATTCTTGTTCCGGATGTGGAAACCAAACAGGTGCTGGACAGTGATACGGCCTATGTGATGAACCGGTTGCTGCGGGGCGTCATGGAAGGCAACGGAACGGCCGCAGGGTACAGTGTGGGCGGCTCCATGGACAGCATCGGCAAGACCGGAACCAGTTCTGATAACCGGGATTATTGGTTTGTGGGCCTGACGCCGTATTATGTCACCGCCACCTGGTATGGCTATGATTCCGGCTTTGCTTTGAATACCTCGGCGGGCACACATGCTCCCACCAGTGCCTGGCGCTATGTGATGCGCAAGGCGCAAAACGGTTTGGAAACCAAGGAATTTCCGGTGGATTCCACGGTGGTGCAGGAGGAATACTGCCTGTCCAGCGGCGGAATCGCCACGGCGAACTGCCCGCGTACGGCCACCGGATATTATCAGGCGGATAATCTTCCGGGAATGTGTACGGAACATGCCGCTTGAAAGGAAGAAATTGTTTGAATGTTCGAGAAATGACACCGCGTCAGGCGTATGAAGCCTACTGTGCGGATGCTTTTGTACAGGCGTTTCCGCCAGCGGAACGGCGTCCCTGGCGAAGTATTTTATCGCTGATTCGCATGGGTGCGTATGTCTGTTACGGCGGCTATGACGAGCAGGGAACTTTGCTGTGCTGCGCTTTCTTCGTCCGCGCACAGGAATTTTATCTGATGGATTACCTGATGACGATGCCAGCGCAGCGCAGCAGAGGGCTGGGAAGTTGTTTCCTGCAGAAACTGCTGGACGGTCCTTTTGCGCAGCGGTCCATCGTGGGTGAGGTGGAAACACCGGACGGCGGTGCGGAGGACGAACTGCGCCGCCGCAGACTGGCGTTTTATGAACGCAACCGCTTTTGCCAGACGGGCGTCCGCAGCTGGCTGTACGGAGTGGATTACCGCATTATTGCCTGGAACCTGCCAGTCGGCACGGACGACGCGTCCCTCGCAGCCAAACTGACGCAGCTGTATACAGTTCTGATCGGGGAAGAGCGCTGCGCTCAGTGGGTGCGGGTATGGCAGGACCCCGCGTAAAAAATGCTGCAGAAAAATGAAACCGGCATCTTTGAACCCTTCAAAGATGCCGGTTTTGCATTTTCTCAATGTTTTCAGAACGGGCGAAGAAACCACATGCCGGGCAGATTGCGAACAACGCCAAACAGCAATACGAACGCCAGTGCCGCGGCAATCAAACGCTGCTGCCTGGGACCCGGCCGAAACCCGGTGCCGGCCAGATAGCCCCGGGCCATTGCCACCAAAAGCCATATCCAAAAGGGCGATAACAGGATCAGCGCCGCGTTGGCGCGCAAAGCTTCGGCAAAATCCAGGCGCAGCAGAGCTGTCAGGCAGCGCGTGGCGCCGCAGCCTGGACAAAGCAGACCCGTGACCCGGTGAAACACACACGGAATGCCGATGCCGGTGCGCCCCACCCAAAACAGATAAAGGAGAACGGAGAAAAGACCTGCGGCCAGCAGACAGGTTCTTTTCAGACGGCCCCGGCAGGTCAAAAGCGCCCCGGAACGGCTTCGTTGACCTCGCTCTGAATCAGCGCCAGCGTCACAATGCCCAGCCCAAAAAACCACAGAAGCAGGTACAGGATGCCGCTGCTGGAACTGAGGATGCCGCGCCGCTGACGCATCCAGTCCACTTTTTCGCCGGCTTTGTAAGCCCAGTACAGGCCGTAGATGTCGCAGGTGATCAGCGACAAAAGGAAAACCACTCCGCCGGAGGGCGAGTGAAAATCGTTTGCGGCCGCGTTCAAATCGTTCACAAGCGTGATAAACCAGTAGATGGTATACAATCCACAGGTGACCAGGGACAGAAGAATGCATATGACAATGTTTCTGGACCTTGGCATAAAAAATCTCCCCTTTCAGGGATAACCATAACAGGCAAACAGACCTTTGTCAATCACAAAAAAGACGCGCGGATGATCCGCGCGTCTTGAAAGATTATTCTTCCCAAATGGGGTGCTTGAGCATCCAGCGGCCGAACTCATCTTTGTAGAAGAGATCCCGGTTGTAGAACTTGTCCATGATCGCCCAGAATTCGCTTTCGCTGTAGCCGCAGAATTCGCAGAAATCGCGCACGCACAGGGGATCCAGGTTTCCGTCCCGCTCTTTGACGATTTTGATCGCCTCGTCCCGGGTCATCATGCCGTAGCGGATATAACGGGCCGTGTAGTCGGTGGCGGTGGCGTGGCCGAATTTCGGATATTTCAGCCAGGAGTGCACCAGATACGCGCGGGAATCCACCTGATCGAAGTCCTCGGCATGGTGGGTGCGTTTCCACTCGTGCGTCAAATCGCGGAAGCCGTGCTCTTTCGCAATCTGATAGTTCTTGTAGCTGTTCCAGGGCAGGAAATAGCTCATATAGAAGGGGTCCAGCCGCGCCAGCTCCTCGGCAGAGGGGGCCTCGGTCAGAATCAGGTCGTTTTCGGTTACGCCATAGCTGAGCAGTTCTTCCTTGGGGAAGCCGACAGCGACGCCGTTTTCGATCTGCCCTTTGGCGGAATACGTCTCCTCGTCTGCGTTGCCGCCGTACTCGAAGCTGACGTTCTCGCCGTAGCACAAAAACGGAGTGTTGAATTTGGCAGCCATGTGCAGGGGGAAGGTGTAGATCAGACGATCTACGTACCAGGTGGGCTTGCCGTATTTTTCAAAGAAAGCGCGCATCAGGGTCTTTTGCGCTTTGATGTTGGGCTTGCAGCTGATGATGGTGCAGCCGAACTCTTCCGAAATGTTTTTCAGGTTGTGTTTGCCCGCTTCGGTCATGGGGAAGTTGTCCGCCACGCTGAACAGAATCGGGTTCATATGCATGACTTCTTTCAGAATATACACCTGAAAGTGGCTGTCCTTTCCGCCGGACACCGCCACGGCGCAGTCATAACCGCCGGGGCCGTTCATTCCACGGTATTTGTCGCACATGGCTTCAAATTCTTTCCAACGGGCGTCCCAGTCCACATCTTTGCGGTGTTCATAATGGCGGCACGCGCTGCATACGCCTTCTTCGTCGAAGGTGATGCCGGGGCGGGTGTCGGGCATGGTGCATCGTTTGCAGTACTTCATTGTTGAAAACCTCGCTTTCCCTTGTGCTGCCCCAAATCGGCAACTACTGCTCTATTATACCTTTCTTATACCCGGAAAAACAAGTCCGCATTCGAATTTTACAAAATTGTCACTGAACAAGATTCAGCCATTGCTCCAAAAGTTCCAGGGTGGAAGGCGTCAGGGCACGCACTTTTTCCATAATGCTTTGAACGGTGTGAGTATTGCCCTGGGCCGTGGCAAAAAACTCTTCGGGCGTGATCTCGAAATAATCGCAGATCTCGAAGAACATGGTCATCGAGGGAAGCGAGCGCCCGGAAGTGATGCCCTGGATGTAGCCCTTGTTCTGCCCGAGTTCCATGCTCATTTGATATTCCGAGACGTTTTTTTGCATGCGGAGCTGTGTGATGCGTTCGCGAATAAAATCGACGTTTTTCAAGACCAGACCTCCTTTTCTGTTAAGCATACCGTTTTAGGGAAGAATAAGAGTGGTTTAAAACGGTATTATTTTGAATAAATCTGTTGATTTTACGTTTTAAAAACGCTATTATTAAACCAATCGCCGGTTTATTGCGAAAACAAGACAGAGAAATGGGGGATGCACACATGGATTTGTTTGAAACTTTGACCAGCAGCTGTGCATGCCCGCACATTTCGGACCTGCGTTTCAGCGTGCCGGAACCGCTGCTGGGATGCATCAGCATCCTGCGCCCGGAAGATTTCCCGCTGACGCAGTGGTACGATCTTTATGAGTATTTAACGGGAACGCGGAAATTCTTTTCCACACAGGAACAGGCGAGAGCCGAACTGATTCGGTTTATTCAGGAAAAATAAAAAGAGGAAGGCGCGGGACCTTCCTCTTTTTTATTGTGATCAGTGCACGAAGGGGCGGATTTTTTCTTCCATACGGGCAATTTCCGCCTTGGAAATGTGGGCCTTATCCACATAGCCGTAAATGCGCCCGGCAAAATCGGCGAAGGGCGGACAGATGCGGCGGAAAACCTTGGGGTTCAGCTTCACGGCGTACATCATGTGAATGCCGATCAGCGCACAGAACTTTAAAAGATCGAAATGAGGTTTGTAGGGCGGCGAGAAGGGAAGATCCCGCGGCTCGTTTTTGTAGACATCCTCCAGCAGGTCCGCCATGCGGATGTAGCTGGGGGTTTTGTTTTTGTCAAAATAACCTTCGATCAGGTCCTTGTCAATGGGGAAGGGGGCATCTTCCTGTTCGGCGGAAGCGCAGAATTCCTCATAGGTCTCCACGTACCGTCCGCCTTTGTAGATCACCGGATCATATTCGTGCTCAATGGGCTGGGGCCGCAGAATGTGGCAGCTCTTCCCGGCAAAGTACACCTCGGCAATGGCGGTGCTCATCCAGATGAAAATCTGATCTGCGGCCACGATCCACTGCTTGACGCTGTCGGCAAAAATCACATGGAAATTGGCGTGCTTTTTCTGCAGAGCGTCCAGCGCCGGGCTGTTCCATTCCGACGGGTGCCGCCGGTACACCAGCTCCACCTCGGGGTGTCCGGTCAGGTATTCATCAAACCAGCGCAGCGTCTCGGCCATGCTCTCGCGATTGGTGCGGGCGAACTGTGTAAAATCTTCGCCTGCCATTTTACTCAGCTCCTGTACTTCCTGCTCGCTCATGCTGCCGTAGCCGAAAGAGGAGATGTACAGCATCAGTTTTTTGTCGGGGTCCAGCCCGAAATCCCGGCAAAGCTGTTCTTTTGTCTTAAAATAGCCCTGAAATTCCGGGCGGAGAAAATCCATCATCACCGCGCCGGTCACCGGGCAGTTGCGCTCCGGCACATCGTGGGCGATCAGACGCTGGCGGGTCAGTTCGCCCCAGCAGGTCTGCACGCATTTCTTGGCGTTCCCGTTGAAGTTGAACCAGGGGGCGGCCTCCTGGGTGTCCGACAGCATCTGTTCCCAATGCAGATTGACCACGCGGTTGCACACGCCCACATTGTTGTACACGTGACTGTTGATGGCTTCGTCGTCGTACATGCAGCTGGACACCAGCACACGGGGCTTTTTCCAGGTGAAATATTTCAGCTTTTTGCGGTCCAGCAGCTGATGAATGGCCACGGTATAGCCGCGGCGTTCCAGTTCCAGCTTCAGCAGCAAAAGGCTCTCGTATTCCCGCACCACATGCTCATACAAAATCAGAAAATCCAAAGACATGGAAAAACTCCTTTTCAAAAAGTGAGGACGCTTCAATCCTCCATCACACGGGTAAACAGTTCCTGCGTGAACTGGGGCAGCCCGTGGCGCGTATCCAGGTGGAATCCGTCAAAGTAAGCGGTGTCATCCCAGTGGGGCATTTCGGTCCACTCGTAATCCAGCACGCGGGCGCCGCTGGCACGAATGGTATCCAGTGCGCCGCGCATGGCATCATCAATGCCCAACGGTTCGCACACATAGCGGTACAGGCTGTCATCCATGGGCGGCACCAGCAGCGTCAGCTCCACGTTGTTTTCCCGGCAGAATTCCACCAGTTCCAAAAGCCGCTCCAGACCGGCCTCGTTGATGGCGTATTTGGAGTCCTCCACCGTACAGCTTTCCATGGCTGCGGCGAGGGCTTCGCCGTCCAGCTCGCCCGCGTCCATGGCCTCCACGATGCTCTGGGTGCTGGAATAGCCTTCCACCATGGGCAGGGTGCCGGCCTTGGCGCAGTTCTGGTACAAAATTGCCGCATAGGCGACCAGGTCTTTTCGCTGGCCGTTGGGCAGATAATCCTCGGGGGTGTGTTCGGCGGTCTCCTCGGCGTCGGGCAGGCCGCGCAGCTTATCGCCGATGACGGTCAGCGTATTGATGTTATACTCCAGATTGGAAATGTACGCCACGGGGTTGGCCAGCTGCGTTTTGACCGTGGCCATGCGGTTGGCCGTGCGGTAGTTGGCGTTGAGTGTATAAAAGGAAATACTCATCAGAACGCGTTGGATTTCGGGATGCTGTTCATAGACATAATAAAATTCATCGATGCTCTCTTCCAGGCTGGCGCCGCCGTAAGCCAGGTTGGACCACTGGGTGCCGGAGACTTCGTCCACCAGATCCATGTCAAAATGCGCCATGCGGGAATCGCCCAGAATGATGCTGTCATGCGGGTCTTTTTCAAAGGCGCGGATGCGGGAGATAGGGCTGTTGTCGCTGCCCGTTGCCCGCAGGCCGAAATAATTGTTGGGCTCAAAGGCCACAAAAACTGCCAGATACAGGACGATGGGCGCCAGCGCCAGCGCCAGTTTGGGAATGATTTTTTTCACGGCGCTCCTCCTTAAAAGTTTGCATAGGCAAAGCTGACGGTTCCGAATCCGCCGCTCTGCATGATAAAGCCGACCAGAATGCAGCCGATCAGCACATAATAGCACAACCAGCGCGCTGCCAGAGGCAGTTTAGCAAGGCCGGTGGACCAGTGCGCATCCTTCATTTTAAAGCATTGGCGCCAATCGGCGTACACACCGATGGCCAGAACAGCCGCCATGTATACGCACCAGCCGACCACCATGATGGGGCGGGTATAGAATCCGTTTTCCACCGCCGTCACAAAGCTGCTCACAAAGTGCGACAAAGACAAATCGGTGAAGCTGTTGGCAAAATAGTGCAGGCAATCACCCACGGTCCCGCTGGACACAAGGCCGATTCGGAAGAACACATGGCTGGCAGCCCACAGCACAAATACCACGGCGATTTTTCCCATTCGCACAGGCAGAGAAGGGCGCTTGGGCGGTTTGCGGTACCAGCTGTGCAGCAGATCCTCTCCCACGCGGTACAGGCCCTGCAGCAGACCCCAAATCACAAAAGGCCAGGTGTTCCCGTGCCAGAAGCCGCTGATGAAGAACACGATTCCCACAGTGGCCACAAAGGGCTTGGCCTCTTTTTTGCCGTTTTTCTGGGTTACGCGGGGCAGGTGATCGCCCCAGCGGCTCCACACAATGGGGGTGAACAGATAATCCTGCAGCCAGCTGGACAGACTGATGTGCCAGCGTTTCCACAGCGTGGAAAAGTTGGTGGAGAACAGGGGCGTTTTGAAGTTGACCGGGATATCGATGCCCAGAAGCATGGCGCAGCCCCGGGCAATGTCGGAGTAGCCCGAGAACTCGAAATACAGCTGAATGACATACAGGGCGGCCGCCAAAGGCAGGATCAGGCCGGAGTAATCGGCGCTGTTTTCAAATACCTGATTGACAAACAGCCCCAGCACATTGGCCACGGCAATCTGCTTGAACAGACCCGCCAGAATCAGCCGGAAGGCGTCGCAGGTGCGCTGCGCGTCAAAGCGGCGGGGCTCCCGCAGCTGCGGAAGGACCTTTTGGGCCCGGCAGATGGGGCCGGATGTAATGGTGGCGAAGAAAGAGACGAACAACGCCCAGTTGAGGAAGTTGGTCTCCGGTTCCGTTGCTTTGTAATACACGTCCACCAGATAGCTGATCACCGCGAAGGTGTAGAAGCTGATGCCCAGCGGCAGCGGGAAGGAAACCGCCGTAAAGCCGAACAGTGTGGGCAGAAAGAAGTTGCAGTACTTGAAAAAGCACAGCACCGCCACACTGACGCACACACCAAGGGCCAGAAGCTGTTTGCGGCGTGCGTCTTTGGCTGCCCCGATGGCACGCGCAACAAAAAAAGTGAACACAACATTGAATGCCAGCACTGCCAGCGGCAGAAGCCGAAGCCACAGCGGGCGGGCGGAACCATCCGCTAATTCGGCACCGGGCAGGTTGAAACAGTAGAATACCACGCTCGCTGCCAGCAGAACACCGTTTTGAAACCGCCTGGGCAGGGCAAAATAGAGAATGGCTATCAGCGCGAAAAACAGCGCGTAGCCCACGCTTGTCAGGGTCATGAAAGCTCTCCTTTGTCTGGTTTGGCCACACAAGACCAATTTACTATTATAGATGTAAAGACTCTGTTTGTAAAGCAAAGGGGGG
>CALXIP010000027.1 GCA_944388395.1 uncultured Ruthenibacterium sp.
CGTTTGCGCGTTTGGAAAAAATCAAGGAATACAATCAGCTGAAAATGCTGCGGGCGTTTACGGACTGCGGTGTCGGCGCGCACCATCTGGTGGGAACTACCGGTTATGGATACGACGATGCGGGCCGAATCAAATTGGAAGAGGTGTTTGCCAAAGTTGTGGGGGCAGAGGCGTCGCTGTTTCGCTACAACTTTATGTCGGGCACACATACGCTTACGGTGGCGTTGTTTGGCGTTCTTCGGCCGGGTGATACGATGGTGGAGGCAACCGGCCGCCCCTACGATACGCTCTTGGGTGTGATCGGTCTTGAAGGAGAAGGATACGGAAGTCTGAAAGAATGGGGTGTTCACTACGATGAAGTGCCCCTTCTGGCGAACAGCCAGCCGGATCTTGCAGGCATTGAAGAAAAATGTAAAAACGCAAAAATGTGTTATATCCAGCGCAGCCGTGGATATGCGGCGCGCGGTGCGCTGAGTCTTGATCAGATCGAGGCCATCAGCAGGGCAGCAAAACGCGCCAACCCAGAGATCATTGTGATGGTGGACAACTGCTATGGCGAATTTACGCAGATGCAGGAGCCGACCCAGCGCGGAGCGGACCTGATGGCCGGAAGCCTGATTAAAAATCCGGGCGGCGGCATTGCTCCCACAGGCGGTTACATCGCAGGCAGAAAAGATCTGGTGGAAAGCTGTGCACATCGCCTGAGTGCGCCCGGAACCGGCGGCGAGATCGGATGTACACTGGATGTGTTGAGAGAATTGTACTTAGGTTTGTATTATGCGCCTGGTGTGGTGTGCGATGCGCTCAAAACAAGCGTCTATGCCAGCTGTCTGTTTGAAGTTCTGGGCTATCAGGCTACGCCGGGATATAAAGAGGATCGAAATGATATCATTACCAGCGTGGAGACGCATTCACCGGAAGGGATGATCGCTTTGTGCGGCGGCGTGCAGGCGGGCAGCCCGGTCGACAGTTATGCGGCTCCCATGCCGGGGGATATGCCGGGTTATGAGGACCAGGTCATTATGGCGGCTGGTGCCTTTACCATGGGTTCCAGCATCGAACTTTCCGCCGACGGACCGGTTCGGCCGCCGTATACCGTATACATGCAGGGCGGAATCAATTTTCACGCCAGCCGGGCTGGTGTGATGCTGGGAGCCGACCGGATGCTGAAGCTGGGAAAAACAGGCGAAAAACAGGAACGATAAAGGAGAAGGAACATGAAAGTATTCAATACCCTGACCCGTACAAAAGAGGAACTGAAACCGCTTCATGAAGGGGAGTACCGCATTTATGTGTGCGGTCCCACGGTATACAATTTCATTCATATTGGGAATGCGCGGCCTGTGTGCGTGTTTGATACGCTGCGCCGCTACTTGATGTACCGGGGCAATGAAGTGAAATTTGTGTCCAACATTACGGATATCGATGATAAGCTGATCAAACGAGCCGGCGAGGAAGGCGTTTCCATGCAGGAAGTGGCACGCAAGTATGAGGCCGAATTTATCAAAGATTGCGAAGGCCTGAATGTGCTGACGCCCACGGTGCGTCCCCGCGCCACAGAGCATATTCAACAGATTTTGTCCATTGTGGCGGATTTGATTGAGAGCGGCCATGCCTATGTTGCAAAAAACGGAGACGTATATTTCCGCGTGAAATCAGATCAGGATTACGGCAAATTGTGCCATCTGAATTTGGAAGACCTTGAATCCGGCAACCGGGAGCTGCGCCATCAGATGGATGATGATTTAAAAGAAGATCCTGCGGATTTTGCAATCTGGAAAGCAGCCAAGCCCGGAGAGCCCTATTGGGACAGCCCTTACGGCAAGGGGCGGCCCGGCTGGCATATTGAGTGCAGCGCCATGGCGCGGACTCATCTGGGCAATACCATTGACATTCACGCGGGCGGCGAGGATCTGATCTTCCCGCATCACGAAAATGAGATTGCACAGTCTGAGTGTGCCAATGGCTGCACCTTTGCGAATTATTGGATGCACAACGGCTTTTTGAACATTGACAACCACAAAATGTCCAAAAGTGCCAATAATTTCTTTACGGTGCGCGAGCTCAGCGAGGTGTATGGTTATGAACCCATTCGCTATTTTATGCTGACGGGTCATTACCGCAGCCCGCTGAACTATACGGCTGAATTGCTGGCCGATTGCAAGACGAGTCTGCAGCGTTTGTACACCTGCCGGGAGAATCTGGATTTTGCTCTGGAAAATGCTCACGGTAAGGACGAGACACTGAAAGAGAAAGCCGTCGGCGCCAAAGAGAAATTCTGTGCGGCGATGGATGACGATTTGAATACGCCTGCCGCGCTGGGCGCGCTGTTTGATTTTGTGCGTGAGATCAATACGCTGTCCGGCGAGTCCAGCCGGGAGGCACTGGAACAGGCCGCGAAAACCTTTGATGAGCTGACCGGAGTCCTGGGTATTTTGTACAACCGTAAAAAGGACGAAATTCCGCAGGAAATTCTGGATCTGGTGGAGCAGCGTGCACAGGCCAAAAAGGCCAAGGACTGGGCGAAGGCCGACGCCATTCGCGCGCAGCTGACGGAGCAGGGCTATGTGGTGGAAGATACACCCAAGGGACCGAAGGTCAGTCGTGCAAAATGATTTTGATACAAAAGCCAGCGTTAGAAATACGCTGGCTTTTGTTTTGTGATTTTGTCACGGAGAATTTCTTTTTACGGGATATAATAAAAATAGAATCATACAATAAAGCAAAACGAAAAGGAGACGGTGAGTATGGCAATCCAATCTGCAACAGGAAAAGATTTTGAACAAATCGTTTTAACGGCGCAGCAGCCGATTTTAGTGGATTTTTGGGCACCTTGGTGCGTGTATTGCCGTCGAATCGCTCCGGTGCTGGAGCGCATGGACGGACAGCCAGGTGTGCCACAGATCGTGAAAGTGAATATTGACGAGGCGCCGGAACTTGCGCAGAAATATCAGGTCGATACGATTCCAACGCTGCTTTTGTTCCAGAACGGAAAACAGGGACAGCCGTTGGTAGCCCCGGGTTCACAGGCGCAGATTCAGGATTGGCTGAAACAGCATTGAGAGGAAGAACAATATGGACGTGAAAAAATATGATGTGGTAGTGGTTGGGGGCGGCCCTGGCGGCTACACGGCAGTGTTGTACGCGGTGCGAGCGGGATTAAGTGCGATGGTAATCGAAAAATTGTCTGCGGGCGGCCAGATGGCTACAACCAGCTGGATCGACAACTATCCGGGTTTTGACGAAGGAATCGACGGGTTTGAATTGGGCCAGCAAATGCAGCGTGGTGCTGAGCGTTTCGGCGCACAGACGTTGTATGCAGAAGTGACCCAGCTCTTTTTAAACGAGCAGCCGAAGCGAATCAGAACCAGCGAAGGGGAAATTTTGGCGGGCACGGTTGTAATTGCCACAGGCGCGGCTCCCCGAAAAATCGGTTTGCCCGAAGAAGATGCATTTCAGGGACGCGGCGTGGCATATTGCGCCACTTGTGATGGAATGTTTTACCGGGATAAAATCGTGGCGGTAGCAGGCGGAGGAAATTCTGCAGCAGAAGACGCACTGGTTCTGTCCAAGTTGTGCAAAAAGGTGTACCTGGTACACCGGCGTGATCATTTGCGTGCAATGAAAAGTTATCACACGATGCTGGAGCAGGCAGAGAACATTGAGTTTGTCTGGAATCAGAAGATTATTGGACTCGTGGGCGAAGAAAAACTACGAGGGCTCTCTCTGGAAGATACACAGAGCGGGCAGCAGAAAGAACTGTCCGTGGACGGTCTGTTTGTGGCGATCGGGCGCATTCCCAATACCGAACTGGTGCGGGATCAATTGAATTTGGATGAACAAGGGTATATTCTGGCCGATGAAACGACGCGAACCAATATTCCGGGAGTGTATGCCGTGGGAGATGTACGCACCAAGCCGCTGCGGCAGGTGGTTACCGCAGTCGGGGATGGCGCAGTAGCGATTAAGTATGCACAGGAGTTTTTGGAGAACAACGGATAAAAAACGAGGATCTCGCTTACAAAGCGAGATCCTCGTTTTTTTGCGTGCAACCGTTACACAAGGCTGGAGTCCTCATCGAGACCGCTGTCGCGCAGCTCTGCCTGCTCAGCGGTGGTTTCGTAATCCAAACTTACATCCACATGATTGGCCATGTTTTCCAATGCCTGGGGAACACCGGGAAAATAGCTGGCAATGCATTCGCCGCGCACATGAATCCCGTCGAAAAAATCTGCGCTGGTGGTATTGGGAATGGCATAGGGATTGTAGCTTCCATAAATGGGGATTTCCAGCTTATCCGCCAGCCGGTGCAAGGCTGGTTCCGTGGCGAAAAAGCCTGTATAGTGATCGGATTTTTCCAATGCATTGTCGTACACAATTGGATGATACGGCGTCAGAACCAGAATGACATTGATATCGCGTTCCTGAAGATAGACGAGAAATTTTTCGAGAATTTCCAGACGTTCTGAATCCGGTTTTTCATACTCTTCCATCCGGAAGAAATTTCCCGTCTGACCAAGGGCGTCCATGTCTACATCCGACTGGTCGCGGTTGCGGTAATCATAAGAATATAAAAGACTTCCGTCGGAGCGCTTTACCTCTGTGGTTTGATGGAATACATCGCCTTCCACGGGCTGCGGCTTTTTAACCCCGTCTTTTGACTCCATCATATAAGCAATATTCCCCTGAAAATAGCTTAGAGAATAGAGCGCCTGCCATTTTTCATTGGGGTCCTGTTCCTCATACTCGGTGGGAATACCCAGTCGCGTAGACAGAAATTCTGCATAAAGCTGCTTGTTGCTGCGTGCATCTGTGGAGTCCGGGCTGGTATCCAAATACCATGGATCAAACCCGATAATCACCGTCTGCGGCAGTTTATCCAGCCGGTCAAACAGATAAAAGGTACCCAGCAGATCATACCAGTCTGCACCAGTCAGAGCGCAGTTGAACAAGCTTTCTGTTTGCGCAATTTCCGTGTTCATTTGCATAATACGGCTGGAGCCGAGAACAATGGTGTCAGGAGCGGTTTCCATCTGATTGACGATCAGCTCCATCACGTCACGCTGTCGTTCATTCAACTGCTCGTAGCCGACAACATCCTGCCCGGAAAGCAGCATATTGGCAACTTCACGAAGATACTGATCTCCCTGAAAGGTGCCTGAACAGTCAACTGTGTAGTTGACCCAAATTACATAAAAGACGATGGGAAGGAATGCCAACGCGCCAAGCAGAAGACGTATACCGGAAAACAGACGACTGAAAGTTGTTTTAAAAAAAGATTTCATTTCGGGCAGCCCTCCTTAGTACTGTTGATAAATGAAAGAGGACTGACCAAAGGCGCCAAAAAAGACAATCAGCAGAACCAGCGCATAATACAAAGGCCAGCGAAGCGGCAGCGGAATTTTACGGATCAAAGATTGAATCGGCATTTGGAAACATTCCAATCCTTCCACCAGGATAAAGCCAAATAAGAGTACCAGCGTGGTGTTCCGGTCAAAGCCCAGTGTGACAAGCGTAGAAGGAACAGCGGCCAGAAGGTCCCATCCGGTAAACAAATGGCTGTAAACGTACAGCGCTTCGGTCAGCACGCCACCGCTGTATGCACCTACGGCAAAAAAGACGATGCAGCTTGTGAACAGCAGATAAGTAATGCAGACCTGGATACATTTGCGGATCGGAGCAAATCGATAAAGCGGGTTGTACACTTCCGCCCGGCGGCGCAGTGTCTGTGTTGCTTTCCCAACACACAGATACAGTCCGTTCAGCAGTCCCCAGACCAAATAGGCGAGGGAAGCGCCATGCCACAGGCCGCTGACCAGAAACACAATGATCTGATTCAAATACTGCCGCAGTTTTCCTTTTCGATTCCCGCCCAAAGGGATATAGAGATAGTCCCGGAACCAGCTTGTGAGGCTGATATGCCAGCGGCGCCACAGCTCGATAAAGCTTGTGCTGGCGAGAGGACGGCGGAAGTTTTCCATGACATCTATGCCGAAAATTGCCCCGATACCGATGGCGATGTCGGTACAGGCCGAAAAATCACAGTACAGCTGATAACTGAATAAAAGGCTGGCAATCAAAATAACCGGACCGGTATAATCGGCGTAATGAAGATTGGAATAAACCGTGCTCACCATTCCGCCAATGGTATCGGCCAAAACCAGTTTTTTAAAAAAGCCCCATAAAATTCGGAATATACCGCCAGTTACGCAGTTGTAGTCAAATGTGTGTTCTGCCCGGAACTGAGGCAGCATGCGTCCGGCACGGCAGATGGGGCCAGTCATCATGCAGGGGAAAAAGCTGACAAACAAGGCGTAATCGAAGAGATTGTGTTCCGCCGGAGCACCGCGGTAAACATCGATCACATAGCCCAGCGCGGCAAATGTGAAATAGCTGATACCCAGCGGTACCGCCAGGCTGAACGCAGGAACATGCAGGTCGCCGCCGAACAGGGAAACCAGTTCGGAAAGGCTTTCTCCCAAAAAGGAAAAGTATTTGTAAAAAGCAAGAACACCCATACAGGAAACGGCGCTGAACGCAAGGCAAAGACGGCGCCAAAGAGGTTTTTGCAGGCGTTCAAGTAAAAGTCCGGTTCCAAAAGTAATCAATGTAGCGGATAAAAGTACCGGCAAAAAGGCTGCATTGGACGGATCATAAAGATAGAAAAGATAGCTGCAAATCAAAAGCCACCCGGTGCGGGCAGCTTTTGGAAGAACAAAGTAGGCAAGACAGGCCCCAAGCAAAAATAAAATAAATGCCAGGGAAATAAAATTCATGCAGCAAAACTCCGTTTCCAATAGAATGCAGAGAGACGTCAGTTCACAGAATCAGAATCTTTCGAAAGTTCCTCCAGTTTCCGCTCCAACTCGCGCACACGGTGCTCCAACAGTGCGTTGTGTTGTGAAAGACGCTTGATTTTTTCCGAAAAACCGGAAACAACGCTGGACAGACTCAGCAGAATCAGCAGAACAAAGGCCAGTACGATCATGAAAACCAGATTGACGGCCATTTCCACATGAAGCAGATCCCGCAAGACCAGCACGATGTAGGGGAACAGGGCGAAAAGCAGCAAAACAAATCCGCTCATAAACCAAATGATGGAATAGCGGACCGTGAGTTTGTTCTTTTTCAAAAGCCAAAGAATCACACCCAGATAGAGCAGAACGCCCACGACCAGGTCCACGCGCAAAAAAAGGCTCAGTCCGGCATTGTTCACAGGCGGTCACCTCTTTCTTTGCGGTTGCTGGTCAGACGAAATACGACCAAAGCAAGACCAACTTTCAGCATATAATAAATGGACTTGAACGGACTGATGGAAGACGTGCCGCCCATGCGTTCCTGCATAATGACAGGGACTTCCCCCACACGGTAGCCATTCAGAACCGCCGAAATGATTGCTTCGGGTTCCGGATAATCCTGCGCATAATGATCGGCAAAATAAGCGGTCAGTTCCCGGCTGCACGCCCGAAATCCGCTGGTTGTATCCAGTACACGCACACCGCATAGAACGCGAATCATGAAACTGAGGATATTGATTCCAAACCGACGCATGAAGCTGGTTTGAAATCCTTCTTTGGTG
This sequence comes from uncultured Ruthenibacterium sp., assembly GCA_944388395.1. Classification (GTDB taxonomy): domain Bacteria; phylum Bacillota; class Clostridia; order Oscillospirales; family Ruminococcaceae; genus Ruthenibacterium; species Ruthenibacterium komagatae. The sequence goes on from CALXIP010000027.1 coordinate 7,580, forward strand.
ATGAAGCGGCTTCCGACACACATGTCCAGGCGGCCTTGTGCAACGGGGCTGATTACAGCGTCCAGATAGGCGGGGTCGTGCTGTCCGTCTCCATCCAGTTGGACTGTGATGTCATAGTCATGATACCGGGCGTACATGTAACCGCTTTGCACGCCGCCGCCAATTCCCAGATTGATTGGGAGAGAAAGATAAGAGAAGTTATGTTCCTGACAGATTTCGGCACTTCGGTCTGTGGAACAGTCGTTCACGATCACGTAATCTACCACGTAGGGGAGATCTGCGGTGACGCGCGTCAACCGCGCGACCACCCGTTCAATGTTGGCCTCTTCGTTGTAACAGGGGATAATTACAAGAACCCTCAAGGTGTCACCTCGTTCGAATCGAAAATAAACTGCTCTAATTTTTTGAGCAGTTTTGAACGGCGAAAATGCTGTTCAAAGTAGGCACGGCCTGCCTGCCCCATTGTTGTTCGCTGTTCCGGAGACATTGCCGCCAGAGCCAGAAGATTTTGATACAGAGCATGTGCATCACCAGCCGGACTGGTCAAACCGCAGCCAGCCTCATCCACCACCCGGGATGCCTCTCCGTCCACGGCCACCAGGCAGGGCCGTCCGGCAGCCATATAGCTGGTGATTTTGGCGGGGACGGTCAGTCCCAGCTCGTCACTTTTGGCAAGAGCGGCAAAAAGTGCATCTGCCATGGTGTGATATGCAGGGATATCCGTCACAGGATGCTGCCCTTCAAATGTAAAATAAGAAGAAAGGTCTTTCCTGCGAATTTCCTCTTCCAGGTTCGTGCGGCTCATTCCATCTCCTACGATGATGAAATGAATATCGGCTCGCTTGTCCTGTCTCAGTTTTTCCGCACATTGCACCAGAAGCCTCAGATCCTGTGCCGGGCTGATGTTTCCGGCAAACAGCACGTTGAAGCGCCCCTTGAAACGCTTCTCCAAATTGGCATCAAAGACGTCATGGGCGTATAAATCTTCACAATACTGGGGAATGGTTGTCAATTGGGCGCGGGGGGCAACTGCCCGCAGCTTTTCTTCCAATGCCGGGGACATCGCAATCAGTTTTTCACAGCGGCGATAATGCCAATGGGATACTTTTTCGGCGATGGCCCGAAGAAGACGGTTGTGAACAGGAAGAACCGAGTACAGATTTTCCGGCCAGAGATCCAGCACGTAGCAGGTGAGCGGTAAACGATGAAGTTTTGCGTATAAAATTGCAGGAAACAGCATCAAAACAGGGCTTGTTTCGTAACAGAAAACGGCATCGTATTTCCGGCCATGCAGTCGTGGAAGATTCAGAACTGCCGTGAGGGGATAGGAGATATAATTGAGAAAAATCCGCACAGAAGTGTTGCCTTTGCGTCGAATTTCACCGGCACGGAATATTTCCACGCCATCGTGTGTTTGACGGCGTGGTCCGGAATAGCGGTATCCGTCGAACCATTCCCCTTTGGGGTAATTGGGCAAACCGCACAGCACATCCACTTCAATCTGATCTTCCGTAAATCCACGGCAGATGTCGGCAATGCGAAAATTTTCAGGCCAGTAATGCTGACTGACCACCAGAATGCGTTTCGGCAAACACAAGCCCCTTTCTGAAAAGCAAAAATTTGCCTCAGTGTTTCAACCAAACCGTCTCGTTGACGATTTTGGCATAACTTTGAATCAATTTCACCACTTTGATGCTGACGTTGGTATCCGCGTAGTCTTCTGCCATCACATAGGGCTCGTTGGCGTCACGCATGGCAACGGCCAAATTCATAGCCTGCTCCACATCGTGTCCTTTGATGCCGCCGATGACCACACTGCCTTTATCCAAAACTTCAGGCCGCTCGGTAGAAGTACGGATCAAAACGCCGGCAAATCCCAGCATGGCGCTTTCTTCGCTGAGCGTGCCGGAGTCGGAAAGAACACAATAGGCGTTCATCTGAAGCTTATTGTAATCCATAAACCCAAAAGGCTTCATCTCCTGCACCAGGGGATGAAATTGAAAATGCCGTTGTTCAATGTATTTTTTAGAGCGGGGGTGACAGGAATAAATGATGGGCATACCGTATTTTTCGGCAATGTTATTGACCGCGTTCATCAGGCTCATGAAGTTTTCTTCATTGTCGATGTTTTCTTCGCGGTGCGCAGACAGAAGAATGTACTTGCCTTTTTCCAGATTCAGACGCTCAAGGACATCGCTGCGCTCGATGGTTGCCCGGTGCGCATTAAGAACCTCACGCATGGGGCTTCCGGTGACAAAAATGGTCTTTCCGTCAATTCCTTCACTCAGCAGATAACGGCGGCTGTGTTCCGTATAAGGAAGATTGATATCGGAAATATGGTCTACAATTTTGCGGTTGATCATTTCCGAAACATTCCAGTCCCAGCAGCGGTTACCGGCCTCCATGTGGAAAATGGGGATTTTCAGGCGTTTTGCGCTGATGGCCGCCAACGCAGAGTTGGTGTCGCCCAGAACGAGCACTGCCTCAGGCTTTTCTTTGGCCAGCAGCTCATAACTTTTGGCGATGATGTTGCCCATGGTCTCGCCCAGGTCTTTGCCGACTGCGTTCAAGTAGTAATCAGGCTGCCGCAGCTGAAGATCCGAAAAAAAGATATCATTCAGGTTGGGGTCCCAGTTCTGGCCGGTGTGGACCAAAATATGCTGGAAATATTTATCGCAGCATTTGATGACCTCGGACAGACGGATAATTTCCGGCCGTGTACCGAGAATCGTCATAACTTTCATTTTCTCCATGGGAAAAGCGCTCCTTATACTTTTTCAAAAAAGGTGTCGGGATGCTGAGGATCAAAGGGCTCGTTGGCCCACATTACAGTGACCATCTCTCCGTCGCCCACATTTTCGATGTTGTGTGTATAACCGGTGGGAATATCCACAACTTCCAGTTTTTCACCGGAGACAGGGTAGGAGATCACCTTGTCTGTGCCGATTTTCCGGAAGCGAATAATGCCCTGCCCTTTGACCACAAGGAATTTTTCATTTTTGGTGTGATGCCAGTGGTTCCCCTTTACGATGCCCGGCCGCGAAATGTTTACGCTGACCTGGCCGCGTTCCGGAGTGCGAAGAAACTCGGTGAAACTTCCGCGTTCGTCACAATGCATCGCAAGCGGGTAGGAAAAGCTGTCTTCGGGAAGGTAAGAAAGATAGGTCGCATACAACTTACGGGAAAAAGCGTCTCCCATATCGGGAACCGCAAGCGTTTTGCGGCTGTCGCGGAATTGTTCGATCTGTTCTGCCAAACGCCCCAGCGTTACCGTGTAAACATCGCAGGTCAAATGACAGAAACCGGGAATCGCCCGATCCCGGACCGCGCCCTCTTCCATAGCAGAGATAAAGGTGTGAACAACATCATCGATATAAACCAAAGGCAGGGAATAGGCGGGATCACGTACCTCAATGGGAAGACCATGTGCAATGTTATGGCAGAAGGTGGCTACCACACTGTTGTAAGAGGGGCGGCACCACTTCCCGAATACGCCAGGCAGGCGATACACCAGTGCCGGCGCACCGGTGGCGCGTTCATGGGCAAAGAGAAGTTCCTCCGCCTCGCGCTTGGATTTGCCGTAATCGTTGTCCAGCTCTGCCTGAATGGAGGATGTGATCAGAACCGGCGCCTGATTGCCGGCCTGAGCCAGAAGATGCAGAAGCTCCTCTGTCAGGCCCCGGTTCCCGGAATAAAATTCACTGGGGTCTTTGGGACGATTGACGCCAGCCAGATGAAAAACAAACTGTGCCTGCCGTGCATATTCCGCCAGCATTTCCTTCGGCGTGTCCAAATCGAACAGCAGCAAATTTTCATAACCGCGATTACGCAGTTCGGCCACCAGGTTTTTCCCCACAAAACCGCCGGAGCCGGTAATCAGGATGCAGCGTGCCTCAGTGCTCAAAGTTATTCAGCTCCTCTTTGATGTAATCCAGCGTCAAAAGCTTGTCCACTACTTCATCTACACTCAGACGGCGCGTGTTGTGACTGGTGTATTCATCGTCCGCCTGCGTATGGACCTTGCCCTCTACAAAATATTTATCGTAATTCAAATCGCGGCCATCTGCGCACACGCGGTAATAACCACCCATGTCCTCGCTGCGAACGCGCTCTTCCCGCGTCAGCAGAGTCTCGTACAATTTCTCACCATGACGTGTTCCGATAATGCGTGTGCCCGTGTCACCGAACAACTTTTGAACTGCTTTGGCCAGATCGCCGATGGTGGAGGCAGGGCTCTTCTGTACGAACAAATCACCGGGGTTCGCATGGGCAAAGGCAAAGCCCACCAAGTCCACGGCCTCATCCAAACTCATCAGGAACCGTGTCATATCCGGATCGGTGATGGTAATGGGCTTGCCTGCTTTGATTTGCTCCACAAACAGAGGAATGACACTTCCGCGGCTGGCCATAACGTTGCCATACCGGGTGCAGCAGATAGTCGTATCTTCCGCTTTGACGGTGCGGGCCTTGGCCCCAATTACTTTTTCCATCATCGCTTTGGAGATGCCCATGGCGTTGATGGGATAAGCGGCCTTGTCCGTGGAAAGACAAACTACTTTTTTTACACCGGCTTCAATAGCGGCCGTCAGTACGTTGTCCGTTCCGATGATGTTGGTGCGCACTGCTTCCATGGGGAAGAACTCACAGCTTGGCACCTGCTTCAGGGCGGCGGCATGGAACATGAAATCCACTCCGCGCATAACGCTGGTCAGGCTGCGAGGCTCACGCACATCGCCGATATAAAATTTGATCTTACCGGCCAGCTCCGGGTATTTGAGCTGGTAGTCGTGCCGCATATCATCCTGCTTCTTTTCGTCGCGGGAAAAAATGCGGATCTCCCGGATGTCACTTTGCAAAAAATGCTTTAAAACAGTATTGCCGAAAGAACCGGTGCCGCCGGTAATGAGCAAGACCTTATCTTTAAAATACGTTGAATCCATTGAGAACCCTCCATAATGATATGCGGATTTTGGAAAATACCAGTGCAATCTGTATTATTGTAACATAAAGAACCCTTCATTCCAAGGGCTTGACCGTTATTCAGTAAAGCTGAAAAAAGCTTTCGCCCTGGAGCGGGAAGAACTCAGCAAATTGTACTGAAGACAGCTGTAATCCTGCAGAAGAGGAATGTCCAGTGAGTCATCTACCAGCTCACCCTGCGCATCCAGTGTTCCAAACTTGGAGACTACGGGATATTCGTCCATTACATCACTCAAAAATTGCTGCCATCCGGTCTTGGGAAGGCCGGCAGCGTCCATCAACACCGACTGAAGGAAGGAAACAGAAATAATCTCTCCGTCTTCAGGAAGATTTTCTTTTTCCAGGTCGTAATTGGCCCAAACTACGTAAGGAGTGAGGTGAGTCGGCAAAGAGGAGTTGGGTTCATCAGAGCAGACATCGTATATAAAGTCGGTTTCGATTGCAGGGAAATGATCGCCGAACATTACGATCAAAGTCGGCTCGTCCACTTCGCTGTAGTACGATGTCAACTCCTGGAAAGCGTCATCGCTGAGCCGCGCAAGATTCAGATATTGCGTTGCCAGAGGGTAGTCACCGGCAGGCGAGAGAATCCGAATGGACTCATCAAAGTCCTCATAGTCATAGCCGCCATGGTTTTGAATTGTGACAGCAAACAAAAACAACGGTTCGCTGGTTTGCTGGGCCAGTTCTTCCAGCGAGGTGTAAAAACTGCTGTCGGTGGCAAGTCCGCGCAGATTGACAAGTCCGCGCAGTTTGGAAATATCATAGAACTCGTCAAAACCCAGACGCTCGTAGGCACGGTCACGGTTCCAGTTTCCGGCCTGCGCAGGATGAGCAGCAATGGACGTATAGCCCAGTTCGCTCAGGACACTGGGGAGAGACGGCGTTTCGCGCAGTACGTGGGTGGCGTAAGGGGCAGTGGCGTAATAATCCCGGTCGCTGATTCCGGTGAGCGCCTGGAATTCAGAGGTGCTTGTCCCGCCGCCGGATGCCGGAATCTGTACATACCCGGTCAAAGCATTGGACTGACCGGACAGACTGTGCAGATAGGGAAGAATCGGCTGACTGGTGAGAAGTTCGCCGTTCGCCTCAAAATCTGCCAGCGATTCGTTCATGATAAAAATAATGTTCGGCATTTGATCCGTTTCGCTGGTTGCATCATAGCGGGATGAGATTTCTTCAATTCGGGTCGAAGAATACCCATCGGGCTTTGAGAGAAACATTGAACGGGCATTCTCAACAAAATGCACCACAAATCCGTTTTGCTGGTTGGCAGAAGTAGGATCCCAGGCGTTGGTGGGGACCTGAAGGGCAATGCATCCGCCGGTGGTGTTCAGGATCATCAGAAATGCGAGAGAACCGCCCAGCCCTGCCAGGCGCATTCCTGCATGAAGAAAGGCTCTTCGTGTGATAGGACGGCCCGCTACCATATAGGCAATGGCACAAACACACAGCGTCATTGCACCGGACCAGAGAAGAACCGGGTCCGGCCCGATTTCATATTGTCCCATCACGTTTGCTGCAGTGGTGGCTGCAAAAAGGTCGGTCGGCATGACAGGCGTACCGCGAAAGCGCAGTGTGAAATAGTTGACTACACTTCCAACGGTGAGCAAAACACTGACAAAACAGATACTGAAGAAAGGAGAGCCGGTGGGGGCATACAGCAAAAGGTACAGGCAAATATAGGTGATCAGATTGACCAGAATCGGAGCGGGATCCATGTAAAAAATTCCGCCCGAATTGTTCAGGTTTTCTACGGCACACAATGCGAAAAAGGCGCACAGAACACCATTGAACAGAATCATGACAATCAAAGAAGGTCTGCGCCCGCACCAGATGATATCGCCCAGCAGACTGAACATTGCCACGATCCATGCGATGGCCATGAGGATAAGCGGCAAATAGTAGAGAGAGTAGTCAAGAGAAGCAGTAGTGATGGAAAAATCAGCAGCAAAGGCTCCGTCGTCCGTTTCAAAACAAGAGAACTCTCCCTTTTCGACGGGATGAACGGAAACACGCATGCCTGGAGTGTTTCCGGTATAGTAAGCGTCACAGGAAATGCTCAGCGTGTAGGTGACATCGGGCTGCAAAAGCTGTTCTACTGTCAGGAAGTAGTAATGCCAGTATTCGCCTACGGAAAAATGCGCTTGCAAATCGAGGACCTCGGAAGCCAGAACCTCGTCTTCGCGGGAAAGGGTCATTGTATACTGAGGCCAGTCATCGTTGGGGTCCGTGCTGTCCGGCGCCAGGCAGACGCCGACCTCTTCCAGATAAGGATGCTCGTCCGGGACAGTGAACTCATATTCAAGTGTGAAGTTTTTTGACAAATAAGGGCTGACCGGAGCGCCGCCCTCAACCAGGTCTTCCTGTGTGTCCAGTTCGTCCACAGCGGCTGCAAGCATGTCCGGTGAAAGGCACAGCCAGACACATGCGCCGACACATAAAACAGTCAGCAGAATCGCAAAAGCGATTCGCACGGGATTACGTGTCAGGTGAAGGTGAAACAATGGTTGCATGGGATAAAGACCTCCGAAAGAACAATTATGATGTTTTATTCTATCACAAATTGTCGGAAATGAGCAAAGCAATATGAAAAATATCTTCCGGAGGTACGTCGGCGGCACATTGACCTGGCGCATTTTTTTTGATACCATCATAGCAGCAGAAAAGAAAAGAGGGAGATTATGCAGGCATATGAAAGACTTCTTGAATATGTGAAAATTTATACGACCAGTGACCCACAGTCGGGTGCGCATCCTTCCAGCGAACGCCAACTGGATTTGGCACACATGCTGGTAAAAGAGATGAAAGAACTTGGCCTGAAAGACGCACATGTGGATCAATACGGCTATGTGTATGGAACGCTTCCGGCAACGGCGGGATGCGAAAAAGCACCGGCGCTTGGGCTGGTGGCTCACATGGATACAGCACCTGGTTTTTCCGGTGAAAACGTCTGCCCGCTGCTGCATGAAAATTACGATGGAACAGATGTGACTCTTCCGCACGGCGGTACAGTATTGAAAGTGGACGAGTTTCCGTTCCTGGCGGAGCACAAAGGGGAAACGCTGATTACCGCAGATGGTTCCACATTGCTTGGCGCGGATGACAAAGCGGGTATTGCGGAGATTTTGACGGTTTGTGAACGAATTCAGCAGGATCATTTGCCTCATGGCAAATTGTGCGTGGCTTTTACTCCGGACGAGGAGATCGGAGAGGGAGCATCCTTGTTTGATGTGGAGCATTTCGGCGCGGATTTTGCTTATACCATGGATGGCGGCGCTGTGGGCGGTGTGGAGTATGAAAACTTCAATGCGGCCAGCGCGGAAATCGAGATCCAAGGGGTATCCGTGCACCCGGGAAGCGCAAAGGATGTGATGGTCAATGCACTCTTGGTGGCTTGCGAACTGAACAGTATGCTTCCGGCAGATGAGACGCCTGCGCATACGGATGGATACCAGGGATTCTTCCACCTGGATGGCTTGACGGGGACAGATGCGCATGCACGCATGGGATATATTGTGCGCGATCATGACCGGGAAAAATTTGAGGCACGCAAGCGCCTGTTGGTTGAAATTACGGATAAGCTCAGCGGAAAGTACCCGAAAGCGGTTATTCGTTTGAAACTGCACGACAGCTATTACAATATGGCCGAAAAAATTGCACCCTGCATGCATTTGATTGAAAATGCAAAAAAGGCTACACGTGATGCAGGTGTGGAACCGTGTGTGGAACCGATCCGCGGCGGCACAGATGGCGCAACGCTTTCCTATATGGGTTTGCCGTGCCCCAATCTTGGAACCGGTGGATACAATTTCCATGGCCCGTATGAGTGCATTACCGTGCAGAGCATGGAGAAAGCAGTGGGCATTCTTTTGAATCTGGTGAATATTTACAGCAAATCATTGGGGGAGGAATAAGCAGTATGACCAACATTTGGCATGACATCAGTCCGGCCCGGATTAATCCGGATGATTTTATCGCGGTCATCGAGATTGAAAAAGGTTCCAAGAAGAAATATGAGTTGAATAAGGAAACCGGCCATATCATTTTGGATCGTATTTTGTATACTTCCACACATTATCCGGCCAACTATGGCCTGATTCCCCGCACGTATGCAGATGACGGGGATCCGCTGGATGTGTTGGTCCTCTGCAGCGAAACCATCGCGCCTCTGAGCCTGGTGCGGTGTTATCCGATCGGCGTTATCACCATGCGTGACCAGGGGAAACTGGATGAAAAAATCATTGCTATTCCCTTCGAGGATCCCATGTACAATGGATACCGCGACATTTCGGAACTCCCCAGCCACATCTTCTCCGAAATGCGGCATTTCTTCAGTGTTTATAAAAATCTGGAAGGTAAGGAAACAGTCGTGGATGAAGAACAGGGCCCGGATGAGGCACGTGCTATCATTCAGAAGTGTCTGGATGCATATATCAATCGCTTTTGCCGCTGAGCGTTCGTCCTTGCATTCTGTTGCAAAGCAGGGTATACTGTATTAAATAAAGGAAGAGGAGCGTTTTGAAATGAGACATGGCGGAGCCTTTCGTTTGACTGGTTTGATCTTGGGGATCGTCAGTGCTGTGGTCAGTATTGCTGCAGTTGTGTTCAGCGTTGTGGGGCTTATCCTTGCAAAGCGTCCGGTGATGCCTCGTGTGCGCTTGGACAGAAAATGATGTGAACATAAAAGCCGGGTAAGCGCCCGGCTTTTTTTGAGCGAAAGAGAGGAGACCACGAATGCGAATAGCAGAGCCGGTTCTTCCTTTGCAGATGGAGAGTGCCATTTCGCTGGAAGAGGCGCTGAGTATGGCACAAAGCGATGAAAGTGCGCTGGAAGCTTATCGCTTCTGCACGGGCAGTGCTGCCGGATGGGTGCTTGAAAAGGGAGAATACAAAGCGTGTTCGTTTTTGAGCTGCCGGCTGACGGGGGCGCATCTGTCCAAAAGCTGGCTCCGGGACGTGGTGTTTGAACGGTGTGAACTGTCCGGCCTTCGTCTGATGGAAAGTACATTGCAGCGCGTACGTTTTGTAAATTGTAAATTTTCCGGTGCAAATCTGGCAGGAGCGTCTCTTCAGGATGTTTTGTTTCAAAACTGCACGGCTGATGGGCTGATGCTGCCGGAAAGCCGTCTGAAAAATGTTGTTTTTGAAGATTGTAATCTTCAGGAGGCGTCTTTTTCTACGTTGGGAAAGAAGTCGAGTTTTTGCTTTGAACGCTGCGACCTGCGTGCGGTGGATTTCTTCCGGACATCGCTCAACGGGATAGATCTCACCAGCTGCGAGATCGAGGGGATTCGCTTGGAAGGCCCAGAGGTGCGGGGAGCAATCGTCACGGCGCTGCAGGCCTGTGATTTGGCAAAACTTTTGGGTGTTGTGATTAAATCCTGAATGGAGGAGAACAATGAAAGAGTATCTTGAGGCGGGAGAGTTTGTCACCACGCACGGCGTAATGGGAGAATTGAAATTGTATCCCTGGTGCGATGATGCGGACTTTATTACGCAGCTTCCGCGTCTTTTTCTGGGACGAAACGGGGAAAAAGAGCAAAAGGTTTTATCAGCTCGCGTCCATAAAGGAATGTGCCTTGTCAAATTGGAAGGCGTGGATTCGATGGACGCAGCACGTGCGCTTGTTCGGAAAATTGCCTATTTTTCGCGAGCGGATGTACAGCTGCCGGAGGGACGTTTTTTTGTACAGGATATCATTGGATGCAAGGTGCTGGATGCGGATACGAAACAGGAGTACGGCACAGTGACGGATGTCACACATCCTGCAGCCAGCGATGTGTACGAGGTGCGGAATGAGCAGGGGGAGGTATTTCTGTTCCCGGCAGTGAAGGAGTTTTTGGGTGAGTTGAAACCGGAAGAGGGCTTTATTACGGTTCGGCCGATTGCGGGGATGTTTACGTCCGGCGGAGGAAACGACGATGAGGATTGACGTTGCGACACTCTTTCCGGAAATGTGTGAACGGGTGATGAGTGAAAGCATCATCGGACGTGCGCGCCGACGCGGTCACATTGAGTTTTGTGCCCACCAGATACGCGATTATACGCTGAATCGTCAAAAACAGGTAGATGACTACCCTTATGGAGGCGGTCATGGCATGATCATGCAGGCGCAGCCCATTTACGACTGCTGCCAGGATGTGATCCGGCAGGTGGAACAGGCGGGACATGCGAGGCCCCATGTGGTGTTTTTGACAGCGGCAGGGCAGCCGTGGAACGAAGAACATTGCAAGCGTCTGGCAACGTACGACAGTCTTTTGCTGGTATGTGGCCATTATGAGGGGATTGATGAGCGTGTCATCGAAGCGTTGGCAGATGAGGAGATCTCCATTGGAGACTACGTGCTCACCGGCGGAGAGTTGGCTGCACTGGTGGTGGCCGACAGTGTGTTTCGTTTGTGTCCGGGTGTCCTTTCCAGTCCGGAAGGGTATGAAGAAGAGAGTTATTACAGCGGGCTTTTGGAATATCCGCAGTACAGCCGCCCGGAAGAGTGGAATGGGCGCAGTGTACCGCCGGTTCTTTTGTCCGGCCATCACGAAAATATTGCGAAATGGCGAAAAGAACAGGCCCTGGAACGAACACGGTCGCGCAGGCCGGATTTGTATCGGGAATATCAGAAAAAAGTCAATGGCGAAAATTCATAAAGAAACAAGAGGACGATTGTATAATTCGCCTATGTTGTTGAAAACTAACTGGTGAAGATGCACAAACACGGCCGGATGAGTAAGCCCGTTTAAAGGCAGAGTTGCAAAAATTATCGGATTGCGTCCGAAATTATTGACGTTTTGAAAGTTTTTGGTATACAATAAGGACAAAGGCACAAGATACATGATAAGGAGCGTTTGCTATGTTTGTGAAAGAAGTAACTGTGGAGAATCAGGTCGGCTTGCATGCACGTCCCGCTACTTTCTTTATCCAGAAAGCTAATGAGTTTAAATCTTCTATCTGGGTGGAGAAGGAAGAGCGTCGAGTCAATGCAAAGAGCCTTCTGGGTGTTCTGTCTTTGGGCATCGTGGGCGGTACTACGATTCGCATTATTGCTGACGGCGCTGACGAGCAGGCTGCTGTTGAAGGCTTGATTAAACTGGTGAATTCCGGTTTCAGCGAATAAATTTTGATGAAACATAAAATGCGCTGCCTGGTAATTGGCGGCGCATTTTCTTTTTCAGGAAGGCGGGCGAGGCATGACAAAATATGAACTTTGGCAGAAGGCGAAAATGCTTCCCTTGCTGCCGGGCGTCTATATTATCCGCAATAAAGCGGGTGAGATCATCTATATTGGCAAAGCGAAACGATTGCGTACCCGTGTGTCGCAGTATTTTCGTGAAGGTGTACCTCATGACGCAAAAGTGACGAAAATGATTCACAATGCGTATGAGTTCGATGTGATTGTAACCCAGAGCGAATTTGAGGCGCTGGTTTTGGAGTGCAGCCAGATCAAGCAGCACAAACCCAAGTACAACATCCTTCTTAAAGATGACAAGGGGTATAGCTATGTCAAAGTGACAAAAGAAGCATATCCCCGCATTTCGGCTGTTTTGCAGAAAGAGGACGATGGCGCAGAATACATCGGTCCGTACACTTCCAGTTTCGCGGTGCGGGAAATGGTGGAAACCGCCAATAATGTATTTCGTCTGCCGCGCTGCAATAAAAAGTTTCCGCAAGATATCGGGAAAGGACGGCCGTGTCTGAACGCGCACATTGGGTTGTGTATGGCGGTTTGTTCCGGAAAAATCAGCCGGGAGATGTATGGAGAGGCGGTGGACGGTGCGCTCCACTTGATCCGGCACGGCCAGGGGGAGATTTTGAAGCTTCTGCGCCAGCGCATGGAAGAGGCGGCAGAGAAGCTGGACTTTGAGCGGGCGGCGATGCTCCGGGACCAGATCAATGCCATAGAGAAGGTCAGCCGTGGGCAGAAAGTGGTGCGCAGCAGTGTGGACGAGCAGGATGTGTTCGCGCTTGCGGCCAGCGCAACCGCTGTGTGTGCTGCCATTCTCCGTTTTCGGGAAGGACGTTTGGTGGATAAGCGAGAGTTTTTGCTCCATGACACACAGGATGTGACTGCGGTACGCAATGAACTTTTGCCGCGTTACTATTTAGAGGACAGCGAGTTCATTCCCAAGAGTATTGCAGTGGATCAACTGCCGGATGGATGGGAAGATCTTCGTCGTCTGCTGGAAGAAACCAGGGGGAGCAAAGTACAGCTGTATGTGCCGCGCCGGGGCGACACGGCTAAGCTGGTGGAGATGGCGCGCACCAACGCCTTTGAGCGCCTTGCACGGGAGAGCGGGCGCTATGCCCGGGAACAAAAGCTGCTGGATGAAACAGCGGCGCTGCTGGGACTGCGTCAGCCGCCCCAGGTGATCGAGAGCTACGATATCTCCAACTGGGGAGATGGGACCAGCGTGGCGGGAATGGTGGTATTTGAGGGCGGAAAACCCAAAAAGGCAGGGTATCGCCGCTTTAAGATGCAGACGGTGTTTGTGAACGACGACTATGCGTCCATGGCAGAAACGCTTAGCCGACGGGCTTCGGAATATGAAAAAGGCGGTAGGGGACAGTTTGCGGTCAAACCGGATCTGATTCTTTTGGATGGCGGAAAGGGTCAAATCTCCGCTGTGCGAAAAGCGCTGGAAAATACGTCTTTGGCGGCGGTGCCTTTGTTCGGCATGGTCAAGGATGACCGCCACAGGACCCGGGGCCTTATCACTCCAGACGGGGAAGAAATCCAGTTGTCCATGCATAAAAGTGTTTTTAGCTTTATTACGTCTATTCAGGACGAAACGCACCGCTGGGCCAACGATTATCGCAAACGTCTCCAAAAAGGACGCGCTTATGCTTCCACTTTGCAGAATGTGCCCGGAGTAGGACCTGCTACGGCAAAGGCCCTGCTGAGCCATTTTAAAACGGTGACGGCGGTTCGACAGGCGGAATATGAGGAGCTGTGCGCGGCAAAAGGCGTGTCCAAACGCGCTGCAAAGGCAGTGTACGATTACTTTCGCCAAACTTGACAAATGCCGCCATGCCCTCCATAATAAAATAACAGCAGAACAAACGAAAGAGTGAGGTGGATCGAATGCGTGTCATCGCGGGAAGCGCACGCGGCGTGAAGTTGTCTGCGCTGCCGGGCGAGGAGATCACTCGTCCCACCATTGACCGTGTCAAGGAAAGCATGTTTAGTTCTGTGCAGTTCCTTTTGGAAGGAGCGGAGGTACTGGACTTGTTTGCGGGCTCCGGGCAGCTGGGAATCGAAGCGCTCAGCCGGGGCGCCAAACGGTGTGTATTCATCGATCATGACAGAGGCGCCTGCGAAATCGTTCGTCAGAATCTTCGTGCGGCTGGCCTGGCCGGAAAAGCCAGTGTTTCCCAAACGCAGGCACAGCATTTCCTTTCCACGGCGCGGGAACCTTTTGATTTGATTCTGATGGATCCGCCTTACCATCAGGGGACGGTAGCTGCGCTGCTTCCGCTGGTGGCGCGCGTGGTGAAGCCGGGCGGTGTGGTTCTGGCTGAGACGGAATACGGTGCGCAGCTTCCGGAACGTTGCGGGTGCTTGGTGTGCAGAAAGCATTATAAGTACGGCAAGGTGGCGCTGGCGCGCTATGAATATGCGGATGAAGAGGAGCTTGCGGATGAAAATAGCGATTTGCCCCGGTAGTTTCGACCCAATCACAAAGGGCCATTTGAACATTATCGAACGCTCTGCAAGATTGTTTGATGCCGTAATTGTGCTGGTTCTGGTAAACCCGAACAAAAAACCGACGTTTTCAGCGGCAGAACGAGTGGATTTTATTCGGAAAGCCTGTGAGCATATTCCCAATGTCAAAGTGGATTCCTATCACGGTCTTTTGGCGGATTATGCATACCGGGTGGGCGCGTGTACCATCATCAAGGGCCTGCGCGCGGTGACGGATTTTGAGTATGAGTTCCAGCAGGCTCTGGTCAATAAGCAGCTGAACCCGGAGCTGGAGACGATGTTTGTCATTACCGACTCCAGTTACATGTACCTTTCGTCCAGCATGGTGCGGCAGGTAGCGGGTTTTGGCGGCGATGTGAGTGAGTTTTTGCCGGAATCTATTTGTGAAGAAATCGTAAAACGCCTCGCACAGGGGCAGGAAAAGGAGTAATGTATCATGTCAATCGATGAATTGCTGGATGTCATGGACGAAACGCTTGAAGATGCGCTCAATGTGCCGTTCAGCGGCGGCAAGCGCATGGTGGATGTGGAAAAGGTGCGCGAATTGATTGATGACATTCGCCTGAACATGCCGCAGGAAATTCAGCAGGCCAAAGCGGTTGTGAAAGATCGCACGCAAATTATAGACAAAGCGAAACGCGAAGCAGATATGATCATCAAACGTGCAGAAGAGCGAGCCCGCACTATGGTGGCCGAAGAAGCGATCATGAAGACGGCGCAGCAGAAGGCAACCGAGATGATTACAAGTGCGCAGAATCAGAGCAGAGAGATGCGTGCCACAGTGACCAATTATTGTGAGAATATGCTCCGGCAGACGGAGGAGCAGCTCTCCAGCAGTTTGAGCGATGTGCAGAATGTGCGCGCCACACTGCGCCAGTCCGGCAAACGCGGTGCAAAGCGCACTGCGCCGCAGCCCAAAAATACCAATCCGTAAGAAATCAGGCGCCCCGAACCATCGGGGGCGCTTTTTGCATAGATTAATTTGAAAAAACTCCTCTTGACAATTTGTGTTTAATGATATAAAATATCATTAGCAAAAGAGAGGAGAATGGAGATGGAGAAACGGAACACCATCCAAAAGCAGCTGGTGCTGGATGCTGTGGCGCAACTGGCAGACCATCCCACGGCGGATGAGGTTTACGCTCACATCGCCCAGAAACATCCCACTGTCAGCAAGGCTACGGTATATCGAAATTTGAGCAGTCTGTCAGAGGATGGCGTGCTGCGCCATGTGCGTATGCCGGAAGGTGCAGACCGGTTTGATCATACGCTTACGCCGCATTTTCACATTGAATGCATCTGTTGTGGTGCGCTTTGTGATGTTTGTCTGGATGAAAACAAGGAAATCAGCCGCAAAGTGGAGCAAATGACCGGCTATTGCGATGTGCAGTATGATATTGTGTTTACAGGTGTGTGTCCAGCTTGCCGGAAGCATGAAACAGAGTAAAACACCGCATACTTTGTTTGAAAGGCGGTTGTCCGCCGTCAATTTATAATCAAAAAGAAGTAAAGGAGAGAAGTTTATCATGGAATTGAAAGGCTCGAAAACCGAACAGAATCTGCTGACCGCTTTTGCGGGTGAAAGCCAGGCGCGCAACAAATATACGTATTATGCTTCTAAAGCCAAAAAGGAAGGTTACAACCAGATTGCAGCGATTTTTGAAGAGACTGCAAACAATGAGAAAGAGCATGCAAAAATCTGGTTTAAACAGCTGCACAATGGGGAAATTCCCGATACGATGACCAATCTGGACGATGCGGCTGCCGGTGAAAATTATGAGTGGACCGACATGTATGCCGGCTTTGCGGCTACTGCGAAAGAAGAGGGCTTCACGCAGCTGGCGTACCTGTTTGAGGCAGTGGGCAAGATCGAGAAAGAGCATGAGGAGAGGTATCGCGCCTTGAAGGCGAACATCGAGCAGGGCAAGGTGTTTGCACGTGAGACAGAGCAGGTTTGGGTGTGCTCCAACTGCGGCCATGTTCATATTGGCACACACGCCCCGGAGAAATGCCCGGTCTGCGATCATCCGCAGGGATATTTCATTCTGCAGGCAAAGAATTATTAATTGCTTTAAAGCCCACGGATTGTTCCGTGGGCTTTTTTTGTGCGGTGGAATCCGTTATAATAAAACGTAGCAAAAACAGCGGAGGGAAGACAAAATGCTCCATTTAATTTTGGGACTGTCCGGCACAGGAAAGACCGGACGGGTCCTCGCATTGATGAAGGCGCAGGCACTTGCGGGAAAACACAGTATCCTGATTGTGCCCGAACAGTTTTCTTCCTCCGCGGAAACGATGGTGTACCGCGTTTTGGGCGACCGGCTGGGTGCACTGGTGGATGTGTACAGCTTTACCAGTCTGGCAGAATTCCTGCTGAAAACATTTGGCGGAGTCTGTATCCCCACGCTGACGGACGCGGCCCGTGCAGTAGCGGTGCGCCGCGCATTGGATACGATGGGCGATGAAGTGCAGAATTATCGCAGACACCGAAGAAATACCGGCTTCTGCAATTTGTGTGCCGAGGCGATCAAGGAGCTGAAGACGGCTGGGGCGCAGCCCGAAGATGTACTGCGCATAGCAGGTAAAAACGCAGATGGCGAAAAATTGCAGGAACTGGGCCTGCTGTTTGCTGCGTATGAGAAAATTATCGAGGGAAGCGCGATGGACCCGGCTGACCGGCTGACGGTTGCCGCACAGCGTATGGATCCGGATTTTTTGCAGAACACAGAAGTGTTTATCGATAACTTCGATGGGTTTACAGCACCACAGTACCGGCTGCTGGAAAAGCTGGTTCATGCCGAGCGGTGTACCGTTGCTCTTTGCTGTGACGGCACGGCGGATAAAGAGGCTGGACTGGGATTGTTCAGCCCGGTAAAAATGACGGCCCAGCGCTTACGGCGCATTGCCGCGCGAGAAGGTGTGGCTGTGGCGGCTCCCAAAGTGTTGGAGGAAGATCTGCGCCACAAACAGGCACCGGGACTGCTGGCTGCGGCACAGGCACTGGCTCTGGGGGAAGCACAGGAGGCCAGCGCACAGCAGGTTTATTTGACACCGGCCCGCAGCATTTATGCTGAGTGCAAAGCAGTGGCCTGTCGGATTGCTTCGCTGGTGCGGCGAGATGGCTTGGCTTACAGCGATATCGCGGTGATTTGCCGTCTGCTTGATGATTACGATGCGCCCATTCGCTATGAGTTCGGACTGGCAGGAATTCCTTATTTTACAGACCGAACAGAGACCTTGGAACACACCGGTGTAGCTGCGTTTTTAAATGCGGCGCTGGAGTTATTGGCGCGGGGGATATCAACCGAGCCGTTGCTTCGCCTGTTGAAGACGGATCTGTGCGGCTATACGGCTCAACAGATTGCTGTTCTCGAAAATTATGCCTATACTTGGCGGTTAAAGGCGGCGGAGTGGCGTTCTCCTTTTACCAAAAATCCAGCTGGCTTTGGTGGGCAGATGTCACCGGAAGACCAGAAAACATTGGAAGAGGTGGAAGAAATCCGCGCATCCGTTGTGCCGCGCATTGAGACGTTTTTAAATGCGGCTAAAGGCCAGACGGCGGCGGGAATTTCCCGGCAGCTTTATTTCCTTCTGACTTCTTTTGGTGCGGATGAACAAACGGTGAATCTTGCAAAATCGTTTTCCGAGGTTGGAGATCCGGTGCGAGAGCAGGCGGTGTATCGTACGTGGGATGAGGCGATGCAGCTTTTGGGACAGATGGAGCAGCTTTTGGGAGACGATGAGGTGACAGCTGCTGAATATGCGGATCTGTTCCTCCTTTTGGTGCGCAGTGCGGATTTGGGTCATGTGCCGGAAACACAGGATGCGGTTATGTTGACAACAGCAGACCGAATGCGGTTGGATAGTCCCAAAGTGTGCTTTGTGATGGGGGTGTCTGAGGGAAAGTTCCCAAAACTGGCAGGAGCCAGCGGGCTTCTGACACACGCAGACCGTGACCTTCTGGTGCAGGCTGGCGTTCAGATGCCGGGCGGATATGAGAATCGAACGCTTTTAGAGCAAATGTTTTTTTATCGGGCGATGACAGCGCCCTCACAGCGGCTTTATATCAGTTATGTCGCGCCTGAAGGGGGAGGATCCCCCATGGCGTCGGCTCTGGCGCCGGTGGCGGCGCTGGAACCCCAGGCGGATCGCCTGTCACTTGAAGAATTGGCACCTACCTGCGCAGCTGCGCTGGATTTGTATGGCGAGCAGTATCGGGATGATACCGCTGAAACGGCCGCGCTGGCAGCCGCGCTGGCTGAACAGCCGCAGGCGGCGGAAAGTTTGTCTTCCATGGAAAATGCCGCGAATCCGATGCCGATGCGAGCGAGAGATACCGGTGCACTGGAAAAGGTGATCGGCCGGAATCTGCGGCTGTCACCCACACGAGTGGAACAATACTACCGGTGCCGCTTCAGCTATTTTTTGCAGTATGTTCTGAAAATCAGACCCCGCAAAAGAGCCGAGCTTTCTCCAATGGAGAGCGGCAGCCTCATCCATTATATTTTGGAGCAGGTCATGCGGCGGGCAGGTGAGGGCTTTGCGGACATGCCGCGGGAACAGCTGCTGCAGCTTGCGCAGCAGGTGGCTGAGGAGTATGTGAAGGAAAACATGCCGGAGGCTTCGGCCCGTTTTGCTTATCTGGTAGAAAGGCTGAAGAAGAGCGTGGGGCATTTGCTGTGTTATCTTCAGCAGGAACAGGCCCAGAGCTCTTTCCATCCGGTGGCGTTTGAGCAGGAAATCGGAGATGGCGAGGGGGCAATTCGGCCGCTGACATTGAAAACACCGGATGGACATACTGTGCAGGTGGTAGGACAGATCGACCGTGTGGATATCATGCGCCGGGAAGGCCGTCAGTATGTACGTGTGGTGGATTACAAAACAGGTTCCAAAAGCTTCAGCTTGGAAGACGTATACTGTGGGTTGAACACACAGATGCTTTTGTATCTGTTTACCTATTGCCGGAACGGAAAAGATTTGAGCGACCCGGTGGCATCAGGAGTGCTTTATCTGCTCAGCGATCCCGCTCCGGGAAGTATGCCGCGTGCGCAGGCGGCGAATCTGCCCTTGTATCAGGTGGATGGGCTGGTGCTGAACGATGAAGTCGTGCTGCGGGGGATGGATAAAGAGGCCAGCGGTTTGTTTGTGCCGGTCAGCTTTTTGAAAAACGGGACGCCCCGGTCCAGTTCCAAACTGGCACATCTGGAAAAGATCGGAAATATCCGACACTATGTAGAGCAGTTGGTGGTGGAGATGGCCAAAGGCCTGTATGAGGGAGATATTCGTGCGGTGCCTTTGCGCAATACAACACACTGCCCCTGTGATACCTGCGATTATCGGGCGGTTTGTCGTCATGAAGACGGTCGGGAAGAAGCCTATGTCAGCGCACCCAAGGGTGTGTTTGAAACACCTGTGGAAAAGGAGGAATCCTGATGGCGGAGACGCGAAAATGGACCAGTGCGCAGCGCCAGGCCATTGAGGATCGGGGCGGAACCCTGTTGGTCAGTGCCGCCGCGGGAAGCGGAAAAACAGCGGTGCTTGTGGAGCGGGCTGTGCGGTTGATTTGCGATGAAGAACATCCCGTTGCAGCGGACCGTCTGCTGATTGTAACCTTTACCCGCGCAGCAGCAGAGGAGCTGCGCGGTCGAATTGCGGAACGTTTAGCGCAGGAAGCTGCTGAAAATCCGGGCAGCGTTTGGCTGCGTCGGCAGCGCCTTCTGCTGGGACGGGCCGACATCTGCACCATTGACGCATTTTGTATGCAGCTGCTGAAAACATATTTTGCTCAGCTGGATCTTCCGCCGGATTTTGGCCTGGCGGATGACGCCACCGCGTATTCCTTGCGCAACGATTCTCTGATGCAGACGCTGGAAGAGATGTATGAGGATCCGGATTTTCGTACGTTTGCAGACAGTTACGGCCGCGCGCGCAGCGACGCAGCGGCTGCCGATGCGGTGCTGAGATTGTACGATTTCCTAAGGACGCTGCCTCATCCGGAGTGTGCTCTGCGTGAATTGTGTGCGGATTACGAGGAAGAACGCCCACTGGAACAGACAAAATGGGGCGATTTCCTGCTTCGGAACGCTGAGGAAGCGGTTCATAATGCACAGGCGCTGCTGTGTTCTGCGCAAAAGATTGTGGACGAGGAACCGGCCTTGCTCAACTATGCTGCTGCACTGCAGTCCGATCAGGCTTTTTTTGAGGCGATGTCTTCGTGGCTGCAGAAAAGACGGTGGGACAGTGCGCTGCTTTGCGCGCAGGACTACACACCGCCGTCTCTGAAGGCGGTACGCGGCTACGACGGTGCCGATATGGAGGCGGTCAAAGCTCTGCGGGAAGAAGTGAAGAAAGTCCACAAAGAACTTAAAGAAAAAATCTTCCTTTGCACGCAGGCCGAGTTCGAAGAGGACCGGCAGCGCATTTTGCCGATGCTGCGAGCGCTGACGAAGGCAGTGCGCGGTTTTGAACAACGTTTTTTTGCGGCCAAGCTTGAACAAAAGGTGTTGGAATACAGCGACTTTGAACATCTTTCGCTTCGCCTTCTGTGTACGGAGGACGATCAGAAAACGGCAGTCGCGCGGGCGGTCAGCGCTCGTTTTGATGCGGTCATGGTGGACGAATACCAGGATACCAATGCGCTTCAGGCGCTTTTGTACCGGTGCCTGGCAAATGATGATGCTTCCAATTTGTTTTTCGTGGGAGACGTCAAGCAGAGTATTTATCGGTTTCGATTGGCAAGCCCTGAGATTTTTATTGCGCAGCGGGGAGCGTTTACACCTTATCGGGAGGGTGGCCCGCATCCTGCCACCATTACACTGGGGAACAATTTTCGCAGCGCCGGAAATGTGATCGACAGCGTGAATGATATATTTACCTGTGTGATGAACCGTCAGGTGGGCGACGTGGAGTACAATGCCGATGAAATGCTGTACCGCGGAGTACCGGACGAATATGACGGTGGTCCTCTTGAGATCCGCATTGTGGATCAGGGCGCAAAAATGACGGATTTGGGAGATGCGTCCGCTGTGGCGCAGGCAGTGCGGCGTCTGGTGCAGGAAAAGTTCCCCGTGCGCGAAAAGAACGGCGGAACCAGACCTTGTCAGTATGGAGATATTTGCATTCTTCTTCGCAGTCGAACACGTTTTTCTTTGTATGAGCAAGCCTTGGAAGGACAGGGAATTCCGGTGGCGGCGGATGCGGGAGACAGCCCTTTGACGGCAAGCGAATCCGCTCCGCTGCTCTCGATGCTGCGCATTATTGATAATCCGGCGCAGGATGTACATGTGGCTGCGGTGTTGCTGAGCCCTATGTTCGGGTTTGATCCGGACGATCTGGTCCGCCTGCGGGCCGCGCACCCCAAAATGAGTTTGTATGGAGCACTGACACAGAGCAGAGATGAGAAATCAATGCATTTCTGCCGGTTGATGCGCCATCTGCGAACGCTGGCCGCAACAATGCCGGTATCGCAATTGTGCGACGAGATTCTGGCCCGAACGCATTATTTTGCGGCAGTGGGAGCTATGGAGAACGGCGCTGAACGCAGAGAGACGCTGCGCGCCTTTGTGGCGTGGGTTGGCTCTGTGGGAGCGGGCGGGCTTTCGGCAGTCATCCGTATGGCGGACAATGCCATTGAAAGCGGAGCTCTGCCTGCTGCCGGTATGGTTTCACTGCCCAAGGGATGCGTCTCCATTATGACGATCCATCGCTCCAAGGGACTGGAGTTTCCTGTGGTGATTCTGGCGGACGCTTCGCACCAATTCAATCTGCGTGACATTTCCAATCGTGTGCTGTTTCATCCGCAACTGGGCATCGGCATGACATTGCGCGCAGGAGAAGGTGGACTGTATGCCACTGCGCCGCACCGGGCCATCGGTATGGCTCTGCGCGCAGAGTCCGTCAGCGAAGAGATGCGCATTCTGTATGTGGCTCTGACGCGGGCAAGAGATAAACTGATCTTGACTGTGCCGGCCACCAAGCCGGAAAAAATGCTCTCGGAATTGGCAACGCAGATGGCGGGAGCAGGCGGCGCGTCTCCGTACCTTCTGAGCAAGGCGAACAGTTTTGCCCCGTGGATTTGCGCAGCGGCGCTGCTGCATCCTGACTGCGACGAGCTTCGTGCGCTGGCAGGCGGTGCTACACTGCCGCTGTACCGTGCACAGGGCAAAATGGATGCATCCGTGGAACCTCTGCCGGAGCAGGAACAGGCAGAGCACGCGAGCGTGTTTGTACGCACAGCTGAACCGGACGGGGACCTGCTGGAAAAACTTCGACGGAATTTTGAAGCCTGTTATCCCCGCGCTGCGCTGAGTGAACTGCCTGCAAAACTGAGTGTGTCGGGCTTGGCGCACGGGGGCGAACAGCCTGTGCTGGCGCGTCCGTCTTTCCTTTATCGCGAAGGGATGACCGCGGCAGAGAAGGGAACAGCACTTCACAGTGTACTGCAGTTTGCGGACTTGAAGGCAGCGTGCGCCCATCTTAAGGAAGAGGTGGAGCGCCTTGTTTTGGAGAAATATATTGATACGCACATTGCGGCACAGCTGGATGAAAAACGAATCGAGAGGTTCTTCCATACAGATCTTGCCAAACGAATGCTTGCGGCAGAGAGACTGCTGCGGGAGTATGCCTTTTTGACAGCCGTGCCTGCGAAGTATGTTCAGCCGGAGATCGCTCCAGCATTTCAGAACCAGCCAGTATTGGTGCAGGGAATTGCGGATGCAGTTCTGATCAACGGTGATCGGGCAGAGATTGTGGATTACAAGACGGACCGTGGGAAGAGCAAGGAACAGTTTCGGGAAAGTTATGCACAGCAACTGCTGCTGTACAAGGCTGCGGTGGAAAAACGTCTTCCGGTAAAAGTAACGGCCTGCACCATCTATTCCTTTGAACTTGGGTGTGAGATCGATGTCCCTTTTGAGAAATAGGGAAAAGATTTTGAAAAAGCTCTTGACAGGTGTGGGTAAGCGCGGTATACTTTACCAGTAAACAAAGTAGCTCTGGCTTGGCAGCCAATGCTCACCTTGTGCGCCATCAGGTGCCGGGTTCATACAAAGACTTTTCTTTGGGAGAGTTCTTGTGTCTTTTTGTGCGGCTGCCGGTACCGGCAGCCGCACTTTATTGTTTCAAACAAAATTTTGGAGGTGTTTTACCATAGCCGGCAAAAAAGAACTGGAGATCAACGAAGGCATCCGTGACAAAGAGGTGCGCGTAATCGACGCGGACGGAACCCAGCTGGGCATCATGTCCGTGCGGGATGCACAGAAAAGAGCGGACGAAAAGAATTTGGACCTTGTGAAGATCGCGCCCCAGGCACAGCCTCCCGTGTGCAAAATTCTGGATTACGGGAAGTATCGCTTCGAACTGCAGAAGCGGGACAAAGAAGCAAAGAAAAATCAGAAGGTCGTAGACATCAAGGAGATTCGTCTGTCCCTCAATATCGACACGAACGACTTCAACACCAAGGTCAACCAGGCGGCCAAATTTTTGGCCAAGGGCGACAAGGTGAAAGTTTCCATCCGGTTCCGCGGCCGCGAAATGGCGCACACCAACCTTGGCCTGGACGTGCACAAACGTTTTGCCGAGGCTCTGCCGGGCGCTGTGGTGGAAAAACAGCCCAAGCTTGAGGGACGGAGCATGCAAATGTTCCTGGCCCCTGCCCCTTCCAAGCAAAATTAAGGAGGAACTGAAAAATGCCCAAGATCAAAACACATTCCGGTGCGAAAAAACGCTTTAAGCTGACGAAAAACGGCAAAGTGAAGCGCGGTAAGGCCTTCCGCAGCCACATTCTGACCAAAAAGAGCACCAAACTGAAACGCGGTTTCCGCAAAGCCGCTTACGCGGACAAGACGAACACAGCTGCCGTGAAACGCATGCTGCCCTACGCTTAAGCAATTAACATCAGAAAAACCGCTATTAAAGGAGATTTAAGAATATGGCTCGTATCAAAGGCGCTATGATGACGCGCAAAAGAAGAAAAAAGACCCTGAAACTTGCCAAAGGTTATTTCGGCAGCAAATCCAAACACTTTAAGATGGCCAAACAGCAGGTCATGAAGAGCGGTAACTACGCCTTCGCTGGCCGCAAAATGAAAAAACGTGAGTTCCGCAATCTGTGGATCACCCGTATCAACGCCGCCTGCCGTGCAGAGGGCATGAACTATTCTTCCTTCATGAACGGCCTGAAAAAAGCTGGCGTGGAGCTGAACCGCAAAATGCTGAGCGAGATGGCGATTCACGATCCGAAGAGCTTCTCCGCTCTGATCGAGACCGCGAAAAACGCTGTAAAATAAGAACTGCGACACGCCCGCGCACAAGTTGCACGGGCGTCGCTTTGTATTAGCGGGTGCCCGAAAAAAGGGCGGAAAAGGAGAATGCGCGCATGGAACTGCGGATTACAAGCCGTGAAAATGAAAAGGTGAAACAGCTTTGCAAACTGCGGGAGAGCGCCTCTTTTCGTCAGGCACAGAATTGCTTCCTTGCGGAAGGCGTGCGCCTTTGCAGGGATATTGCCGCCGTTTGGCCGCCGCTGGAAGTGTATCATACGGACAAGGTTTTGGAACAGCATCCGGAATTGCAGGACCTTCCGGGTCGTCATGTGATGATTTCACAGAGTGTGGCGGATAAAATCTCGGATACAAAGAACCCGCAGGGGATTTTCTGTGTGTTTGAACGTGCGCTGGAATCTCTTGACCAGGCTGTCTCCGCAGACCGGTGGCTGGTTCTGGAACATGTCCAGGACCCGGCTAATATCGGTGCGCTTTTGCGTAGTGCGGCTGCTTTTGGTTTCGAGGGAGCGATATTTTGCGCGGATTGTGCCGACCCGTACAGCCCCAAAGCCGTGCGGGCCAGTATGTCTGCTGTAGCGCGCCTGAAATTGCTGCGTGCAGATACGGTGGCGGAAACGGCTGCCTGGCTGAAAACCGAAGAAGTCCCTCTGGTGGCTGCTGCTTTGCGTCATTCTGTCCCGCTGGATGAGGCGGACGGGCTGCGGGGTGGCAAAATCGCATTGCTGATCGGCAATGAGGGAAACGGGTTGTCGGATGAGGCAGTGGGAGCGGCAGACTTGGCTGTGCGCATTCCCATGGCGCAGGGAGTTGAGTCGCTGAATGCTGCGGTTGCAGGCGGCGTTTTGTTGTGGCACTTCAGGGGTGTATAAAAGATGCAAGGGGTAGAATACTGGCTGTGGCTTGCCAATGCTCTCGGCCCGTGCGCTTCCAACTCGGCACGTGTACTGCGGGCTTTTCCCGCTCCGGAGAAGTTGGCGCTGGCACTTGGACAGCAGGAACTGAATGAATTGTTCACGCCAGCCCAGATGCGTGTTTTGAAAAGTACGCGGCCCCAGGAGCTTTTGAGCCGTATGGAACGCTGCCGGCAGCTGGGTGTTCAGATAGTCACGTGGGCAGATCCGGATTATCCGCCTCTTCTGCGGCAAATCGATTCTCCGCCGCCGGTGCTTTACTATCGGGGAGATTTAAGCGCGGCGTCCGCGCCGCTGGTACTTGGCATGATTGGCCCGCGCCGCCCGTCTGCCTATGGGGTAGAGGCAATGCAGTTTCTGGCGCAGGGGCTGGCTGGGTTTGGAGCTGTTCTTGTGTCCGGCATGGCAGAAGGGCTGGATGGCGAAGCACATCGTGCTTGCCTGCGGAAAGAGATGCCTACCATTGCCTGTCTGGGGTTCGGGCACCAGCATTGCTATCCTGCCCAGAATCATATGCTGAAGAAAATGATTGAAAAGTGCGGCCTGACGCTGAGCGAGTACCCGCCGGACAAAGAACCGTGCAAGGCATTTTTCCCTCAGAGAAACCGCTTGATTGCGGGCCTGAGCAGAGGCGTCTGTGTGGTGGAAGCGCGAGAGAACTCGGCAACGTCGAATACCGTTTCGCATGCATTGAGATACAACCGCGATGTGTTCAGTGTACCCGGCAGCATCTTCTCGCCTTTGTCGGCGGGAACAAATCGGTTGTTGACAGAAGGGGCGGTTCCCGTCACTTGCGCCAAAGATATTTTTCGATTTTATGGGTTGGAAAGTGCTGAGGAGGAAAAGCCTGCCCCTGCAGAAGAGCCGGAACTGTCGCCCGATGCACGCAAAATTCGCCGGTTGCTGAGCAGCCGACCGCAGACTTTGGCCTCCCTTTGCGAAAAGGCGGGCCTTGAGCCGCTGCGCGCTATGGCGGCGTTTACAGAGCTGGAGATCAAAGGCGTAGCTCAGCAGTTGGCTGGCCGTCAATTCATCCTGAAAGGATCCTGATACATGTCAAAACTAGTCATTGTGGAGTCTCCCGCAAAGGCGAAGACCATCCGCAAATACTTGGGGAATGGCTATGAAGTTACAGCTTCCATGGGCCATATTCGCGATTTACCCAAAAGTCAGCTTGGCATTGATGTAGAGCACGGTTATGCACCGCAGTACATCAATATCAAGGGCAAAGAGAAAATTATTAAAGAACTGAAAACCATGGCCAAAAACAGCGACGAAGTGTTTCTGGCAACGGACCCGGACCGCGAGGGAGAAGCTATCAGTTGGCATTTGGCCAATTTGCTGGGGCTGGACACCCAGGCGCCGCAGCGCGTCACCTTTGGTGAAATCACCAAGAAAGGCGTTACGCAGGGAATGGCTGCGCCGCGCGCCATCGATATGGACCTGTTCAATGCACAGCAGGCTCGGAGAATTCTGGACCGTCTGGTGGGTTATAAACTTTCGCCCTTTTTGTGGCGCAAGGTTCGCCGGGGATTGTCTGCCGGACGCGTACAAAGTGTTGCTGTGCGGCTGATCGTGGATCGCGAAAAGGAAATCGAGGCGTTTCAGCCTGAGGAGTACTGGAATATTGACGCAGTGCTTTGCCCGCCTTCCAGCACCAAAAAATTTACGGCGCGGCTGTTCAGCACAGCGGCCGGCAAAAAGCTGGAAGTCAAAAATGCCGAGCAAAGCCAGGCAATTGTGCAGGCTTTGCAGGGCGCTGATTATACGGTCAGTTCCATCAGCCGCGGCAAGAGGAAAAAAACACCGGCACCTCCGTTCATTACGTCCACCATGCAGCAGGAAGCCAGTCGCCGGCTGGGCTTCACTGCCACCCGAACCATGCGGGCAGCGCAGATGCTGTATGAGGGCGTGGATGTTGCGGGTCAGGGAACCATGGGCCTGATCACTTATATGAGAACCGACAGCCTGCGCATCGCCGACGAAGCGGTGGCGGCGGCGAAGGATTTCATCACCGGAAGCTATGGCGAACAGTATGTATGTCCCTACAAGCGCACTTATAAGAGCCGCAGTGCTACTGCCGCCCAGGACGCGCACGAGGCAGTTCGTCCCACCAATCCGGCTTTGACGCCCGATGAGGTGGAAAAAAGCGTCACGGGCGACGCGGCAAAACTGTACCGCCTGATTTGGAGCCGCTTTATTGCCAGTCAGATGAGCGATTGCCAGCAGGATACCGTTTCCGCGGACATTGTGGCGGCGGATTATCTGTTCCGTGCTTCGGGATATGTGGTGACCTTCGACGGCTTTACGGCCCTGTATGAAGAGGCGACGGACGAAAAAGAGAAAAAAGAGACTGCTCTGCCGCCCCTGACTGAGGGAGACGTGCTGAAGCTGAAAGAATTGAAACCGGAGCAAAAGTTCACGCAGCCGCCTGCACGTTATACAGAGGCGACGCTGATCCGCGCACTGGAGGAAAACGGAATCGGGCGCCCGTCTACGTATGCTCCGATTATTACCACCATCATTGATCATGATTATGTGGAGCGGGAGCAGAAGAAGCTGGTGCCCACCAAACTGGGACGTGTAATCAATGATTTGATGATGGAGCAGTTCCCGGATATCATCGATGTCACGTTCTCGGCCAACATGGAAAAGAATCTGGACCAGATTGAAAACGGGAAAGCGGATTGGCACAAGACCATCGATGACTTTTATCAGGGCTTTGAAAAGAATCTGCTGCGCGCGGAAGAAGAGATGAAAGACAAGAAAGTCAAGGTGCCGGACGAAGAAACAGATGAAATCTGTGAACTGTGCGGACGCAAAATGGTCATCAAAAGCGGCAGATACGGAAAGTTTCTGGCGTGCCCGGGTTTCCCGGAATGCAAAAACACGAAGCGCCTGGTCAAAGATACCGGTGGCCAGTGCCCCAAATGCGGCAGCCGCGTGCTGATCCGTCATTCCAAGAAGGGGCGCGTCTATTATGGATGCGAGAAGAATCCCACCTGTGATTTCATGACCTGGAACGAGCCGACGGCGGAGAAATGCCCGCAATGCGGTTCGACACTGTTCAAAAAGGGCGGTAAAAACGGCGTTCTGCTGTGCGAAAAAGAGGGCTGCGGCTATTCACGTCCGGCTCCGGAAAAGAAAGGCTAAGGGCAATGCAGATTCGGATTTTGGGCGCGGGCCTCGCAGGCTGTGAGGCCGCGCTCTACCTTGCAAAAAATGGATTTGAGGTAGAGCTGTACGAGCAGAAACCTCATAAATTTTCTCCGGCGCATAAAAACAGCGGATTTGCGGAACTGGTTTGTTCCAATTCTTTGAAGGCGGACCGGCTGGATTCGGCTTCCGGTCTGCTGAAAGCGGAAATGAAGCTTTTGGGAGACTGCCTGCTGGAGGTAGCAGAACGCTGCCGTGTGGCGGCAGGCGGTGCGCTGGCAGTGGACCGCACCGAGTTCAGCCGGCAGGTGACAGAACTGGTGGAGAACACGCCGGGAATTACCATTCGGCGGGAAGAAGTTCGCTTTGTGGGGGAAACCCGCCCGGACACCATTACCATTGTGGCGACCGGACCGCTCACAGAGGGAGAGCTGGCCCAGGATATTGCACGGCTTACCGGTGGGCAGAAGCTGTCTTTTTACGATGCGGCGGCGCCGATTGTGACGGCAGAAAGCCTGAATATGGACCGCATTTTTGCGGCTTCCCGCTATGGCCGGGGCGAGGCCGACTATTTGAATTGTCCTTTTGACAAAGAGGGATATGAGGCTTTCCATGCGGCGCTGCAAAATGCTGAGCGTGCGCCGCTGCATGATTTTGACGGCGATTTGACGGTTTACGAAGGATGCATGCCGATCGAGGTCATGGCAGGGCGCGGAGCGGATACCATGCGCTACGGTCCGCTGCGGCCTGTGGGATTGACCGATCCTCGAACCGGTCATCGTCCGTGGGCGAATGTGCAGCTTAGAGCAGAGAACACTGAGCGCAGCATGTATAATTTGGTGGGCTTTCAGACCAATTTGAAGTTTGGAGAACAGCAGCGCGTTTTTCGCATGATTCCCGGCTTGGAGAATGCGGAGTTTGTGCGCTATGGCGTGATGCACCGAAATACGTTCCTGAACAGCCCGGTTCTGCTGGGGCCGGATTTGTCGCTTCGTTCTTATCCGAATGTCTTTTTTGCAGGGCAGATTACCGGATTCGAAGGTTACGTGGAAAGTATGGCCAGTGGTTTGTTGGCGGCTCGTGCCGTGCAGGCGCGCCTGTTGGGAAAAAGGACACCGGTCTATCCGGATGAGACCATGTGCGGTTCGCTGTTGCGCTACATCGCCACGCCGACGCGGGATTTCCAGCCCATGGGTGCAAACATGGGAATTCTGCCTTCGCTGGAAGAACGGGTGCGCGATAAACGCAAACGTTATGAAATGCTTGCGCAGCGTGCGGTGAACGCGCTGCAGGAGAGCCTTGTCTGCGAGTAAACAGGAAAGAAGAAGAATGGCGGCGCCTCGCGGTGGAGAATCGCCCGGCGGGACGTCACCATTTTTCTTCGTTCCGTCTTCTGTGTTTTGAAAAGAAAGGAGACGCATTTTTATGAAGATCATTATTGATGCAATGGGCGGCGATCATGCTCCCGCAGAAATCCTGAAAGGTGCGGCACAGGCCGTAAAAGAATATCATGTCAGCATCGTCGCTGTGGGTAATGCGGAGAAAATTGCCCAGGCTGTGAAGGAGCACTCCATTGATATGGATCAAATCACGATCGTGAATGCCAGTGAGGAGATTTCCATGTGCGACGAGCCCACAGCCGCCATTCGCCATAAAAAAGACTCTTCTATGGTGGTGGGCATGCGTATGCTGGCAGCCGGTGAGGGCGATGCCTTTGTGTCTGCAGGCTCTACAGGCGCTCTGCTGGCGGGCGCTACGCTGATTGTAAAGCGCCTGAAGGGCGTGAAACGTCCGGCCATCGGCACGGTAATTCCGGGGGCAAATCATCCGTTCCTGCTGCTGGATTCCGGCGCCAACGTAGAGTGTCGGCCGGAAATGCTGGATGCCTTTGCCACCATGGGCACGGTTTATATGGAAAAGGTGCTGGGAGTAAAGCAGCCTAAGGTAGCGCTGGTGAATAACGGCGCGGAAGAAACCAAAGGTACGCCGACCTATGTGGCGGCGCACGCGTTGCTCAAGCAGAATTCCAATATTCAATTTGTCGGCAATGTAGAGCCCAAAGACATTCCGCAGGGAGATGTGGATGTGGTAGTTTGCGACGGCTTTACAGGAAATGTAATTTTAAAACTGACCGAAGGTCTGGCAAAAATGCTGGTGGGACAGATCAAAGGCGTATTTTTGAAAAACGCGCTGACGAAGCTGGCGTTCCTGTTTGTCAAAGACGGCATGAAAGATTTTAAAAAGAAGCTGGACGCCGACGAGTACGGTGGTGCGCTGATGATGGGTGTGCAGCATCCGGTCATCAAAGCCCATGGCTCGTCCAATGCAAAGGCGTTTAAAAATGCCATCCGGCAGGCAAAAGCGTGCGTGGAAGGCAATGTGGTGAACACCATGGCCGAGAAGCTGGCACTGACTGTGCCCGACGGGACGGAGGGATGAGTATGCAGGATTTGAAAGCACTGGAACAGGTGCTCGGGCATACGTTCAAAGACCCGTATCTGCTTCAGACGGCGCTGACGCACACTTCTTTTGCCAACGAAGCGCGCCACGGAACAAAGCACAACGAAAGACTGGAATTCCTGGGAGACTCTGTTCTGTCGATTGTAGTGGCGGATTATCTGTTTACGCATAAAGATATGCCCGAGGGAGAACTGACCCGCATGCGCGCCAGTTTGGTGTGTGAAAATGCTTTGTTCGGTTTTGCACAGCAAATTGACCTGGGCAGCTATCTGCGTCTGGGAAAAGGGGAAGAAATGGGCGGCGGTCGCCATCGCCCCAGTGTGGTTTCCGATGCATTTGAGGCTGTGATTGCTGCGCTGTACCTGGACGGCGGGATTGAGACGGCGAGACGTTTTATCCTGCCTTTTGTCACCCGCACGCTGACTGATGCTGCGGCGGAAGAAGACTATAAAACGCGTCTGCAGGAAATTGTGCAGCAGAACCCGGAGGAACGGCTGCGCTATGTGGTGGCGCGTGAATCCGGTCCGGATCACGACAAACACTTCGAAGTGGATGTCTATTTGAATTCCAACGCGGTGGGACACGGCGAAGGACATTCGAAAAAACAGGCGGAACAGGCCGCGGCCAAAGAAGCACTTGCTTTGATGGGTTATTGAACCACACTTTGTTCCGAAAGGGGAAACTATGTTTTTAAAAGCACTGGAGATTCACGGCTTTAAATCCTTTCCGGACCGCACCAAAATTACCATCGAGCGGGGAATTACCGCTGTGGTTGGGCCAAACGGCTCGGGAAAAAGCAATATTTCCGACGCCATCCGCTGGGTGCTGGGGGAGACCAGCGCCAAACAGCTGCGCGGCGGCGGGAAAATGGAAAACGTTATTTTTGGCGGTACCCAGTCGCGCAACGCCATGGGGTTCGCCAGCGTAAATCTTTATATCGATAACACAGACCGCCGCATCGATGTGGACTCCGACGAGGTGGTCATTGGACGCAAGTATTATCGCTCTGGTGACAGCGAGTATTCGGTCAATGGGCAGAATGTGCGTTTGAAAGATATCTATGAGATGTTTTTGGATACGGGCCTTGGGCGCGATGGCTACTCGATTATCGGGCAGGGCCGAATCGCTGTCATTGTAGGTGCCAAATCCAACGAACGGCGTGAAATTTTTGAAGAGGCATCCGGTATTGCGAAATATCGTTATCGGAAAAATGAGGCCGAGCGCCGGCTTGCTTCTGCCGAGGACAATCTTGTTCGTTTGCGCGACATTCTGGGAGAACTGGAGGGCCGTGTGGGGCCGCTGGAAAAAGAGGCGGAAAAAGCAAAGCGCTATTTGGAACTTGCAGAGAAGCGAAAGGGCCTGGAGGTCACACTCTGGGTGGATACGGTACAGAAGGCGCGGGATACCGTGCGGGAAGTGCAGAGAAAAATTGAATTGGCCAATGCGGACTATGACCGCGCCAGCCGCGAGATGGAAGGCGTGGATGCCGAAACGGAGGAGATCCGCGCTCAGTCGGAGCATCTCATTAAAGAGATTGACCGCTGCAATGCAGAGATCCGCGCAATCACAGAGCGGATTTCCGGGTCGGACGCCTCCCTGGCCGTGCTGCGCAATGATATTGAGCACAATCAGGCAACCATCGCCCAGATGGAGCAGGAAATCAGCCAAAGCGGTATGGGGCGTGAAGCAATTGAAACCGAACGCGCACAGCATCAGACGGCGATTGAAGAGTGTGAAAAGGAATTGGCGTCTTTGGCGCAGCGTGCGGAAGAGACAGAGCAGCTGCTGTCGGATTTGCAAAGCAAAAGTGCTGCCAGCGGTGAGCGGCGCGGCGCGGTAGAGGCAAAACTGGCAGACATGGCCGCGCGCATTACAGACCTGAAAGTTGTGCAGGCCAGTGCGGATTCCGCAAGAGAGGCCGCCCAGCTGCGCTTGGGCAGTGCGACGCAGGACAAGCAGACAAACGAAAAGCGTCTGGCTGATTTGCATCAGGAGAAGAAAGAGACCGAAGCCTTCCTCAATGATGCCATTGAGAGGCTGACGCGCCTTGAGAATATCAAGGGCGGTCTGACCATGAAGCTGGACAGCCGGAAAAAGCTTTTGGATGAAGCGGATGCTGCGGAGCAAAAGTTGGAGCGCGATATGGAGAGCGCTTCTCAGAGAATTCAGCTGTTGCGGGATCTGGAACGGAATATGGACGGATACCAGAGCAGCGTTAAAACTGTGATGCGCGCTTCAACAAATCGGCGCCTTCGGGGAATTATTGGCCCGGTATCCAGTATTCTTACGGTCAAACCGGGGTATGAGGTAGCCATCGAGACGGCGCTGGGATTTGCACTGCAGAACATTGTGGTGGAAAACGAGTCTGCTGCCAAGGCGGCAATGGCTTTTTTGCGGGACGAAAAAGCGGGGCGTGCTACGTTCCTGCCCTTGGACACCATGCGTCCGGCTCATTTCGATGCTTCTCGGCTGACAGGCAGCGCGGTGAAGGCCAGTGATCTGGTGGAATACGATAAACGCTATGAAAACGTGGTGTCCAACTTGCTGGGACGCATTGTGGTAGTAGATGAGATCAATGAGGCTTCCCGCGTAGCGCGCAGTTTGGATTATCGAAATCGCATTGTTACGGCGGACGGTCAGGTGATCAATGCGGGCGGTTCGTTTACCGGCGGCAGCGTCTCGCGGTCGGCGGGGCTTTTCAGCCGCAAACAGGAAATTGCGGACTTGAAAGCAAAACTTGCAGATATGGAGAAAAAACGCGATGCAGCGCAAGAACGAACCGATGCGGCAAAAGCGGAAGTAGATAAGCTTTCTGCAGAATTGACGGCTACCGAAAGCGAGGCAATCACTGCCGGTGGGGATAAGATTCGTGGAGAAGTGGAGAGCGCGCGCATTTCCACGGCACTCTCGCAAACAGAGGCAGCCGCGCGGCTGTTGGACGCTGAGTGCGAAAAACTGAAAGAGCAGATTGAGCAAAGTACCCAGCAGGCACTTGAGGCACAGGAAAAGCTGACGCGCCTGACGGAGGATACCCGCCAGCTGGAGGAGGAATTGGAGACGATTGCCGGCTCGGATGATTCCTTCCTGGCTACCCGGACGCGCTTGTCGGATCAGTTGTCTGATATCAAACTGAAAAAGCTTTCTACGGAGAAAGATGCGGAGAGCCATCGGGCATCCATTGTCGCTTTGGAGAGCCGTACCGGAGAGACAGAAGAGCGTGTGCGGCAGTTGCAGGAGAATATTGCGCTTCTGCATCAGCAAAATCTGCAACGAGAAGAGCAAATGGCTGCCATGCAGCGGGATGTGGAACAGAGCAGACAGCAGATCACGGAGTTTGAACAGGCCATTCAGGCCGCTTCTCAGCAGCGCATCGAAAAAGAAGGCGCTATTACGCAGCAAAGTGCGAAGTTGCGCCGCCTGACGGATGAGCGTGAGGCGCTTGGCCGTGAGGCTGCCCGACTGACTGAGCAGAAAGAGGCCAAGGATGCGGAATATGAGCAGACGGTGGCCAAGCTCTGGGATGAGTATGAATTGGGACTGTCGGAGGCACAGGCATTGTGCGTACCGTTTGAGAGCATCACCGAACTGCGCAGAAACGTAACGGAAGTGCGCGGTAAGATCCGGTCGCTTGGAAACGTCAATGTGGGGGCAATCGATGAATATGCCGAAGTCAGTCAGCGCTATGAATTCCTGCGGACGCAAGTCGGAGATGTGGAGAAAAGCAAAGCAGAGCTGCAGCGCATGATTGCGGGCCTCTCTGAAGAGATGCGGGTCATGTTCAGCGAGAGTTTTGCCGCCATCAACCGCAACTTCGGCCGCATTTTTACCGAGCTGTTCGGCGGTGGTACGGCGCGGCTGTATCTTGAAGATGAGACAGACGTTTTGGAGAGCGGCATTGGGATTGAGGTGGCGCCTCCGGGCAAAATTATCAAAAACCTGTCGGCACTTTCCGGCGGCGAACAGGCGCTTGTTGCGATTTCCATCTACTTTGCCATTCTGGCGGTCAACCCGGCTCCTTTCTGTGTGCTGGATGAGATCGAAGCAGCACTGGACGATGTAAACGTCACACGCTATGCGCAGTATCTGCGGCGTATCTGCAATGAAACGCAGTTTATCGTCATCACGCATCGTCGTGGTACGATGGAAGAGGCAGACGTGCTGTATGGTGTGACCATGCAGGTAGACGGTGTGTCGAAAGTCTTGCGGCTGGATGTGAAAAATGTGGATGCGAGTCTCATCTCTTAATCTTATGAACGGAGGTTCACAATGGGCTTTTTTGATAAATTGGGTGCCAGCCTGAAAAAAACACGTGATTCTATTTTTGAAACCATCGGCAGTATGGTCACAGCAAGTGAGATTACCGATGACATGTATGACGATTTGGAAGAGCAGCTGATTCTGGCCGATACCGGTGTGGATGTAGCGATGGACCTGGTGGAGCAGCTTCGTAAAAAGGTGCGGGCAGAACATCTGAAAACGGGTGAACAGGCGTTGGCTGCTTTAAAGGAACTGATCCGGGATATGCTGGCTGCCGATGCGGAAATGGATTTGTCCGGCTCTCCCGCTGTTATTCTGGTCATTGGCGTCAATGGTGTGGGCAAAACGACCTCCATTGCCAAACTGGCACATCTCTATAAGGAGCAGGGCAAAAGCGTAATGCTGGCGGCGGGTGACACTTTCCGTGCCGCAGCTTCCGAACAGCTGGGCGTTTGGGCGCAGCGGGCGGGTGTTCCTATGGTGCGTCACAATGAAGGTGCGGACCCCGCTGCGGTCATTTTTGACGCGGTGCAATCTGCGGCGGCCAAAAAGATCGACATTGTCATCTGTGATACGGCCGGACGTCTGCACAATAAGAAAAATTTGATGGCGGAGCTTTCCAAAATCAGCCGTGTGGTGAACAAAGCCTGCGAGAGCGCAAGTGTGGAGACTCTTTTGGTGCTGGATGCAATCACCGGGCAGAACGCCATCAATCAGGCCAGCCAGTTTATTGATGCGGCGGGCGCAACCGGTGTGGTCTTGACCAAACTGGACGGGACGGCCAAAGGCGGAGCGGTCATTTCCATCAAGGCAAAACTGGGGCTCCCGGTTCGCTTTGTGGGAGTCGGTGAAGGTTTGGACGATTTGATGCCCTTTGATCCGGATGCATTTGCGGATGCCCTTTTTATGCGGGAAACCTGATTTTTTGACCCTGTTTTCGAAAAAATTTCATATTTGAGGTGTATTATGGAATTTGTTGCTGCGACGAATAACGCACATAAGCTCAAAGAGATGCGCCGAATTCTTGAGCGCATGGGGCATACGGTTCTCAGCCAAAAAGAAGCGGGCGTATCCCTTGATCCTGAGGAAAACGGGACTACTTTTTCAGAAAATGCATGCATCAAAGCGCAGGCTATATGTGAAGCATGTCAAAAACCGACGGTAGCGGATGACTCAGGCTTGTGCGTTGAGGCATTGAACGGTGCCCCGGGTGTTTACTCTGCCCGTTATTGCGGTCGGCATGGCGACGATGGGGCCAATAATCAGAAATTGATGCAGGAAATGACGAATGTGCCGCCGCACAAGCGCGGTGCGAAGTTTGTCAGTGCAATCTGCATTTGGCTTCCCAATCAGCGGCATGCGGTCTTTGAAGGCGAATGCCGTGGTTCCATTGGATTTGAAGAGCGTGGAGAAAACGGGTTTGGGTATGATCCGCTGTTTATCCCCGATGAAGTGGGAATTCCGGGAACAGGCGAGACATTACCCAATGTTTCGCGTCGCACCTACGCGGAGCTCAGTGCAGATGAGAAAGATGCCATCAGTCACCGGGGCCGCGCACTGCAGTTGTTGGAAGCGCAGCTGCCTGATTTTCTTGCGGATGCAAGCATCATCGGTATGGCGTCCGGTCCGGCACAGTCCCTTTGAACGAAACAATAAAATGGAGAGGAATCAAACTATGCTGACAAGTAAGCAACGCGCGATCCTGCGCAGAGAAGCGCAGAACCTGGATGTGGTTTTTCAGGTGGGAAAAGGTGAGATCGATGAAACATTGGTCAACTCCACACTGGAGTGCCTGAATGCAAGAGAACTGATCAAAATGCGGGTTTTGGAATCCAGCATGTATTCCGCGAAAGAAGCGGCTGCGATTTTGGCGGAGAAGACTGGTGCGGACAGCGTCCAGGTAATCGGCTCCAAGTTCGTTTTGTACAAACAAAAGAAAAAGGACAGCCGGTATGCGGATTTAATCGCAGTCAAATGAGCCGCCGGATTTTGCTGTTTGGGGGAACATTTGATCCGCCCCACAACGGCCATATGGAATTGCTGCGTGGTGCGATGGCTGCAGTACAGCCCGATCTTGTGGTGGTAGAGCCTGCGGGTACTCCACCGCACAAGCATGCAAGTGCCACGCCGGCAGGAATTCGGCTGGCAATGTGTCAGTGTTTTTTAGACGTGGACAGGCAGATCTTGCTGGATGATACGGAGATTTTGCGCGGCGGGAAAAGTTATACGCTGGATACCGTAAATGAAATGTATCGTCGTTATCCTGATGGGACACTTTACTTTTCCATGGGAAGCGATATGCTCCTCTATTTCCGAAAATGGCACGGCTACCGGGAACTTCTTCAGAAAATGGTCCTGGTGGTTCACAGTCGTCGGGGAGAAGATGTGCAGCCTCTGCATGCTTTTGCGCGCGACTTGGAACAGGAGGGCGGGCGGATTTTGTTTGCACCCGCCCGTATTTTGGAAATCTCCAGCACCCAGATTCGAAGCAGGGTTCAGAGGGGTGAGCCTTTGGATGGACTGGTGCCTGCAAGCGTAGAAGAAATGATCGATCGGTACGCTTTGTATCAGCCGGAAGAAAGGGAAGTGTAAATTTCATGATTTCCGTTCAGGAAGCCAAGCGTTTGGCGAAAAAGAATCTCAGTGAAAAGCGCTATGAGCATACCAGCAATGTGAAAAAGCTGGCGGTGGAATTGGCTCGCCGCAATGGCGTGGATGAGGACAAAGCAGCTTTGGCGGCTTATCTGCATGACATCGCAAAGGAGCTGCCGAAGGATCGGTTGTTGCAGATTTTGCGCGAAAATGATATAATGTCTGATAATGCACTGCAACGTGCGCCTGCTGTTTGGCATGGTATCGTTGCGGCCATTTTGGCGAAAACAGAGTATGGTATTGAGGATGAGGAGATTTTGTCTGCAATTCGATGCCATACAACGGGTAAGTTGAACATGAGCAAATTGGACAAGATTATTTATATGGCAGATATGGCCAGTTACGAGAGAAACTATCCGGAGGCGGCTTCGCTGCGTGCGCATGTCCTGGAAAATTTGGACCGTGGTACGATCGAAGGCTTGGGAATGTCCATCGCCTGGCTGAAGGCTGGCGGTAAGAATGTAGATGAGTATTCGCTGGCCGCTTATGCGCAACAGCGCCAGCAATATTACGGCGGAGCAGGAGTCTCTTTTTAAAATTTGAAAGCTGTCCGCTAAAGACCGTACGGAAAACAGACTGCCCATGGAGGGGAATTTCTATTGAGAAATACAAACAGACCTCGTCAGATCAACCTTTCCCGCGCACAGCGCGCACCGCGCCGCTCCAGTGCGGCCAGCGCTGCAAGCCGAAAAGCATATGACCAGGCCGCTGAGCGGCCGGTGCATCGTTCGTCTGCTGCGCCGTCTGCAGCTCGCAGCGGAGCATCTGCTGCGCAGCGTTCCCGTACGGCTCAGCCCGTGCGCAGCAATTCAGCGCGAGCGGCGGATCCGCATGCTCCCGTTACCAGTCGACGCAGAAAGAAAAAGACTAGTACGGGCAAAAAGGTATTGGCGGCTTTTTTAGTTGTGGTACTGATGGTGACAGGCGCATTGGGTGCATTTTATTGGTATGTGGCCGATTCTCTGAAGCCGCAGGAAAGCGGTTCTCTGACGGAAGAAATCGCCACACCGCCGGAGTACGGTAAGGATTTGACCAATATTCTTGTGCTGGGAATCGACTATGATGACAACCCCGAAGAAGAGGCGTTGGGCGTACAGCGAAGCAAGAATGGCAATACGGATATGATTCTGTATGTGCAGTTCAACAAAACGGAAAATACGGTGCACATGCTGCAAATTCCTCGTGATACCTATGTGGGAACCGATTTGCCCACTGGCGGCACCGGACGCATCAATGCCTTGTACGCACACGGGGAAGATCAGGAGAACCGTGTACAGAATCTGGCACAGGTTTTGTATGATCAGCTGAAATTGCCGGTGGACGATTATGTCGTTATCGATATGCAGATGCTGAAGGGAATGATGACTGCGCTGGGCGATCAGTTCGCACTGGAAGTTTATATCCCGGTTACGATGGAATACAATGGCAGCCGTCTGGAACAGGGTTACCATTGGCTTCAGGGCGAAGAGCTGGAATTTTTCCTCCGGCAGCGCAAGGACTCCAGCGCTACACCTCGTGGTGACTTGGACCGTTTGAACAATCAGCGTTACTTCTATGCCGCCCTGTTTAAGTACATGATGACGATGAGCTGGCAGGAAATGGTGAAGCTGATGCCGGTATTCCTGCAGTATGTGGAAACGGATATCAGTCCGTTGGACTGTGCTGCATTGGGCGTGG
Source organism: uncultured Ruthenibacterium sp. (assembly GCA_944388395.1). GTDB lineage: Bacteria > Bacillota > Clostridia > Oscillospirales > Ruminococcaceae > Ruthenibacterium > Ruthenibacterium komagatae. The sequence continues at coordinate 47,655 of CALXIP010000027.1, forward strand.
CGGCACTGAACGTGCCGGCAGAGAACATTTTGATGGGCCGCTTGCCGGTGTATGGAACGCAGGTGAAAGCGGACGGGGTCAACTGGGTATCCGGTATTGCAATTCAGGAAACTGCGGATTTCCTCAATGAGTATTTCCGCCCGGCAGACGCTCCGGTCAGCGCAGAAGAGCTGAACATTCAGCTGCCGGCACCTGTTTCGGAAATGGGCGCTGTGGTAGATCCCGAAATGAGCCAGATGGGCACCGATGGTACGGTTGCCGACTTTGACGAGACGCAGGATGCTGTTGCCAGTGGAAGTACGCAGCCGGCGGCATAATGGAAGAAAGTTAGGAGAGTTTATGGAACCCAAGGATTTGGCGATTCAGATCGCCGCAATTTTGGATAAGAAAAAAGCTACGCGCGTGAAAGTGCTGCGCGTCCACGACCTCACGGTGATGGCGGATTATTTTGTCATTGCATCCGGCACGTCTTCGACTCACGTGAAGAGTTTGGCAGAAGAGGCAGAATTTCAGCTGAAGGAACAGGGAATCGCACCCATCCGAACGGAAGGATTCAATACACAGAATTGGTTTATTCTGGACTACGGCAGTGTGATTGTCCATGTGTTCAGCCCGGATGCACGCGAGTTTTATGATTTGGATCATCTTTGGGCGGACGGCGAAAACGTGCCGCTGGATTTTGTGGAAGAATAAGGCAGATACGCGGGTGTCAGCCCGTGTGGGATAAATCTTTTTTGGATGTGAAAAATATGAAGTACGATTTTAAACAAGTCGAGCAGAAATGGCAGAAGATTTGGGACGAGGAACATACCTTTGCGGCCAAACAGGATTATACCCTTCCGAAATACTACGCACTGGTAGAATTTCCGTATCCTTCCGGACAGGGCCTGCATGTAGGCCATCCGCGCAGCTATACGGCGCTGGATATTGCGGCGCGTAAAAAACGGTTGCAGGGCTATAATGTGCTGTACCCCATGGGCTGGGATGCTTTTGGTCTGCCCACGGAAAACTATGCGATGAAAAACCACATCCACCCGGAAATCGTCACCGCTAAAAATGTGGCTCGCTTTAAAAGCCAGCTGAAAAGCCTTGGTCTGTCTTTTGATTGGGACCGTGAGATCAATACCACCGATCCCAATTATTACAAATGGACCCAGTGGATCTTTTTGCAGCTGTACAAAAAGGGTTTGGCTTATAAAAAAGAGATGAACGTGAACTGGTGCCCTTCCTGTAAGGTAGTACTGGCAAACGAAGAGGTTGTAGACGGCAAGTGTGAGCGGTGCGGCGCTCAGACCACGCACAAGGTCAAGAGTCAGTGGATGCTGAAAATCACCGCTTATGCGGACCGTCTCGTGGACGATCTGGATGATTTGGATTACATTCCCCGCGTAAAAACGCAGCAGAAAAACTGGATTGGCCGCAGCCATGGTGCTGAGGTGAAGTTTAAAACCACTGCAGGAGACGAGTTGTTGATTTACACGACCCGTCCGGATACCCTGTTCGGGGCAACCTACATGGTCATTGCGCCGGAACATCCTGCCATTGAGAAGTGGGCAGACCGGATCCGCAATATGGATGAGGTAAAAGCTTATCAGGCAGAAGCGGCCAAGAAAAGCGATTTTGAACGTTCAGAGCTTGCAAAAGAGAAAACCGGCGTAAAACTCGACGGTGTGAGTGCGATCAATC
>CALXIP010000028.1 GCA_944388395.1 uncultured Ruthenibacterium sp.
TCGACCGGGCAGCGCCTGTTCCCACCGAACCCGGCGCTTATCAGCGCACACAGCCCGACGCGGCTGCGGCCAGCGCCCTTCTGACCGGGCTGGAGATGTATTCCACGTTGGAAAAACTGCATCTGGAGGCGGCTTCCGCCCCACAGCAGACCGCTGCGCCTCTGCCCCAGACGGCCCTTCAGCCCCTGACACAGACGCCGGAGAGCGGCCGCGTCTTTCTGTATTTTCAGCAAGACGCCCCTATTATTGTATATTCCGAAAACGTTTATACTTCCAGTATAGATTCGGAAGCATTTCTGGACCTGCTGGCCAACGACCGGGTGCAGAAGGAATGCTTTGACGCCAAGGCATTTTACCGCGCGGCTTTGCGGGCGCAGCGGCACGCCCGGGGCATTGTGTTTGACGCAAAGCTGGCGGCCTATCTTCTGAACCCGTCGGCCAGCGAATATTCCATTGCACATCTGGCGGGCGCCTACGGCGCGTCGCCCTCTTTTGTCTGCGCGGATGCCCCGGACGCCCCCTGTCTGGAGCCTTTGTGCGATGCGCTGCGAAGCGCCTGCGCCCAGCAGGGCATGGAATCGCTGCTGAACGACATGGAGCTGCCCCTTGCGGAAGTGCTGGCCGAGATGGAGCACACCGGCATTCAGGTGGACAAAGAGGGCATTGAAGCCTTCGGCCGGGAACTGCAGGCGGCGCTGACCGCCGAACTGGCCGCCATCTATGAGGAAGTGGGCTACGAGTTCAACGTAAACAGCCCCAAGCAGCTGGGCAAAGCGTTGTTTGAGGACCTGGGCCTGCCCACCCGCAAAAAGACCAAGAGCGGATACTCCACCAGCGCGGATGTGCTGGAAAGTCTGCGCCGGTATACGCCGGTCATCGACCACATTCTGCAATACCGCACCTATCAGAAGCTGAACTCCACCTATGTGGAAGGACTTTTGAAGGTGATCGGGCCGGACGGGCGCATTCACTCCACCTTCAATCAGACGGAAACCCGCACGGGCCGCATCTCTTCCAACGAACCGAACCTGCAGAACATCCCCGTGCGCACAGAACTGGGCAGCCGGTTCCGCCGGTATTTCACTGCCTGTGAGGGCTGCACGCTGCTGGACGCGGATTACAGCCAGATCGAGCTGCGCATCATGGCCCACATTTCGGGCGATGAGCATATGCGGCAGGCCTTTGCCGACGGCGAGGACATCCACCGGGCTACGGCCGCCCGCATTTACGGCGTTTCGCCCCAGGACGTGACCCCGGCCATGCGCTCGTCGGTGAAAGCCATCAACTTCGGCATCATCTACGGAAAAGGCGCGTACAGTCTGTCCCAGGATCTGGGCATTTCCGTGAAGGAAGCCGAGGCGTTTATTCAAACCTATCTGGGTGCCTATCCCAAAGTGAAGGAATACATGGATGCCACCGTTGCCTTCGGCAAGGAACACGGCTACGTGGCCACCCTGTACGGGCGGCGCCGGGCCCTGCCGGAACTGGCGTCCAGCAATTTCAACGTGCGCGCCCAGGGTGAGCGCATGGCGCTGAACACCCCCATTCAGGGAACTGCCGCGGACGTGATCAAGCTGGCCATGGTGCGTGTGTTCCGCCGTCTGCGGGACGAGGGATTGCGCGCCCGGCTGATCCTGCAGGTACACGACGAACTGATCGTGGAGTGCCCGCTGGAAGAACAGGAACAGGCCGCCCGGATTCTGGGCGAAGAGATGCGAAAAGCGGCGGACCTCTCGGTGCCGCTGGTCGCGGATGTAAACAGCGGCGACACCTGGTACGCCGCCAAGGGATGAGCCCGCTGGTCCGCCCCATGGCCCCGGGCGACGCGGCGCAGGCTGCCGCGCTGGAAGCACGGGTGCCCGATTCCTGGAGCGAGGAATCCATCCGGGAGACGCTGGCCGAAGGCCACTGCTGTGTGGCGGAAGCGGACGGCCGGCTGATGGGGCTCTGCCTGTGCGGACTGGTGCTGGACGAGGCCTCGATCTATGCGGTGACCGTGGCCGAGGACATGCGCCGCCGGGGAGTGGCCCGGGCCATGCTGCAATGGATGCTGGCGCACCTGGCCGACCAGGGCGCCAAGACCGTATTTCTGGAAGTGCGCGCCCAAAACGAACCGGCCCGGGCGCTGTACCGGGCGCTGGGGTTCACGCAGGTGGGGCTTCGGCGCGGTTTTTATCGTGACCCCGCCGATGACGCGGTGCTGATGAAAAAGGAGCTGTGAGGAAATGGAGCTTGTGTTGAAAATCGTGGGCATCGTTTTTCTGATCATGGGCGCGGTGTTCGGCGCACTGGGTCTGGTGCTTGTGTATGCTCTGCACTTTTCTCCGATGCTGCTTTTCTGCCTTCTGGGCGGTATTTTTCTGGCAGTGGGCATCGGCTTGCTGACTGCACGGAGCCGGATGCGCCGCCGCAGGGAGCAGCTTCTGGAAGAGGGGCAGCGCATCAACGCCGACATTGTGGAAATCGGCTACGATACGCGCGTCAACGTCAACGGCCGGTACCCGCTGGTCATTCGCTGCCAGGCTGTGAACCCGGAGGACGGGCACGTCTACGTATTTCAAAGCCAGCCCTTCTGGTTTGACCCCGCACCGTTTCTGGGCGAGCGGACCCAGCTTCCGGTGTATGTGGACCCGGACAACTACCGCCACTACGCCGTGGATACACAGGGCATTGTGCCCGAGAAGGGCTGAGGAAGGAAGGACAACATGAAAATCTTGGGCATTGAATCAAGCTGCGACGACACCTGTGCCGCTGTGGTAGAGGACGGACGCCGGCTTTTGTCAAATTGCATCGCCTCCAGCGCGCAGGAACAGAATCTGTACGGCGGCGTGGTGCCGGAAATTGCCAGCCGGCGGCATATTGAAAACATCTCCGGCGTGGCGCAAAGCGCGCTGGACGATGCAGGGCTTTCCATGGAAGACATCGACGCAGTGGCCGTGACCTTTGCCCCCGGGCTGATCGGTGCCGTGCTGGTGGGCGTCAACTTTGCCAAAGGACTCAGTTACGCCGCCGAAAAGCCTTTGATTCCGGTGCACCATCTGCGGGGCCATGTGGCCGCGCTGTATCTGACCCACCCGGAACTGGAGCCGCCCTTTTTGTGCCTGGTGGCCAGCGGCGGACACAGCCACATCGTCTGGGTGGAAAGCTATACCAAATTCAAGGTGCTGGGGCGCACGGTGGACGACGCCGCGGGCGAAGCCTTCGACAAAGTGGCCCGCACGCTGGGCCTGGGCTATCCCGGCGGGCCGGCGGTCAGCAAGGCTGCTCTGGGCGGAAACCCCAAGGCATACCCCCTGCCCACACCCCATGTGGAAGGCAAATACAACGTAAGTTTTTCGGGCCTGAAAACCGCGGTGCTGAACACGGTGAACCACGTGCGGATGCGGGGCGAGGAAATCAGCGTGCCCGACATGGCCGCCAGTTTCCAGCAGCGCATCACCGATATTCTTGCCGAAAAGCTTTTGCTGGCGGCCGGTGACCTGGGCGCGAAAAAAATCTGTCTGGCGGGCGGCGTAGGTGCCAACCTGGCGCTGCGCCAGAAGCTGGAAAAAGGCGCAAAGCGCCTTTCCGCCCAGCTGTATCTGCCGGAACTGAAGCTGTGCGGCGACAACGCGGCCATGGTGGCGGCCCAGGGCTATTACGAATATCTGGACGGAAATGTGGCGGACCTTTCGCTGAACGGCCTGCCCACACTGAACATCGATTACCGTTAAAAAAGAGGCGGGACGCTTGTGCGTCCCGCCTCTTTTCGTTTCAGCGTTTGACCAGCGCCCGGCCCAGCCGGGCAAGATACCACAGCGGCAAAAGGCCCAAGGCCCAGAACAGCAGGCGTTTTCCCCATCCGATGTCCATGGCCGCACCGCACCAGAGCAGCAAAACGCCGGTGCCGCCCAGCAGCAAAAGCAGAAATGCCCCCAGAAGAACGCGCACCGCCCGGGGCACCTTGCGCGAGGTGACCCCCGCCGCCGACCCCTCCACCAGAAGGGAAAGAATGATTTCCACCAGCACTTCCATGGCGACCCCTCCCGACACATTTTCTACAGTTTAACAGGACCGTGTACTTTTTTCAACCGCGACGTGGATTTTTGCCCGGCGCCGTGTTATGATGGAAACGTTCCTGTTTGGGACCCTTTGACAAAACCGGCGGAGGTTGGTATGAGCTCTGTGCAAAACAAATTCTGGCGCTATGTGCTTCCCAGCATGGCGTCTCAGATGCTGACTGGATTTTTTATTATTGTGGATGGTTTTTTCATCGGCCAGCGCATGGGCGACACCGGCCTGGCCGCCATCAATCTGCTGTGGCCCATCGCGGCGGTGATTCAGGCTTCCGGGCTGGGGCTCGGTTCGGGCGGAAGCGTGCTGCTGGCCTCGGCCCTGGGCGCAAAAGACGAGGCCCGTGCTCTGCGCGCCCGCGGCAACGCACTGCTGTGTCTGGGCATTGCCAGTCTGGTTTTGACGGTGGTTCTCTGGTTTACCTATCCGGCGCTGCTGGTCTGGCTGGGTGCCCGGGACCAGTTGTACGCCCCTGCCGAAGAATATGTGCAGGTCGTGGTTTTATGCTGCGCCGCACAGGTGTTCAACAGCGGCCTGAACCCGCTTTTGCGGGGTGCGGGCCGCACGATCAGCGCCATGGCCGGTATGGTGATGGGGCTGCTGTGCAATATTTTTCTGGACTGGCTGTTCATCATGCCGCTGGACATGGGCATGCGCGGCGCGGCCATGGCCACGGTGCTGGCCCAGTTCCTCAGCGCCGTATTTCAGCTGGTTTGCCTGGTCTTTCAAAAGCAGCACCCCATGCGTGCCGCGCAGTTTGTACCCAGCCTGCCGCTGCTGCGCCGGCTGGTGGTAACGGGGCTTTCCCCCTTCGGACTGTCGCTGTCCGCCAGCATTCTGATTTTGTTCAATAACTGGCAGTGCCTGCGGTGGGGCGGGCAGAGCGCCGTAGCCACCTATGCCATTCTCAGCTATCTGCTGGGCAGCCTTCAGCCCCTGCTCACCGGCATCGGCGAGGGCATGCAGCCGCTGTGCAGCTATTGCCGCGGCGCGGGCGATGAAGCGGGCCTGCACCGGCTTCTGGTGCGTGGTCTGCGTCTGATTTTGCTGTTCAGCACCGCGCTGTGCGCCGGTTCGATTGTTCTGCGGGGGCAGATCCCCGCGCTGTTCGGCGCTTCGGCCGCCACGGCCGCCGGGTCTGAATTCGCCATTGTGTGTGCAGCGCTGTCCCTGCCTTTGTGGGGCGTGGTCCGCCTGTTTTCCTCTTATTTTTACGCCACCCACCAGACGCGGCGCAGCCTGATCTTTATTTTTGGCGACCCGCTGGTGGTCAGCCCCCTGTGCCTGTATGTTCTGCCGCTGTTTGCACAGCTGAACGGCGTGTGGCTGGCCGCGCCCGCAGCGCAGGCCATCCTCGTTCTTCTGCTGGGCTGGATGCTTTGGAGAAACCGAACGTTTGCAAACTGAAAAAGCGCACCCTTCGGGGTGCGCTTTTTGTTTTACAGATAGTCAAACACGCTGACCGGCGTGCCGTTGAGGTTGGCTTCAAAATGCAGGTGATTGCCGGTGGAACGCCCCGTGCTGCCCACGTAACCGATCAGCTGGCCCTGTTCTACCACAACGCCGTCCCCGATGCCATCCGCCCGGGCCGACATGTGGGCGTAAATGGTCACCAGCCCGCCGCCGTGGCTGATTTTTACACAGGTGCCATAGCTGGAATCCGCGTGAGTGGACACCACGCCGCCAGCCGCCGCGTAAATGCGCGTTCCCTTGGGAGCCGGAATATCCGTTCCCCGGTGAAAACTCTGCTGGCCGGTAATGGGGTCCGTGCGCCAGCCCATGGGGGAATTCTGCGTATAGCCCGGCAGCGGCCAGACAAAGGTGCCACCGGTGAAATCCACCCCGGGGTTATCGTCCTGGGCCGCCCACTCGGCATAGCGGCGCTCGGCCTCTTCGATTTCTTTCTCCTTTTCGGCGCTGGCTTTTTCGTAAGATTCCTTTTCCGCCTGCGCCTGGGTCATCTGCGAATCCGCCTGCTGCAGCGCTTGGGCATACTCCGCTTCCAGACGCTTCAGCTCCTCCTGCGAGGCGTTCAGCTGATCCATCTGCTGCTGTTCCTGCGCTGCCTGCTGCTCCAGCGTTTGCTCCTGCGCGCGCAGATTCTCCATGATCTGCGTATCGCTGACCGCGATGCTCTGCAGGTTTTCGGAAAAGCGCAGCATCTCGGAAAAGCTGTCCAGCCCCAGCAGCACACTGAGGCTGCTTTGACGGCTCATCTCGTAAATGCTCACCATCCGGTCCTCAAATCTCTGTCGGCTGGCATCCAGCTGGGTCACGGTTTGAGCGATCTGCGCCTGTGTCTGCTCGATCTGGGCCTGCTGGGTGTCGATCTGCAGCTTCATGGCCTCGATCTGTGCGCCGATGTTGTTCTTTTTCTGGGTATACAGTTCCTTCTGCTGCCCCGCCTGTTCAATGTCGTCCTGCGCGTCCTCAATGCTCTGCTCGATCTGCTGCTGTTCTTTGCGCAGACGCTCCAGTTCCTCAGCGGGCGTCTCTGCTGCGGCCGCGCCCATAGCCGGCACCAAGGCCAGCGCAAGAACCAGGGCCGCACATCGTTTTTTCCACACCAAATCCATCTCTCCCTGCCGCAAAAGCAGTGTTGTGTTACCAGAATAGCACACAGCGCGCAGCCCGTAAACCGTTCCCGCTCATTTTTTACATGTGTATCTGTTTTGTCTCACGCCGTCGGTTCCAAAGTCGCCTGCTCTTCCTGCTGCGGAGCGGATGCCTGCAGATAGGCCATGGGGTCTTGCAGAACACCGTCTTTTTCCATCTCAATATGCACATGGTTGCCGGTGGAATTGCCGGTGCTGCCCACATAGCCGATCACCTGGCCCGCGGCAACGGTATCGCCCTCTTCCACGGTCACGCTGCTGCAATGGGAATACAGGCTCGTCATCCCGCTGCCATGGTCCAATTGCACGTACAGCCCCATGGACCATTCCTGGTCACTCTGGCCCACTTCGTTCTTCGCCGCCGTCACAACGCCTGCTGCCGGCGCGTAAATGGGCGTTCCCTCGTCCGCCGCAATGTCCACGCCCCGGTGGCTGCTTTCCGCAAAGGAGCGGCTCAGCGTATATTCTCCGCCCACCGGCCAGACCCAGCCGGTTTCTTCCGCGGTCAGAACCGGAGTGGATCCGGCAGAGGAGGCGGTGCTGTCCGGCGCGGAAGCGGATGCGCTTTCCGCCTGCGATGCGCTTTGCGGCTGCGATGTGCTCTGTGCCACAGAAGTGGAAGCCGTGCTCTGCGAAGAAGCCGCTTCCCTGGCGCTGCACGACACCAGCGCACTGGCCGCCGCCACCGCTATGCACAGTGCTGCCAGTACCGGAACGAACGTTTTCTTTTTGGTTTTGTCAAACATTGCTGTCACCCTTTCTTTCATGGTTCCCGGCGCGCCTGAAAATCCCGCCGCCAGAGCCAGCGCGCCGCGGCCGCGGCGCAGCGTTTCCAAAATAGCCATGCCGTATGCCTGCCGGTACGCGGTGGACCGATTGCGCAGCACCTGCGCGTCACAGGCCAGCTCCAGATTGCGGTTGGCCGCCCGGGCCATGAGCCACACCAGCGGATTGAACCACTGCATACCGCAGGCGATCATCAAAAGGAATTTGAACCACAGATCACCCCGTTTCAGATGGCGGATCTCATGGGCCATCACATAGGGCAGCGTTTGGTCCGGCTGGCACCCGGGCAGATACACCGCGGGGCGCACAAGACCCGCCGCCATCGGCGAAAACAGTTCCTCCGCCCGATAGACACGGACAGGCCGCCCGGCCTCGGCCCGGGCCATCGCCTGCAGGCTGTCCTCTGCCGGAACGCGCCGGCTGCGCAGGCGCGCGGTGTACACCCCGTAAGCACCCAGCCGAAGGCCCAGCGTACAGACCGCCCCCAGCGCCCACACGTAAGGCAGCAGATCCCACACAGCGGACAAATCCAGAGAAACCGCCTGCTGTTCCGTCTTCTGCTGCGGCTGCGCGGTCCGGGGCACGGGTTGGGCCGTCTCCGCGTCCGCCGCCACGGTGATGGCCGCGGGCATTTCCACCTGTACGGGCGCCGCGGGAAGGCTCACATCCACCGGAAAGGCCAACCGCAGTGCCAGCACCAGAAACGCCAGGTGGAAAAAGTGGGGAGAAATATGCCTGCCCGCCCAGCGGCGCAGCAGCAAAAGCCCCACGATCAGGCCGCCGGTCCAGGGAACAAGTGCCAGACTGGTGTAAAACAAATCACGCATCATGGGTTTTCCCTGCCTTTCGGATCAGCTCTTCCAGCTCGCTTAAATCCTCTCCGGACAGAGTTTCTTCCTCTACCAGCGCCGCGATCATACTCTTGACCGAGTTTTGATAATAGCGGCTGAGCAGGCCCTTTGTCTCCTGCCTGCGGTACTCTGCTTCGCTCACCAGCGCCTGATACAGCGTAAACCGCCCCTGCCGGGTGAGCTCTACAAATCCCTTGTCCGTCAGGCGGCCCAAAAGAACTTTCAGCGTACTCAGCGTCCAGTCATGAGTCTGGCTCACATCCTGCCAGATGCGGGCCGTGCGCACCGGGCTGTGGTACTTCCACAGCACCAGCATTACATCCCGCTCGGCATCCGGCAAACGTTCCAATTTCTGTTCCATCCTGTCCCCTCCATTCATCTACATTTGTCGTTGAATCCACTTTACGCTTTTCGTTTACATTTGTCAATGAAAAAATTGTGAACAAAAAAAGAGGCCGAAGCCTCTTTTAGCGAACACCGGTCAGATCCTTGATGACCTCACCGGCTAAAATCATGCCTGCAACGCCCGGCACAAAGCTGACGCTGCCCGGGGCCGGGCGGCCTGCCGTGCCTTTGCTCTCGCCGCCGGCCATGGGCGTGCGGGCAGGCTCGGTGCTGTACACCACCTTCAGGCTGTGCACGTCCCGCTTGCGCAGTTCGTGCCGCATGACCCGGGCCAGCGGGTCGCCGCTGGTCTTAAACAGGTCGGTCACCTGAAAACGGGTGGGATCCAGTTTATTGCCGCAGCCCATGGCGCTGATGATGGGAACGCCCGCCGCTTTGGCCCGGCAGATCAGCTCCAGTTTGGCGCTGACTGTATCAATGGCATCCACAATGTAATCGTACTCCGTCAGGGGATACTCCCCTGCGTTTTCCGGCAGATAAAACACCGCGTTGGCCGTGACGCACGTCTGGGGGCGAATGGCGTGAATGCGCTTTGCCATCACATCCACCTTTTTCTGTCCCAGGGCATCCACCGTTGCCGCCAGCTGCCGGTTCAAATTGGTGACGTTCACCTCGTCGCTGTCAAACAGCGTGATATGCCCCACGCCGCCCCGGGCCAGGGCTTCCACCGCGTGGCCGCCCACGCCGCCCACGCCGAACACGGCCACATGGCAGGCCGCCAGCTTTTCCACAGCCGGCCAACCCAACAGCAGGGCGCTGCGCGCCGACATTTCTTCCATATTGCTCTCCCGCCTTTCGGGTTTATTGTACCCCGGAAGAGCGTGTTGCGTCAATTCTGCGTTTTCGAACCGTGCGAAAAAGCACAGCGCCCACCGCCGCCGCGGCCAAAATCCATTTGACTGCATCGGAAACCTGTGCCAGCGCGCCGGTGATGACCGGCCAGTTTTCACCGGCCAGAGCGCCAAGGCCCACCAGAAGAAGGTTCCAGGCAGTGCTGCCTGCCGTGGTCAACACAAGGAACGGCACAAAGCGCATCCCCGCCATACCCGCCGGAATGGAAATCAGGCTGCGCAAAATGGGGATGCAACGGCAGTACAGCACACTGGGCCAGCCGTGGGCGGAAAACCAGTCCGCCGCTTTCTGCACATCTTCCTGTTCCAGCTTCAGACGGCGGCCCGCCGGGCCGGACAGCAGCGCGTTCAGGCGGTCCGGGGAAAGCGCGCGGCCCAGCCCGTACAGGATCACCGCGCCGGCCACGCTTCCCCCGGTAGCCGCTGCGATCACGGCAGGCACCGTCAATGCCGTGCAGCTGGTGAGAAAGCCCGCAAACGTCAAAATCACTTCGCTGGGAATGGGCGGGAACAGGTTTTCCACCGCAATCAGAAAAAACACGCCCCATGCACCGAAATGTCCCAATACATCCAACACCATCTGCTGCACAGCCATCCCTCCTCGCCCATGTTTATGCGGCGAAAGGCCGGCTGATGCCAAAAAGGCCCGCACACCGTCACCGGTGCGCGGGCCCTGCCTCATTTTCTAGGAAAACCGCCTGGAATGGACAGCATGTCCACCGGGATATCGAACACATACCGCTCGTAGGCGTTGATAATCGTAGTGGCCCCCCGCTGTGTCCGGCGGGGAATGTCCTGCCCGTAATTCATGTGCACATGGCCGTGCACAAAAAACGCGGGCTGATAACGGTCCATCAAATCGTTGAATGTTTGGAAGCCGCGATGGGCCATGTCCGTTCCGTCGTTGATGCCCTGGGCGGGCGCATGGGTCAGCAAAATGTCAAACCCTTTGTTGCGCCACAAAGCGTATTTCATGCGTGCGGCGCGCAGGCACATCTCCCGCTCGGAATACTGAAAATGCCCGGGCCGATAGCGCATGGAGCCGCCCAGGCCCAGAATCCGCAGGCCGCAATAGTTGTAGATCTTGTCTTCCACACAGATGCAGCTGCAGGAATCGGGCGGATTCTTTTTGTATGGCTCGTCGTGATTTCCATGGACGTACAGAATGGGGGCGTGGCTGAACGTGGCGAGAAAATCCAGATACTGCGCTTTCAGGTCACCGCAGGACAGGATCAGATCGATGTCCTTCAGTTTCTCCGGCTGAAAAAAGTCCCAGAGATACTTGGACTCCTCATCCGCAATGGCCAGAACCTTCATTTTTCCCCCTCCCCTTCTTTGGTCACGCCCTGCAGGCAGACCATGGGCTTTGCCGCATCGATCAGCTGGTCGAACTCGGGGATCCGTCCCACCACGTTGTCCACCAGCCAATCCATGCCGATGATCTCTTCCGGCTCAAAGCGGTCGCCCTCTTTCAGGCGCACCGTACCGTTTTGATCCACGATCACACCGGCAAACGGTTCGAATTCACTGGAGCTGATGGCCTTGCGCAGCAGTTCCACCAGCCGGGTCGTGCCCTCCGGCAGGCTGCGGGAGACGATCACTTCCACCACACCGGCAGACATGCCCCACCAGTAATTGATGGCGTGTGTGCCGGACTGGTCGCCGTCCTCTTTCCAGCGCCCGTCAAAAATGCTCTGGATGATTTTGATGTAAAACTCGCCCCAGTGCCAGAAGGGCATGGCCAGATACTGCTCCTGTCCGTCTTCGGCGATGCGGTACAACCCGAACTCTCGGGGCGCATCGCTGTCCGGAGCGCGCAGGTCGATGTTCGAAATCACATGCACGCCTTTTTCCCGGAAAGAGGCGTCCACATCACAATCCTTTACGGCGGTCCACTCCAGATACACCTTTGCCCGGGGATTGGTCATTTTCGCGCCCAGTGCAAAGGCGTTGATGCCCGCCGTCATCCCATAGGTGGGGTAGGTGGCCACATAGCCGATTTTGTTGTCGTCCGCGATGGCGCCCGCAATGGCTCCCAAAAGGAACTTGGCCTCATGAATGCGGCCGTAATAGGTGCGCACGTCCGGGTGAGTCATGTTCAGCGAGCAGTTCAAGAACTTCACCTGCGGATACTTGACTGCCGCTTTCAGGCAGTCTGCCATCAGTTTGGGCGTGGTGGTGAACACTACGTCGCAGCCGGCCTTCACCGCCTCTTCCAGTTTCTGCTGGGCATCTTCGCCCACACACACATCGTTGAAGGTCAGCGTCTTGACCCGGTCGCCGAAGGTCTCCTCCAGCTGGCTGCGCCCAAACTCGTGGGAATAAGTCCACGCGGACGTTGCCGGTGTGCGCTCGTTCAAAAACGCTACCTTCAAATGCGACGGTCCCATGGGCAGGATCTTGTTGAACAGGCTGCGGGACTGCTCGGGCGTGGGCGACATGGACAGCTCCACGGCATCCTGCTCGGTCAGGACCAGCACTTCCTTCCAGATGCGGGACAGATCCTCGCTCATCTTCTGAGTGGTTTTCTCCTTGACCGCGTCGTAACCGTACACGTTGATATATGCCAGCAGCGCGTCGCTGGAAGTGATGGGCAGCTTCTCGCCGCCGGCCGCCTGGAACGCCGGCGCAAACCGCAGATACACCGAGGCCAGATCCTTGCGCTCAGTCTCCGTCCAGCGGCGGTCTGTGGGGCCGGTGGCCTCCAGAAGGCGGGTGAAGCCGCCCTCTTCCGTAAACCAGAAGTAGTTCAGCTGGGTATGGTCGTAAAAGTTGATAAATTCATAATAAATCCGGTTTTCCTTGCTGTCCGTGGGAACGGGCACAATCCGCGTGACGTTGGCCCAGATGCTGGTGGCACCCAGGTATTTCAGAACACTGACGCGCTTGTTGCCCTCCTGCACGTAGAACCGGTTCATGAACTCATACACCTTGATGGGGTCGCGGATGCCCTCGTTCATCTGAATGCCGTACAGATTCATCCACTTGAAGGCAAACTCGCTGTCGTCCTTCAGCAGCGGCATAAAGGAGCGGGAAAACGCCGCCCGGCGGCCCTTCGCCTTGGTGCCCACAATGCGGTCGGCCGGAATTTCCACCACGCCGATGGGCTGCTCATATTCCACGTCCACCTGCTTGAGCAGATCGTCCAGCACCTGCAGATAGGGATAGATGCCCTTGCTGACACATTCACGATAATTTCGCTGGCCCTGTCGCATGGCTTTGCGATAATCTTCTACATAGTACAAAGCAAACCCCTCGCTTTCAATGTTTCATTTTCACTTATGCGCCGATCAGCGACAGCGCCGTACCCGCGGCACACAGCACCACCAGCACGGCCAAGGGACGCTGAAAGCGCCGCTTCGTATCCTCCAGGCTCTGCCATACACACAACGTGACAAACAGGCAGGCCATCAAAAAGAAAAATGCCGTTCGGTCGCCGGACTGCCACACGGTGGGAGAGAAGCCCAGCATGGCCCGGGAGGCAAAACCGCCGCACAGCGCTGTGCCGGCTGCCCAGGCCCGGGCACTGTGGCCCAGCGCCAGATAAAGGTTGACGATGCACACGGCAAACACCGCGCACAAAAACAGGAACGGCAAATACCGCTTCCATTCCCAGGCGGTCACCACCGTGACGGTTCCCTTGACCGTCAGCCCGTTTTTGAAGAAAGACAATTTGGGAAACAGCTGCGTCAGCGGCTGGCCCCAAACGCCCAAAACCAGCACCGCGGCGACCGGGAACAGTCCCATCAGCCGCGCCGCCCAGCAGCGGTACCGGGCCCAGATCCCGCAGCACAGAGCCGCGAACATCAAAAAGAATGTCATTTCCCGGGCATAGATCACACCGGACAGCGCGTTGGAAATGCCCAGCTCCGCATTCTGGAAAAAGCCTCGCATGCCGAAATCGATAAACCAGCTGGTGGCCTCGCCCGCAGCCCGGGCCGCAGTGCCCGGACAAGTCAGCGCATACACGCCGTTGGCCGCCACCACCGCCAGCTGCGCCCACACCAGCCAATGGGGCCGGCGGCGCGCTGCGGCATGCCACACCAGCAGTCCTGCCAGGCACACACCCGCCACGACCATGACCTGCTCCATGTTGGCGGCATACAGCATCAGCAAAAGCGAACCCGCCGCGCTCCACCAGGGGATGCTTTCGCCCCGCAAAGCACGGGCCAGCGGCTGCGCCGCGGCCAGGGCGGCAGTCAGCGGCCAGACAAACACCAGTGTGGTGCACACCCAGCCGGCGCTGGACAGCTGCGCCCAGTCATAGCAAAGCAGCAGGCCGGCGGCCATCCATCCCACACGGGCCGACCGGTGCGCATTCAGAAGGCGGGCGGTCAGCCACGCGTCCAGCGTGATCAAAACCGGGTCCGCCAGGCGCCAGATCCAGGTGGGCCAGGATTCCACGATGCACAGGACCGCCTCCACCAGTGTACGGGCGGACCAAGTGGAATAATGCCAGAGGGAAAAGTCCCACAGAGAATATTTTTCCAGCATGGTGGCATACATGGGGTCGTCCCCGGTGCCCAGTGTCCACTGGGCATGAAGCGCCAGCATCACAGCCAGCAGCACCAGGTACGGCAGGCGGGCATCCCGCCAAAGGCTGCGCTGTTTCATTGCGCCACCTCCACTCTGCGGCCGGTGTGCACCAGCGCATTGTGCCCATCGTTGCGGTAGGCGATGCAGATCTCGTACTCTTCGGCCGGATGCTCCAGCCCGGACGCCTTTGCCCGCGCGGAAAAGCCGCCGTACTGTGCCAGCGGAAGGCCGGTGGCCTGCCGGGCGGCCTCGCTCTCCACCATCTGGGTGGGCAGCAGGATATAGGTGTCATCCTCTGCATGATACAGTACCACACGGGTATCCACGGATTCAAAGCGCTCGCCTTCCACCGCCGCATACCCGTCCACACA
The DNA here is from genome assembly GCA_944388395.1 of uncultured Ruthenibacterium sp. Taxonomy (GTDB): domain Bacteria; phylum Bacillota; class Clostridia; order Oscillospirales; family Ruminococcaceae; genus Ruthenibacterium; species Ruthenibacterium komagatae. The sequence continues at coordinate 14,469 of CALXIP010000028.1, forward strand.
GAGCACACCGTCCTGAAGGGAACACGCCGTGTAGAACACAAAGCCGGCGGGTGCCTGCTGGGTATATTCGGCCGGGTCCAGCGCTCTCACCGCGCGCAGCCCCCAGGACCACAGCAGCGTAAACGCCGCCACGCCGCAAACCGCCAGCGCGCACAAAAAAACAACCACCCGCTTTTTCGCGGGGACAAATTGCTGCATAAAAGACCTCCTGCGCGGCTGCGCCGCGTTCTTGTTCTATTGTCCAATGTTCCCCGCCGTTTGTCAAGAATCAGGGGTTGCAAATCTTTTCATGCACTTTATAATGAGAACCAGAGACATTTTTTGACGGGAGGAATTTTTCATGCGTCCAATGAGACGAGTGGACCGGAAGACATCCCAGGAGGACGCGGTCCGCATTTTGCAGGAGAGCGACACCGGCTTTTTGTCCACGATCAACGAAGACGGCAGCCCTTACTGCGTGCCTATGGCCTTTGTGTATCTGGACGGCGCGTTGTATTTCCACTGCGCCCGCGCCGGGCAGAAGCTGGACAATCTGCAGCGGGATGCCCGGGCCTGCTTCACCTGCGTGCTGCACAGCAAGACCGCCCCGGCGGAGTATACCATTTATTTTGCCAGCTGCGTGGCGGAAGGCACGGTGCATGTGGTGGAAAGCGAGGAGGAGCGCCTGCGTGCCAAACGCGCTTTGACCGAAAAATACTGTCCCGACCATCTGGACTGTCCGGCCTATGACCGCATGATGCGCGGCATGCCCGCCATCGTGATTCTTCGCATGGATCTTTCCGATCTGTGCGGAAAGGCCAACAAGGGCCAGCTCAAACACGTGGACGTGCCCGGCGTGGAATGAGAAAAAGGCTTCGAAGCGATTGCTTCGAAGCCTTCTTTTTTAATACTGCCAGGAGTTGAACTCGAAAGCGGTGGGGCATTTTTCGCCCTTGTCTTCGCTTTCCAGCAGCGCTTTGTATTTCTCATAGATCTCCGCAGCGCCCTCGGTCTCATAATAGGGCTCCACACGGCTTGCCTCGGTGAGGAAGTGGTACACGTCCCGGCCCATGGCACGGCCGCGGCGGGTGTGCATATCCAGCGCGTAGTCGGGCACTTCAAACTTCTCGCCCACTTCGAACTCGTGGATGAGCAGGTTTTTCACATGGTCGCTGGAACGCTCTTTCTTCTGACGGCACAGATACCGGATGGCATGCACAAAGAACATGGGGCGGTCGCCGTCGTTGTAGGGGAATTCCTGCCGCATTTTGAACAGCGTGTAGATCAGGTTGGGTGCTTCGGGGTTGCCGAATCCGATGTCCTCCACGCTGATGCACAGCAGGCGGCGCCACAGTTTCTCCTCAAACTGCGGGCTGGTGATGTACATCTCATAAGCAGCGTGCAGCGCGTCCTCTTCCTTTCCGCGGCGGATCGCTTTCTGCAGCATCGCCACCATCTCATCACCGGCATGACCATTGCGGGTCGTGATCTCGGACCAGGGATCGTAAGACATAAACTCGCTCATAAAAAACCTCCTGAAAATCAGTCGTATTCGGCGCGTACAGGGCTGCCGAAAAACGGCAGCCCCGGGTGCGTCGTTATTCCTTTGTTGCGCCCGCGCTCAATCCTTCGGTGATCTGCTTGTGGAAGATCAGGTAAAGGACGACCGTGGGAATCAGCACCACCACAATGGCGGCGGCCAGCGTGGGCCAGGAGCCCTGCTGCGCACCGGCGTAGTTCATCAAAAAGGTGGTAAGGGTTTTCAGCTTCGTCTTGGGCATATACAGATAAGGCACATACATGTCGTTGACGATGTTCACGATTTTGATGATGATGACCGTGGCGGTAGCCGGCATCAGAAGCGGGAAAATAATGCGGTAGAAAATGCGGAAATAGCCGCATCCGTCAATCAGCGCGCTCTCGTCCAGCGCCTTGGGAATCTTGCTGACGAACTGCATGTACAGGTACAGCTGCATCAGATCCGACGCCACATAAATGATGATGGGGGCGCCCAGCGTGTTGTACAGGCCAATGCTTTGAATGACCTTAAAACGGGCGATCTCCACCACAAAGGTGGGAACCATCATTCCAAGGTAGAAGCAGCCCATAATGAGCTTTTTGAAACGGAATTCAAAGCGCTGCAGGCAGTAGGCCGTCACAGAGCCGAACAGTACGTTGAAAAAGATGCTGATGACCAGAATGATGCCCGTGTTTTTGAAGGCGTCCGGCAAAAGCTTTGCGCCCAGAACCTCGGCGTAGTTGTCCCAAGTCCACTCGCCCAAAGCGGGAGGCAGGATCGCGGAGGTATTGCCCAGCTGGACCTGTGTTTTCACCGAAGTGAACAGCGTGACCAGCAGCGGTCCGATGACCGCGGCAATGATGACGGCGGAAACCAGATATTTCACGCACAGGATGAGAATGCGTTTGAGTTTGTCCAGATTCATGACGCATCCTCCTTACTGCCGGAAAACTTTTTTCAGTACCACGTTCTGGAACAGATAGACCAGGATGACGATGACCATGATGGCTACCGCCATGGTGGCCGCCATGCCGAAGCTGTTGTACTTGAACGCGGTGTCGATGGTGTACAGCGTAAACGTGGACGAAGCATAGCCCGGTCCGCCGTTGGTCATGATGAACGGAATGTCGAAGCACTGCAGCGTGCCGCGAATGCAGTCAAACATGACGAAGCTGAACACCAGCCAGATGGACGGAAGCTGAATGCGCCACAGCTGCTGCCAGGCGTTGGCCCCGTCAATGCGGGCCGCCTCCATCACCTCGGTGGGGATGGACGTAAGCCCTGTGGAAAACAGCACAATATGATAGCCGCTGAACCGCCAGGCTGAGACGGATGCCAGCACAAAGTTGACCACCTTCGGGTCGCTGAGCCAGCTTTGAATCCAGCTGCTCAGGCCCAGGCTGGTCAGAATGTCGTTGAACGCGCCGTTGACCGGCGAGAAAAAGTAGGAAAATGCATACGACATGCCCACGCCGTTGATGATGAAGGGCAAAAAGGCAATGGTTTTGACCAGGCCCGTGCCCTTGAATTTGGTATTCAGCATCACCGCGATGGAAAGTTCAATGGGGATCATCACCATGTGCACAGCCAGGTAGATGAAGTTGTTGCGCAGCGAAAGCCAGAGGTCCGGCGATTTCGTGAACATATCAACATAGTTCCCCACACCGACAAAATCGCGGTGTGGGGAAATTCCATCCCAGCTTGTGAAGCTCATGGCGACCAGATCAACGGAAGGATAAACCACAAACATCAAAAGCAAGATCACCGGAATGGCCAGTGACAAGACGATGAAGCGGTTTCTGCTTTTTCTGATCGACTTCATATAGCTGTCCTCTTCAGTTTCAATGGATCGATTATTCCATGCCGAGTTTCTCACGGGCGGCGGACCAGTCCGCGTTCAGCTTATCAAACGCGGCTTCCAGGTCAAAGCCCTCGGTCAGCATCTCGGTGCCGACTTTATTGTAGTCGAATTTGCACTCGTTGACAATGGCAGTGTAGTCGTCCGCGCCGCCCATGTAGGCTACGATGTTGACGTTGGTCTGCGCCTCGTCCGCATAAGCCATGTACGGATCTTTCGCCTTCTCAGCGGTGGTCATGGTGCTGTCGCTGGACAGTTTCTGCACATAGTCGGGGTAGAAGTCGTTGAAGTAGAACTCCAGGAAGGCTTTCGCCAGCTCAGGATTCTCAGAGTTGGTGGTAACGCCCATGAAGAAGTCGCCCTGCGCGATGTGGTTGATGGTGCCGTCCTCACCGGTGTAAGGCACATAGAAGCTCTTCAGATCGGTCAGGTCCACGCCGCTGGCTTTGATCTTGGCCAGGCCCATGGAGTTGTCGATCATCATGCCGGCCTGTTTGTTCAGGAACAGGCTCAGAGTCTGGTCATAGCCCAGGCCCAGGGGATCGCTGCCCAGAACGCCCTTGCTCAGCAGCTCGTACACTTTGGTGTAAGCCTCACGGATGGGCTCGCCCTCTGCAAAGGGCTCGTCCACGGTAGCCATGTAATCCCAGTAGGTTCCGTTGCCGGAGAAGCTGGCCGGAGAGTACTCCATCAGCGGATACATGGGCCAGCTGTCCTTGGCGCCCATGCCGATGGCCATGAAGGAGGGATCGTCCGCGCCGTAGTAGTTCTGCAGGGTCTCGCAGACCGTCACAAACTCGTCCCAGGTCTGAGGAACTTCCACGCCGGCTTCCTCAAACAGGTCGGACCAGTAGTACACATAGTCGCTGGAGATTTTCTCGGGAATGCCGATGACCTTGCCGTTGTACTCGCAGTCCGCAGCCAGAACGTTGTTGGCAGCAGCCTGGGTGTCGCTCAAATCCAGCATGTAGTCGCCGTACACAGAGAAATAACGGGTCTGCAGATACATCAGGTCGGGCAGTTCGTTGGCGGAAGCACGGATCTTCATCTGGTTGAAGTACTCAACGTCATCCTTGAACTCTTCGATCTCCAGATCCACGTTGGGATACAGCTCCTGGAAGCGGCCTTCCAGGTCCAGTTCCTCATAAAAATCGATGGCCTCGTTGTCCCAGGTCGCAAAGGTCAGGGTCGCTTTGATGTTGGGATCCAGCTCCCCTTCCGCCACAGCGCTGCCGGACGCGGCAGAAGACGCGGCCGTGCTGCTGGACGTGCTTGCGCCGCAGCCTGCAAACAGGGCAGCCGCCATGCAAACGCTCAAAACAGTTGCAAAAACTTTTTTCATTGCGTTGGTCCCTCCTAAAATTGTTTGTTCAGAGTCCTTTTCACACACCGGATACCCCGGTGACATCATTGAGCATACCATAAAAACTCCGCGCCATAAAATGACGCGGAGTTTATTTTATTGATATTTTTTTACATTTTCTTTACGGTATTGTTTCGGCGTGACTCCCGTCACCTTTTTGAAGACACGCATAAAGTGTTCCACGTTGTTGTAACCCACTGCATCAGCGATCTCATACATGCGCATGGCGCTCTTTTCCAAAAGGTCCTTGGCCGCACTCACCCGCAGCTGGTTCACGTAATCGGAATAGGAAACCTCAAACCTCTTTTTAAACAAAGTGCAGAAGTATTTTTCGTTGTAGCCGCTGTGCTCCGACACTTCTTTCAGAGACAGGTCCGCCCGCATGTAATTGTCATCCACATAACGTTTTGCCTTCAAAACGGAATCCGGGAAGCGCTGGTCGTAATTGGACTCAAAATATTCCATGATCCGCCGCAATGCCGAAGTGAAATAAATCACCAGATCCCGCTGGGTCTCGATGCTGTGCAGCCGGTCGTACAGCTGATGATCCAGGCCCAGTTTATAGGCGATCTGCATGTCGTAAAAGCCCATTTCATAGTACAGGTTGTACAGGTACAATAGCGCCAGCGACTGGCCCTGTGCCAGCGGAAGGTCCTGCATGGCCCCCACCAGTTCGGTCTTGTAGCGCTCCACCCCGGCGAAGTCTGCGTTCATCACCGCCCGAATAAACGGCATGCAGCTTTTGGCCTGACGCAGCGCTGTCACGGGGTCAAAACGCGCGTAATAACTTTCGTCGTAAATGCGGCCCGGCCCCAGAACGTAACGCAGCGTGGTGTTGGTCTCCGCCTGCTCCAGCACGGTGTAAAAGTTTTCCGCCGGGCGCTTGTGGGGAATGGCCACACCCACCGTGCAGGAGATGTTCATATAATTTTTCCACGCCTTCTGCACCAGAGAGAAAAACGCCCGCGCCTTGTCCGCCGTGCGGCCCGGCTGCGCCAGAGAGTAAAACAGAAAATGGCGGGAGACGTCCAGCGAATAGAAGCCGTCCGTGGGCTTCATCTGAGGCATCTGCATCACAAGCCGGGTCAGCGGCTGCGTCAGCGTGGCATGCACGTCCCCGCCCAGACGCGGCAGCTCCCGGTACACTTCATCCAAAAAGAAGCAGCCGATCACATATCCCTGCTCCAAATCTCCCAGAGACCGGGGATCTGCATTGTGAAAGAACACATCTCCGAAAACCGCGCTCACATTGGGCAGTGCTTCCGCTGCCGGCTCTTCCGCCGGGCCGGCGGGCAGTTTTTCCTTCGCTTCCCGCACCAGCTCCAGCATTCTGTCCGACGTGACTTCCTGCTTGAGCACATAGTCCGACGCGCCCTTTTTGAACGCCTGTTTCACCTGCGGGAAGTCGTCAAAGGCACTGAGGACCACAATGTAGGGCGACAGGCCCATGGCGTGCACCCGGTCGATCAGTTCCAGGCCATCACAAACCGGCATGCGGATATCGGTAAAAATCAGGTCCGCAGGGCGGCGGGAAAGCGCATCCAGCGCCGCCTGACCATTGGGGTAACAGCCCTCCAGCACAAAGCCCTCGGCCTCCCAGTCCACCATCTTTTCCTGGGCGGTGCGAACCATCATCTCATCGTCCACAATCATCGCTCGCAGCATGGCCTTCCTCCTTTTCATCCATTTGCGCGGGCAGCGTCACGCGGACACAGGTGCCCTGTTCCAGCCCGCTCTCCACCGCAAGGCCGTATTGTTCGCCGTACTGCAGTTTCAGCCGGCGCTGCACATTCCACAGGCCGATGGAGTGACCCGTCTCCTTTTTGGGGCCCACCAGACAGGCGCGCGCCTGCTGGTCGGTCATTCCGGCGCCGTTATCCCGCACGCAGATGTGCAGCACGCCTTCCTCCACACGGCCGGTCAGCTGGATCACCCCGTCTTCGCGGCCATCCAGACCGTGGAAGATCGCGTTTTCCACAAGCGGCTGCAAAAGCAGCTTGGGCAGGCGGCAGGAAAGGCTGTCCGGGGTAAATTCCTTGTTCACCGCAAAGCTGTTTCCGTAGCGCACCTCCATGATCTGAATGTACGCGTCCAGAAGGCGCACCTCGTCCGCCAGCGTATAGCGCCGGCTGCGGTTGCGCAGCACACAATCCAGAATGCTCATCAGGTTGGCGGCCATATCCCGGATGGAATCGAACTTGGCAATGTCCGCCATAAAGAGGATGGTGTTGATGGTATTCAACAAAAAATGCGGATTGATCTCGCTTTGCAGCGCCTTCAGCTCTTCCTGATACTTCTCCTCTTCCCTGCGCCGGTTCTCTTCGGTCAGCGTTTGCATCCGGGCGCCGGTGTCGTTGTAACACTCCATCAGTTCCCGCAGTTCCCGATGGCCGTCCGGGGCAAGCCGGTGGGAAAAATCCCCCGCCTGAAGCCGCTTCATTCCGTCGTACAAACTGTTCAGCGGGTCCAGAATCCGTTTCAAAAACAAGATGGAAAAAGCCAGGTACAGCGCAAAAATTACTGCAAATACCACCAGCAGCAATGCACCCGCCTGGTAAACTCCCGCCAAAAGCCGCTGGTTGTCCACCAGCGTCAGAACACACAGGCCCGTGCTTGCCACCGGCGTGGTGATGCACCAGTCCATGCCATCGTAGGCCCCGTTCGGGTCATTCCAAAAGGCCACTGCCGCATCGCGGTAGGCTTCATCGCCCGCCAGCACCTGCCCGTCCAGCAGCAGGAACATCCGGGTCGCGGGATTTTGTGTGTCATATCCCTGCATCAGCGCCTCGGCCTCGGTTTCAAAGTACAGGCAGGCTTCTTCCAAAGCGCCGCCCTCATCCCCCATGCTGATGGCGGCAGTCAGAAGGATTTTTCCCGGGCGATTGGTGGCGTGGATCAAGGTATCCGGCGCAGCCGCGCCTACCACCACCCGCTCCGGCTGCTGCAGCGCCTGACGGTACCAGTCCATTTCCTCTACATTCTGCCGCGGCACAGCCAAAGCCGTGTACAATTCATAGGCGGTCCCGTCCTTCAGGTACAGATGCAGCGCCGCCAGGCGGCGGCCGGTGAGCCGGTAATATCCGAAGGTATCATCCAAAGCCGATTGAATTTCATACCGCTCGCCGGCGCTTTGGGGCAGCTGCTGCACCAGAGACAGCGCGTCTCCTTCCGGCGAAAGCAGAAAATGCGAAAGCTGCAGCGATGCCTGCTGCACTTCCTGGCGAAGGGTGTCGGAGACGGATTTCTGCTGAAGCTCAATGGTCTCCCGGGCATCGGACAGCTGCATGCGATAGAAATAGCCCAGTCCCACGCAGGCAGCCACCAACAGGGGCAGTACCGTCAAAAGGAAAAACGCGCCGTAATATGTGCGCCGCAAACTGGCCTTTTTTTTCACAGCCGTCTCCCCCCTTCTCCGCGATGCTTTCATTGTAACATATTCCCGCTCACAGGAACAGTTCCACTTCCCGCCGGCTGGAAAAATGTTCGGTGAGATAGGCCTCCAGCGCGGAAGTATCGCACTGAATCGCCCCGGCGGGACACACTGCCACACAGTGCATACAGTGGATGCACTTGCACTCGTCCACGTGCAGATCCGGCCCGATGGCTTGCGCCGGACAGGCGCGCACACAGGCGCCGCAGCGATTGCATTTGTTTTCATCCCGGGTTTTCGGCACCGGCTTTGCGGGCTTGGGCGCCGGTGTTTTTTCACCCGGCAGCTGCACCGAATGCACCTGCCCCGCGTTCAAACGGGCGCGCACGGTTTCGGCCAGATGGGCCAGGGCCTCTGTGTCCAGTGCATCCGGCCGTCCTGCGCCCAGGCCGGGAGCAAAGGTATGCGGCGTGATGCACGCCGCTGCGCCCGCACATACAAACCCCTGTCCTTCCAGCTGGAAAGCCAGCTGGGCCAGCGCATCGTCATAATGGCGGTTCCCGTAACAGGCCAGCAGAATGCAGGGCGTGTTCTCTCCGTGCAAATTTTCAAACAGACCGGGCACTGCGGGTACCCGCCCGGCGTACACCGGGAACGCCAGCACCAGCACATCCCCGGCGCCAAGCGAAACCGGCTCCAGCCGCGCAGGCGGGCAGGTGGCGTCCACCCGGACCGCCTGCGGGTCCCATTGATTTAAAAAACATTCCAGCGCGCGGCGTGTGCCGCCCGTCGGGCTGAAAAAAACTGCCGTCGTATGAAAATCCATCATAAAGCCTCCCTTTTCTTTGATTGTACCACGCCCGGCGGTAAAAAGCGCGTTTTTTCGCGCAGAACATAAAATTTGGCGCGCACACATAACCCGTCTGCCTTTTGCATAAAGTGTAGCAAATTGTGTTTTTGGAGGAATGTGCATGAAAGGGAACCCCGAAGAGCGCGCCATTGCGCTGGGTGAATATATTACAGCCAACAACGCCACGGTCCGCTCTGCGGCCAAGGCCTTCGGCATTTCGAAAAGTACGGTACATAAAGATGTGACATTGCGTCTGGCGCGGCAGAATCGGGGACTGTATCAGGAAGTGCGCCGCATCCTGCAGGTAAACAAAGAGGAACGCCACCTTCGCGGCGGCATGGCCACCCGTCGGAAATATCATCCGGAACGTTCTGCGCAGTGACGTTTTTCACAGATAAAGGCTGGGCGCCCCCTTAAAGGGAGCACCCAGCCTTTTTTGTTTTGAACCGCAGCAAAAACGGAGCAGGATCACGCGTCCTGCTCCGTTTTTACGCCCACAGGCTCCCAGAAGGAGTCCTCGTTTTTCCAAAGTTGCAAAATCCGGTTCCGGCCGGATTCCCATCCGAACCCATCATTGGCCAGAATCACACAATCTTCTTCCGGGCTGGACAGATCCGGCGAAATCTGCAAACTGAGGGAGCACGGCTGCACATCGTCCAGCTGCAGTTCCAGCGAAACCTCGCACTCCTGTCCATTGCTGATCTGATGCAGCTGCGGATGCTGAATCTCATATGCCTCGCCCACTGTTCCTGCCGAATCTTCCGTCAGCAGATACAGGTGAAAGCCGGCCGGAAGAGCCGCGTACCCGCTGTTTTTCAGCGTCAGGTGAACCTGCACCGTATCGGGGTTACACAAACGGGCGCTGACCGATGCCCCGCTGACTGAAAAGCGGTAGCCCAAATGGCGCTCGATAAAGGAAAAGGCACTCTCGCCCCCTGCACCGGGCATTTCGCTTTCCCGCCAGCTGTCCAAAATTTCCTGATTGTACATCTGGTTCAAATAGCCGATGTGCAGGCGCTGAAACTCCGCATGGGCATTCTCCGGCTCATTCCGGGCGCCGGGCGACGGCATCTCGCCGCCGTTGTACTGGTCCGCCAGCTGCTCATCCACCCACTGCAGCTCCTCAGAAAAAGACATTTCCGGATCATCGTACGTCCCCATATCGCTGTCGGTGGACAAAAGTGCATCGTTGTGCAGGCACAGCCGACCGGTCAGAATGCCCTGTTCCTGGGCCTCGCGCACAAAACGGGGCCGGCGAACCGCCACCGGAATCTGCTGTTCAAGCACCGCTTCCCACTGTTGCAGCACATACAGGCGGCTGGTGCGCTGCGCGCTTTCGTCTCCCTGCAAGAAATGGCCGCCGTGCCACTCGCCGTACTCGCCCAGAAGCCCTGCCTGCACCGCCAGAAGGTTCTGCGCATGCGGGTTCAGCACCTGCGCGATCTGCCCAATGTGGGCGCCCACCGTCTCCAGATCATCCGGCTCGCGCACCGACTCGTCAAAGCCGTAAGCCGCCCGAAAGACCACCGCCGCATGTCCCTGCTCTGCAGCGCTCAGCGCCTGTTCCAGCTCCTGCAGCGTTTCATCCGGAATCGCCTGCTCGGCAAAATCGCGCAGGTCCAGCGTCAGCAAAATCACACGCACATCGCCGCTGATCTTTTCAATTCTCTGCCAGCGGGCGCTGTCCACCTGGATATAAAACCCCCGGGCAGGGTTGCGAAGCGTGCGGACCGATTCGGAAAAGGTCCAGCTTTTTTCCCACCGGAGCCGGGAAAAGGCAAAGGCGGCCGCCAGCGCCAGAACGACGAGAAGGAGAACGGCCGCCTTCCATTTTTTACTCAAAATAGTCGCCCGTGAATTCCACGATCACAGCGCTTTCCACGCCCGGGCAAGCGGAAAGCCGGTTGGTGAAGGAGGTGTTGTCCCCGCTGAGGCGCACTTCATACGTCAGCTCGGTATATCCCTTGGTGGCTGTTTTGTTTTTCAGCACCTTTTTGATGGGCTCCAGTTCGCGCAGCACCGTATCCGTCGCCTCATCCGCATATTTGACGATCAACAGATACAAATGGCGATGGCTGCGGATTTTCACCAGCAGAATGTACACCAGCGCAATGGCCACGGTGCCCATCAGCGAAATCAGATACAGGCCCGCGCCGCAGGTGACGCCCACTGCCACGGTCCAGAACAAAAAGCCCACATCCAGCGGGTCCTTGACCGCGGTGCGGTAACGCACAATGGACAGCGCACCGACCATACCAAGAGACAGAACCACGTTGGAACTGATGACGATTACGATGAAGCATGTGACCAGGCTGGTCATCACCAGCAGAATGTTGAAGTTGTTGTTGTAGATCACGCCTTTAAAGAAGAAGCGATAAACCGCATAGACGATCATGCCGCACACGAACGCCGACAGCAGCGACATGACAAAGCCCTCGGTCGTGAGGTTGCCCGTCTCCTGCAAAAAGCCGCTTTTGAAAATATCAGAAAAATTGGTCATCGATACAATATCCTCCTTTTATCCACCCGGCACATCACATATTTCGAGATGGCACACTTGTTGGTCATCGCCGTCTGCAGAATCTCAAGCACAAAGGACGGGATGAAATCATCGTATTTCACTTCCAGAACGATCAGGTCTTTTTCCAGCACCCGGCTGGTGACATAGTCTTCCGCAAACATGTCAAAGCAATCGGTGGAAGCGGAAATATCCTTGTCAAAGGTGATCCGCACATTGCCCTGCGGCAGGACGTAAGCTTCCCGCAGATACTCCACCGCAACCACCGGCCGCAGAAGCCGCAGATTGTGATAAGCCAGCAGCTGCCGGCACACCTCTTCCCGGCGCGACGCCAAAAAGCCGTAGTCGTTTCGAAGAATGGCGTCGTACTCTGCGCGGGAGAGCGTTGCGCTGGTTTTGGAGATGTACTCGTCGTACTTGTACTTGCATTCCAGCTTGATCAGCGCGTCGCTGCGGTCATAGCAGCGCATCCGGTACTTTTTGCGGAACCGGATGCCGGACTGCTTTTCGTTCAGCGCCGAATGATGCAAATCGTCAAAATACAGGCTGCTGATGAGATAACCGTCCTCCCGTTTCATGTTCGGGTCCGGCTTGAGCACCACCCGCAGGCGGTTGCGCAGCGTATGATAGACGCTGGCGTTGATGTAATATTTCAGCTCATGTCTGAGCGTATGTCCCTGATACTGCATGCCGGCCTCCTCTATTCGATCACGAATTCCAGCAGGCCGTTGACGTTGTACCCCTTGATGTCCGTCAGCATCGTTTCAAAGCGCTCCATGCTCAGCTGCTCGTGGCCTTCGCTGTCCACGGCGGTCACTTTCAGATAATAGGTGCCGGGCTCCAGTCCATCCTCCTTGGTGAAGGTGGTCTGCACCAGGTCCGTTGCCTCGAAGATCATGTTCTGCATGTTGTAGTCTGTAAACACCTGCAGATTATACGTCACAGGCCGGCCCTGATAGGAATAGGACGTCTCCCAGGCAAAATCCACTCCGCCCGCGGCATTCCGGACCGGTTTCGCCACGTACATGGGCGTGGGATACTGCATGGACTGCTCAAACATCTCGTAGTTGCTGAGGATTCCATCGTACAAACTGTCCAGATAGGCCGGCATCTCGCTGGGCGTCATGTCCAAAAGCTCAATGTCCGGTGCCAGAGGCAGCGTTTTCTCCAGAATGGGCTTGTAGGAATTGACCAGTTCCGTGACCCGGTCCCGGGTGATGTAGTTCTGCAGCAGCTCCTGCATTTTCTGCTCGATCTTTTCGATGCTGCCGTCCAGCCGCAGATAGCGGCGGTGGAGAACCGACTGGTTCAGCTTCTGCACGCCCCGCAGGGAGACCGGAAGCTTCATCAGCGAACTCTCATACTCGCCAAAGCGCAGGGTTCCGTCAAAGTCCCAGGGGACAAAGTACCATGTCTGAGAATTATCGGGATTGTAAATGATGAAGTTATGGTTGATGATGTCGTTGTTGCCCATGAGCAGGTTGAAGGCAAGCCACGTCAGATAGTTTTCTTCGTTGAAATACGTGTAGAAGACCTCTTCAAAATCCGTGGTCTCGTCGTTCACAGCCTGCAGCATCTCCAACAGCTTTTCGTGGTCCTCCGCCTCGCGGATGGTCAGGACGGTCTCAAAGGCCTCCTCGTCGTAGCCGGGATCGTCCACGTCCTTCAGAACGTCGCTCAGCGCAAAGCTGAAGTCCCTCGCTTTGTACATGGAGCCGTTGCTGCTCAGGCCGCGCAGTTCAAGATATGTTTTGTTGGGCTGCTCGATCTGGGTGAACAGGCCGTAATACTTGAACTCCTGCTGGTCCTGCGGCACCGAAGTGTCCCGGATCCACACCCGCATAAAATAGGTGCGGTAACTGAGGATGTCCGGGATCTGAGTCAGCAGGTCGGTCTCCAGCTTGGTGGCGATCTTCGTGATGTCTTCGGAGTGCTTGTTGATGTTCAGATTGCTCTGTCCGAAAAAGGTCTCGGCCTCTTCGTCCAGTTTGACCTTATAGCTTTTGTATTTATCGCCGCGGGAAGAGTTGCCGCGCACGCGAATGGTGGCGTTTTTCTGGTCCAGGCTCATCAGCGGGTCCAGGGTTTCGCCCTCATTCAAAATCTGAATGTTGCAGTTCAGCGTGGGGTTGTACGTGTGGTCGCGGGAAGTATGCTTGTCAAAGGCCGAAAAATCCAGCATGTTGCCATCGCTGTCCTTGGTGGGGAACACGCTGATGTACACGTCATAGATGTTGTTGTTCTGCTCATAGATGCCTTTGTCCTCTTCCAGCGGCACGCCGTTCAGCGCACTGTCTTCCAGCGTCCATTCCTCCAGCGAAGAGGGCTGCGTCTCGGGCACTTTTTCCACGGGGATCTGGTTTTTCACATACAGCACCGCCAGAAGCACCGCCGCAGCCAGAACCACCGACACCAGGATGCCGGCGTTTCTTCTTTCAAACTTGTTCACAAAGAGTTCTTCCTTTCCTTATTTGCACATGAGAAATACGTTGAGATTTTTCAGTCTGCGCTTCAGGCACAAAAATGCCGCGATCCAGCCGGCCAGGCCGCCGATCAAAAGCGGCAGCGGATAGAACGGTGTGCCTGCCACCGAAGCCACCAGCGCCAGCACCGTGGTGACCGCCAGGAAAATGCACGGCCCGATGCAGGAGGCTGTATGGTCCTCGAAATAATACAGGAAGATGACGGTGAAATACATGCAGAACACACAGTACAGTCCCATGCTCAACACCAGGAAGGTGTTCAGGATGCGGGTGCTCACGTTCAGATACGGGAAGAAGATGTTCACCAGAAACACCAGCATGACCGTAATGATGAGCTGGACCTCATACACAAAGAACAGCTGATAGCGAATGACGTTGCACATGTTGTCCCGCTCTTTTTCAATCATCTCGTACGAACCGTGGTTCAGGGCGGACAGATAGCGAACGTATTTGTCAAAAAAGGCGGTCTCCGTCTTTACCACAAAAATGACCAGCGCCGGCATGTTCACCACAATTGCCAGGAACATCGCCATATCGTATTCCGGGGTGGTGCTGAATATGCTGATGGTCTGCTTCATGTCCGACAGCGCCCAATAGACGATGGTGGCGGCATAGAAGCCCAGCATGTAGCAAAAGCCGCTGCAGAACAGCTTGGGGAACTGCCGGAAATAACTTACAAACGCAAAATAGTTCGTGCTGGGCCATCCGAACGCGCGCACGCAGAGAACCACCAGCAAAAAGTCGATCACAAAGAAGCCGCAGGTCAACGCCACGTATACCGCGGATACAATGTGCATTCCCAGCAGATGCCGGCACAGCAAAAAAACCGGGATGGCCACCACCAGGCCGGACAGATAGCTGACCGTCACTTCCTTGTACTCCTTCAGCGCGGAGACATAAATGATCAGATTGTAGGCATTGGCCGACAGCACGCCCAGCAGATAGTAGACCACCAGGAACGGAAGGCCGATGCCGCTTTTCCAGGCCATGCCCGCGCACAGCGCCAGCATATAAAGTCCCGAAATCACCGTGCTGAGCGTCAGCACGCCGAACACCGAGGCGCAGATCTCGCTTTCCCGCTTTTCAAACACGCAGTCGGAAATGTAGCGGGAGATGACCGTGCTGAACAGCGCCGAAACCAGAATGGCGCCCAGGAAGATGTACGACAGCGATGAGATGAAAAACCGGCTCTCCAGCTCCGGCGTATGGGCGCTGTCTACAAACCATTTCAAGAACAGGATGAGCACGGCAAACAGCAGCGAGGGGCCAATGGTGGTCATGGTGGCATAAATGGTGCCCCACACATTGGCCGCAAGCGTCTTTTTACCGAAGATTCTTCTCAGTTCAAACCCGATTCCCGCCATGTTGTTCCTCCCCCAGCTGATTGTACAATGCTCGATATTCCTTCAAGAAGAATTCCTTGCGATAGCGCTCACACACGCGTCTGCGCCCGGCCTGCCCCATTTTCAGCCGCTCTTTGGGGTGGGTGTAGCAGTACACGATGGCGTCCGCCATAGCGGCGCTGTCCATCACCGGCACAATCAGACCCGCCGGATCTTCCCCGTTTTCGCCCTCCAGCAGGCCGCGGCAGTCGCCCACATTGGTGGCCACAAACGGCAGTCCTGCCGCCATGCCCTCCAAAATGGCCAGCGGCTGGCCTTCACTGATGCTGGAAAGCAGCAGAAGATCCATGTCGGCCAGATGCTCCATCACGTTGACCTGGCCCAGGAAGGAGACGTCCTGCACGTCCAGCGCCTGGACAAGCTCCTCACACTCCTGATAATACTCCGGATTTTCGCCGCAGTTGCCCATGATGTACAGACGTGCGGCCGGCACCCGGTCCTTCACGTCGGCAAAGGCAAGGATCATGGTTTTCACGTCTTTGATGGGCACCACGCGCAGCACCGCGCCGATGTTGAACCGCGCGGGATCGCCGGTGCGTTTGGCTGCCAGCTCCCCGAAGCTCTCCACGCTGACACCGTTGGGGATGATGCGGATCTTTTCCTCCGGGCAGCCCAGCTCCACCTGAAGGGTCTTGTTGACCTGAAACAAACTGGTGACCACCGTGGCCTGCTGATAGGCAATGAGGGACATCTTCTTGAAAAAGTCGATCCAAATTTCCTTGAAATCCTCTTCCACCCACTGGGCGCGGATGATGTCCTCTTCGCGCTCACGGGTGTAGATGCCGTGCTCGGTCAGCAAAAACGGGCGCTGCATGGCATAGGACACACAGCTTCCCAAAATGCCGGCGTATCCCGTGGAAAGCGAATGATAAACGTCCGCCTGCGGAATCTCGTCGGACAAAATATTCATCAGCGGGAAGTACATATTGCGGAAATTCCACAAGAACTGGAAAAAGACCTTTTTGGATTTCCGGCGATCGTATTCCTCCAGGCAGATCTGATAGAAGTCCTCGCCCATCAGAATATCTTCCAGACGGGTGCGGTACTGTTTGACAAATTCCAGCGTGCGCTTCCAGTCGATCTCCTCCGGCTTTCCCGCCACCAGCGCCTTCAGGACCTGATGGTCCTCCGCCGTCATCTGAACGCTGCGGTACTTTTTGTTCAGCGCCACTTCGCCCAGGTAAAAGGTGCGCAGCTCCTTGATGTTTTCCGGCATTTCGTAGCAAACTTCGGACATTTCCTCACGGTTGGTCGCAATGGACCAGATGACAAATTCCACATCGGAAAACTGTGTGCAGAGCATCTGCACCCAGCTGGAGACGCCGCCCGGTATGTACGGATAGCATCCTTCGCAAATTAAGCAAACCCTCATGTAACCACCTTTATCCCAACTCAATCACCGCGCTGCTGCTTTGCAGTTTCAGACAATAATACCCGTGGCCGACCTCTTCATAGGAAAGGCCTTCCGCGCTTTGGATCTCCCGGCCGGTCTTCAAGAAGAACGCCTGGTCCGGAATCGCGCCCCGGCAGTTCAGCCGGATCTGGTTTCCGTCCTGCTGCCACTCGTACTCCAGCGACTGGTAACTGTTCACGTAATTCTCCGTATTGGACAGCGTCTTGGACGTCAGGAAATGCGTTTCGTCCAGAATCTGGTCCTCGAAATAAGCAATTTGTTCTTTGTCCAGGTCCCAACTGGCGGTCTCGTCCTGCGCAATCAGCAGGTTTACGTCAAAGGCGTGGGACACCATTCCGTAAGCGGAGAGCACGGATGTGATCTCGAACAGATTGCCGTCTTCCATGTTGTTGCCCTGGCTGGCGCAGGGGAACGCAAAATAGTCGTCCTGCACACGGAACGCCTCTTCATCCGAAAGGCGGCTGCGCACGGCGGAAAGGTTCACGCCCGGCGGCGTCAGCATGGCTGGGTCAAACTCCGTCTGCCCCATCAGGGCCAGGCCGTTTACCTGATAGTGGTCAAACACACTGGAAAAGGAGTTCAGCAGCTCTTCGTTGAACACAAGCGCATCGTCCCGGCAATCGGCCGCGTAAACCAGCTCGCCGCCGTACTGCAGGGCGGATTTTCCGATGATGGTGAACAAACTGTCGTTGATGCCGGTGAACATTCCCGCATCCGAAGACTCTGCCAGAATGGCGGAGGTATACGCCACTTCGCCCCGCAGCGCCATGCCCTGGAACTGGGGCCAGACCACGTCCCGGACGAAAGCCTCGGTGGAGCAGCCGTACAGCTTCATGCAAAGCTTGTCGTTCACATAGGTGACCATGGGGAAGTTGTCGAGGAAAATCGTCTTCAGCCCCACCACCGGATACAGGAAGGAGTCGGCCACCGTACCGATGGCGCCTGTCAGCAGGCCGCAGCAGTTCCGGTCAGCCAAAAATGTGCCGTTGATGACACAGCTGGTCCCCTGGCCGTAGGGATACGTGTACAGAACCGGAACTTCCTTTTCCGCATCCTGCACATAGACCTTGGCATCGGGGCGCACGCGGACCCACGTGGACGCATTGTAACCGTCGTAGGTCATCTCCTCCGGCTGCACCGGGAACAGATCTCCCACAAAGGCCAGCGTGTTGTAATTTTCCTTGATGGTTTTTTCCATAATGCCCAGGAACGGATTCAGATAAGAATCGATGTTTCCCTCGGGCAGACCGGCGGCAAAAATCACGCGTCCGCCGTTTTCCACAAACTGCCCCAGCTGATACAGATCCGCATAGTCGCTGATGGCGTCGCTGCAGAAGATGACGATCGTGTTCGTATCCAGCGAAGCAAAATCCACAAAGTCTGTGGCTTCCACAGGCAGCTTCAAGTCATCCAGCAGCCGGCGGACATTCTGGTAAAGATCGCCGTAAATCTCGCGTTTGCTCTCGCCGGTCAGCACGAACGTAAGCTGCTGGGTGCCTTCCCAATTCTGGTCGGGCATGGCCGAAACCACCGGGTCCGCGCTGCGCTCGATGCTGATGTGGCTGGCGCGCTCTTCGTTGATGTTGTACAGCATGAAAATCGTGCTGATGACCAACACCACCGATATCACATAGAGAAGTCTTTTGGTCGATAACATGATTTAAGTCCTTTCAAGCCAGTAGCGCAGGCTCTCCAGACCGGACGCGCTCAGACGAACGCCTGCGTCTGCCTGAAGCTCCCGGATGCACTGGTCAAACTGCGCCTTGTCGCGCTGCGCATAAAACATGGCCAGCATTTTCATATAGCAAGCCTCGCTGCGCAGCGCCGGGCGGTGCGTTTTCCAAAGCTGGAGCGCCTGCCCGTACTCCTTCAAATCCACAAGGAAGCGCAGATAGGTTTTCAGGATCTCCCCGTTCAAACCGGCCAGATCCCCGCCGTGGGCCTCCCGCACGAAATCGCAGTACCTTTTTTTGTAAATGGTCTCCTCACGAGCAGAGAGAAGGCCGCTGTCCAGAAACCGTTCCAGCTCGCCCAGCATCTGCTCAAAAAGTTCTTCGTTGTTCGGGTCCGCCTGATGCGCTTTCAGCGCCTGCGTCCACTCCTTCTGGCGGGCGGCGTAGACCTCCATTTTCGCCGCGGCCACGTAATGGGCGGACTCGGAGTCCTCGTCTGCCTCGGCAGCCAGCAGTTCCCGATAATTGCTGTGGATATCCTTGCGCAGCTGGTTCAGCAGCAGCGACCGCTTTTGGAAGTTGTCGCTGACCGCCATCGCGTCTTTCACAGGCACCACGTTCAGCTCTCGTTCCACATCCACCTGCTCGGTGTTTTTGGGAATGGCCAGACGCTTCACCAGCGAATCGCGGTCATAGTGCTGTTTCAAAAACGTTTTCTGAATCCACTGGGGCGCAAAGTAAAACACAAAGCCCAGCCCCGGCAGAAACAGGAAAAACAGCACCAGCCCGATGGATTCTTTCCGCTTTGCGCGATACAGCGCATAGGCAACCGTTCCCATCAGGTTGGCCAGTAAAAAGAGAATCAACCACTTTGCCATGTGTCACACTCCTGCCTCTGCGAAGCGGCTGCTCACCTGCGACGAGATGCCTTTCTGCTGCAACCGCTCCTGAACAAGCTTCACCGCGTCCGTTCCCGTATTGTTCAAAAGCACATAGTAATGCCCTTCACCGTCTGTTCCCATATGATCGGCCGTGCGGAACAGCGAGCCCAAACGCTCGCTGACAGCCTGGGCATTGCCCGCTGTCGTCAATTCCAGAACACAGAATTCCGCCACGCCCTGCTCCTGCTTTTCGCGGGCGATGCGCACCATTTCCTGGAAGGCCTCTTTTTTGAGCACCAGGGAACCGTCCACGTAACGTGCCTGCCGGGTGATCTGCTCATAATCCAGCGCACGCGCCATGGACTCGGAGACCAGAAGGCCCATGGTTTTCAACAGATTCATGTGATACAGCGTGCAGTTTTTATAATCCAGCGAACGGATGACGATCACAGCGATCGTCTTGGAATGATACTGCACCGGCAGGACCACGGCCGGCTCCCCGTTCCAAACATCGCCCTGATACAGATCACCCCGGGCAATGGCTGCTGCAAGAGCTGCGTTGGAAGCAATGTTCCAGGACTTTCCGCCCATGGAAGAGGCGTCATTCAATGCATTGACCAGACGCAAATATGTACTTTTGGGGTTGACCGTGTACACAGCCACGGTGTCGGTTTCCACCAGCTGCGCCACCACATGCAGAATCTCCAGGAAGATTCGGTCCGGAGACAGAACCATCAGCCGCTCAATCAGGCTGTACAGCTGGGGAATGCTCTCCTTGGAATCCAGAAGACGTTTTTCGTATTCGTTCTTGATCACAACGTTCTGCGCATTGATTGCTTTCAGTTCACGGAAGTCATTGGACACCATCTCGTAGCCGCGGCGTGTATCACGCACTTCTTCGCGCAGCATATCCACCGTATAGCTGACCGCCACACCGAAGAACACGAACTCCACCACAGTGAGAACGCTTTGGGCGTACGAATAGAAGTTGGTCATTTCCAGCAGACTCAGGTCCTGGGTGGCCAGATAAGCGCCCGAAGCCAGAATGACAGCCAGCGCGCTTTGCCGCAAACCATAGAACAGGGAAATGAGCACCACATAGATCAGCATCCAGTTGATCTGTGAAAACAGCGAGTGGGAAGACGTCAGCAGATACAGCGCCAGGAAAATGGCAAACACGACCACGTTTTCGCCCACGCGCCGCACCCCGGCCGGGATGCCGCCTTTTTTCTCCTGCTTTTTAGCCTGGTGTTCCTGATAGGCCAGCTGTCGGTTTTCAAAAAAGGCTGTCAGCTTTTTGAAATCGGTCCACTCCAGTTCCTTTTTAAGGCGCACATTACTGATGAGCGTGCCCGATTTTGTATCGGAATCCGTCAGTTCTACAGCCGCGTCAAAATACTTTTTCAGCGCTGCACACATCGTTGCGGCGGAAACCGTAAAGCTTCCGCTGACATTGTACAGGTGCGCCGTACCGGTCTCGATGATGCGTTTGAGCGCCTCGGCCAGGTCGCTGACGTGCAGCGGCTGGAATACCTCACCCTCGCCTGCGGGCAGGGAGGACTCGGTTTTTACCTGCCGGATCAGGCGGCTGAGAAAGTCCCGGCCGTCGTCTGCGCACTGCTCGGAATAAATCTGTGAAGCGCGCACGATCACCGTTTCAATGCCGTAGCGCTTGGCAAACTGTGCAACCATGTACTCGCCCTGGGCCGTCAGCATTCCCTTGGTGGTCACGGGGTTCACGCGGTCCGTCTCTTCGAACACCGTTTCGCCCTCTCCGTACACTTCAGAGGAAGACAGATAGACAAACTTTTCCACCTTCGTCTGCGCGGAAAGGCCCAATACCCGAGAAAGCAGCGTCAGTTCCTCTTCGTCCCATGCATCCAGCCGGCTGTTCATGGCTTCTTTCCCTGTGAACACCACCACCTGCGGTGAAATGGATTCAAACAGATTTTTCAAAATATCCGGATTTCTGCTCAGCTGAAAGAAACGATACTTCACAGCCGCAGAGAAGTTTCCGTAAAAATCATTTTCCGAGAGAAAATAGACGTCGTTTCCCTCTTTTTTCATCTTTTCTAAAAAAAACTGCGCCAGAGCGTCTCTCTCGCCGATCAAAGCCACTTTCATTTTTGAATGATTCCTCCTCCATCACTGCTCAAGTTCCGTATCTCGTGCGTTCAATGAATCAGATGCAGCCGCTGTGCCGCGGCTTTTACTTCGCTGCGGCGCTTTACGCCCAGCTTGCCCAGAATGTGACTGACATGCGTTTTTACCGTTGGAAGCTTAATATCCAGAATCCGGCCGATCTCCGCATTGCTTTTGTTGGCACACAAAAGCTGCAGCACCTGCAGTTCCATGGCGGACAAAGGCGCTGTCATCGCCTTGCGCGGCTGCAGGTAATCCGGATACAATGCCGCCTGCTGCCGCGTCAGACGTGTCAGCTTTTCAAGAAATGCCGCATCGCCGTCCCAGCCGCAGCTTTCCAAAAGCGGCAAAATCGCCGCGCCATACTGCGCTATCGGCCGGAAAAAGCCAAAAGAAACGGCAATGTCCAGCGCGTCACACAGTTTCTGACGCCAGCGCTTATCGCCCAGCCGGCAAAAGGCGATGGATGACAGCACATCCAAATAAATGCTGTCAATGTATCGGGAACAGATTTTACAATAGGGCTCCAGCGGTGCCAGCGTCAAAAGCGCCGTCTCTTCATCGCCGAAGGCCAGTTCCACCATGGCCTGTGTAAAATACTGATACCGTTTCATGGTCCAGAACTGCTGGGGTTTTCGGGGCGCCCGCTCCCGGTACCACTCATCCACCGCTTCATCGTTGTCCATTCGAAGGTTGGCCCGGCAGATCATGGCATCCAGATTCGGAAGGAAGCGCGTCTCGCCGCATGCCTCAAACCGCTCGCGCAGATTTTCCAGGCTGCTCCGCGCGTCCGCCGAGTGTCCGCTGTCCATCTGCATCCGCGCCAGAAGACCCACGGCCCCAAACTCGATGTCCGGTGTTCCGTCCCGCCGGATGCGGTCGATGTTCTGCAAGATCCACACGATCCGGTCCCGGATGTCCTCACCTTTTTCAAATTCGTTCTCGGCCGCAGCGCAATCCAGCATACACACGCCATCCCGACCCAGCACGGCTTCCACCGGTGCGCGCATGATGGTATATAATCGCTCGCTGTCTTTGCCCCAGGGAGAATAGTCCTTTCCGCCGTTCAAAAGGCTGGGCAGCGCATCGGTGACGGAAAAGGGTGGAAGGCGAATCTCCCGGGCCGCCAGCTGCCGAAACAGTTTTGGGAACATTTCAATGGAATTTTCCACTTTCCGCTGCGGCAGCGAGATGTCCAGCCAGGCCAGACGGCCGCGGGCATCCCGTGCATCCGCATCTCCGGGCTGTCGGGACTTTTCAAATTCGGCCAGTTTCCGGTACCAGACTTCGGACTGCGCGTAATCCATGCACAGCGCACACAACATGCTCATAGCCTGCATCAGCGCCGGGCTGGACAAAATTTCTCTTTCCGGCAGCGCGCGGTAATAGGGTTCCATGTCACAGTAATGCCCCATTCCGGGATGCATTTCGGCGTTCTTCACCAGCAGCTGTGACACTTTGCTGTAATCTCTGATGCGCGAATAGCACTCCAGCGCCCGGCCGTACTCTTCCCGCAATTCGTAGTAAAGGCCGCCCCGGCCGTACAAGTTTCGCCGCTGCTCCTCGCTGTAGTTCTGCTCCAGTTCCCACAGCAGGAACTGGCGGAACAACGGCCAGAAATACCAGCAATCCAACCCTTTCTGATGCATCATTGTGGTGGTGCGCTGCAGCTGAAGCAGTATTTCTCCCGCGCGGCTGCTTCCGCTGACGATCCGGGCCAACTCCGTGGTGATGCACTCAAAGGGAGCCAGTTCCATAAGCAGACGCCGTACCGGCAGTTCCAAGCGGCGAAAAACCGCCTCTTCATAATATAGAAAGATCTCCTGCCGCACCTGATTGGAAACGGCCTTGCCGTAGGCATCGCCCCGCATCATCCGGCGGGCCAGCAGGCTGATTGCCAACGGATAACCTGCGCTCTGCCGATAGATGGACGTCAGCATGACATCCGGGACCGATACACCATACGCTTCCAAAAGCTGGCCGACGCTCTCCCTGTCCAGCAGCAAATCCTGCGCGCGAAACACCGCCAGCATGCCGACGATTTCAAAGGGTACCAGCCATCCCGGCACAATGCCGCGGCTGAGAAAGACAAAGCGCCGGCGGGGATTCTCCCGAATCATTTCACACAGTGCCCGCTGCAGTTTTTCGTCGGTCAATTCCTGCAGATCATCCACCACAAGCAGGTTCCAGCGGTCTGAAACGTCCGGTAACTGAAAATCGGGCGACCCGGCCGACACCTCAATCATGCGGTTGCCTGCCAGAATCGCCCGTAGTGTTGTGGTCTTTCCGAATCCGCAGGGCGCACTGAACAGAACTACGCGTCCATTTTCCAGCGCCGCCTGCACCTGTTCTTTCAGCTTTCTTCGAAAAACAACGGGTTGTGCCATCTCTCTTCCCCCCTCACAAGTGCCTGAACTATTATCAAAAGAGAACAACACAGAACCCGGTGGCACCCCTTCCTGCCACCGGATGTTTTGTAAAATTAAATTAAAATTTATGCAAAGACGCCGCAAAATAAAATTCAGCTTATTTTATCATGGATTTTTCACCCTGTAAATCCATCCAAAGTATGAGTTACGATGGATCGATCGCTCCATCGCATAT
The DNA here is from genome assembly GCA_944388395.1 of uncultured Ruthenibacterium sp. Classification (GTDB taxonomy): domain Bacteria; phylum Bacillota; class Clostridia; order Oscillospirales; family Ruminococcaceae; genus Ruthenibacterium; species Ruthenibacterium komagatae. Next base: position 38,526 of record CALXIP010000028.1, read on the forward strand.
TTTAGAATTGTTTTTCCTCTCAAAATTTATTTTTTCTATGTGCAGTTCATAAATCGGGTGCGAGCGGCTCCTCTACATTTTTAAGAAGGCGCCACAGCGTGGAACGGCTGATTCCCAACTGCCGCGCAGCGGCGGAATGATTCCCGTTGTTTGCAGCCACTGCCGCACGCACCGCATCCAGTGTGATCTGGTCCAGCGTGCGATGATCCGTTCCGCCGGCGGGCGTTCCGGGTGCACACAGCGCGCGCTGCTTATCCAGCAGTTCCGCCACAGAGCTTCCCCGAATGTACGAAGAGGTGGCCAGCGTGGCAAGCTCTAGCAGGACCTGTTTGAACTGCGTATAATTGTTGGGCCAGCGATAACGGATCAGCAATTCCGTGGCGTGCGGTGTAAACCCGATCAGCTCTCTGTCCAGCTCCTGATTCAGGCTGCCCAGGTACAAGCTGGCCAACGAGGGAATTTCGTCCGCACGGGTGCGCAACGCCGGCAGACGCAGCGACAGGCAGCCCACCCAGTTCACAAAGTCCTGCCCGGTGGGCGAAAGCGGCGTACCCTCGGCACAGGAGCAGGAGAAAATCAGCCGTTCCCGCCGGGCCAGGTCCGTCTCAATGATCTGGGATAAAAGTGTTGCTGCCCTTCGCTCCGACAGTGCATCCAGATGCTGAAAATACACAGTCCCGCCCATATCATTCAAGGGAGATGCGGCATGGTTGAGCAGAAAGTCCCAGCTTTTTTCATCCGCCAGGGCACAGTCTACCTCCACAAAGGGTTCGTTGCGCCGCGAACCTCGCAGATACAGAGCCCGTGCGATCTGCTGCTTTCCGGTTCCCGTTTCGCCTACAATCATGATGGGCTGGCGCGCCTCGGCAATGGCATTCAGTCGGGGCTCCAGTTCCCCCATCGCGCCGCTGATGCTGTAAAAACTGCTCATGAACAGCTGGCTGCACTCCGCCTGATTCAGTGTTCGGATGCCGGTTCTCTCGGAACGCAGCGGGATCTGCGAGGGATTGCAGCGGAACAAAAACATTTCTTCACGGTTCAGCGTCAGCCGTTCGGCGCTGATGCGGTACAGCAAACCACCCGCCCAGTGATAAAAATGAAGCGCACCGGTGCGAGGAATCTCGCGCATGCGTGCGTGCAAAAGCGCGCCCAGTTCGCGGTCCGGTTCCCGCGGTGCTGCATAATAATATGTTCCGTCGGCGCGCAATACCACAACAAATCCCTTTTCAGGCTGGGCAATGCGGCGCAAAAGCTGATTTTCCCGCCGCATCCGGCGGGAGTTTCTTCCCTGCTCCACGGCCTGTTCCAATGCGGTGTGAAGGCTCTCCGCCCCGGATGTGATCAAAAAAGCATCAAATCCCATGCGGCGGGCAATGGTGTGTGTGACCATATCGCCGATCACCATACGATATCCACCCTTCTGCAGACGCTGTAAAGTGGTCTCCACTTCCTCCGTGCTGTGGACCGTGAGAATGTCCAGCTCATACCGCAGCAAATCGCAGAGCGTATGGGCAGCCTCTGTGATGTCCGGAAAACCGACGATGGCATACAGATTGGAGTAACTCTGCGCCAGCCGAATGGTCCGCAGCACATCATAAACGGACAGCTGAATGGAAATCACCGGCAAATCGGTCGTCTCCCGAATCAGGGTGGCTGTTCCGCCGCGGGAAATGATTGCGTCGTACCCTGCATCCACCGTGCGGCGCACAATATCCGCACCCTGCTGCAAATCTCCTGTATAAACGTCCAGTTCCACGTCCGGCAGATTTTCCGCCGTTCGGCGCATTGCATCCAGCATGCCCTCATAGGGGGCGATTCCCAAAATTCGCAGCGGTTCAGCAGCGGCACCCATCACTTTTCCTCCCAACAGTCAAATAACATTTTCTTCATTGTAGCAAAATGAATCAGTTTTGTCGATGAGCCTTCCCTTTCATCCATGCCGTGGTCACAATCAAGAAGCAATTTGATACAGTCAGTTCCTGGACAATTTGTTTTATTCTTATATTAATAAACTATTCGGATAGTATTTTGAGCAAATTAACGGGTTCACTCAAAGCTGCCAAGCTGCGATACATTTTTTACCGTTTCGAGCATGTGCCTGACATTTTGCATAAAAATCTAATCTTTTTATGCGCACAACGTGTCATAATAAAACAATATTCGTCATCCGACTCGTAAACCGTTTTATTTTCAAACATAATTTCAAAAATATTTTTTAAAAAATCAAAAATATGTATCATTTTAAATCAGTTTTTGATTTTCCTGGCCTGCCAAACCGCTCGACGTACCTGCTACAATGAAGACGATGAAAAAACGCCCGAGAGAGGATGAGAACATGCTCCGCTTACTGATGATTGCAGATGATTTTACCGGTGCGCTGGACACCGGCGTTCAGCTGGCGCGTCATGGTGCACGCACGCTTGTGGTGACGGATGCCGGGGCAGATCTGCGCGGAATTGACACCGATGTGGAAGTTCTGGTCATGGATGCGGAAACACGCCATCTGCCCTCCCTGCAGGCGCACGAAATCGTGGCCCTCATTGTGGCGCAGGGCGTGGAGAGAAACATCCCCTACATTTATAAAAAAACCGACTCGGCCCTGCGGGGAAACATCGGCGCCGAACTCAGCGCCGCACTGGAAGCATCCGGTGTCCGGCAGTTGTTTTTCTTTCCGGCGCTGCCCGGCATGAACCGGCAGACGGTAGACGGCGTGCATTATATTGACGGCGTTCCGGTGGCACAAAGCGTTTTCGGCGCAGACCCCTTCGAGCCGGTGACCGAATCCCGGGTGACAGAGCTGATTGCACAGCAAAGTGATGTGCCCGCGCACTCTTTTCCGCCGTTGGAGACAGCCGGTCCCCTTCCTTCGCAAGAGGGAATTTTGATTTTTGATGCGCAGACAGAAATGCAGCTGCGCACTGCCGGCCAGCGTTT
>CALXIP010000029.1 GCA_944388395.1 uncultured Ruthenibacterium sp.
AAAAGAAATTTGCATTGGTTTGCGCGTTTTTGATGGTGCTGGCTCTGGCCGGCTGCGGCGGGGCGGATTCCAGTTCGGCATCCACAGCCGCGTCCACGGTATCTTCGGCTTCACAGGCCGGCGCGGAGTCTCAGGAGGGAGAATCCGCCACGCCCACGCTGGACGCCATCAAGGAAAAAGGTGTGTTCACGCTGATGACGGCCACGGGCTTCCCGCCCTTTGAGTATTTGGGCGCCGACGGTCAGCCCGCGGGTGTGGACATCGACGTGGGACAGATGATCGCCGACGAGCTGGGCGTGGAATACGAAGTGCTGGACATGGACTTCAACCTGCTGGTAGAGGCGCTGAAAAGCGGAAAAGGTGACATGATCGGCGCGGCTATGACCGTGACGCCGGAGCGTGCCGAGCAGGTGGATTTCACCGACACTTACGCCACGGCGGGGCAGGTGCTTTTGCTGCCGGCAGACAGTGAGATCACCGACGCAGAGCAGCTGAAGAGCGGCGAATACACCGTGACGGTGCAGGCCACCACCACCGGCGACATCTATGCGCAGGAAGAGCTGGGCCTGACAGACCTTCTGCAGTTCAAAAACGCCGTGGAATGCGCGTCGGCGCTGGCCAACGGCAAGGCGGACGCGGCAGTGCTGGACAATGTGGCGGCGGCAAGCCTGGTGAAAACCTATGACGGACAGCTGAAAATGCTGGAAGAGATGGTCACCCAGGAAGATTACGCGCTGGCGGTGGCCAAGGGTCATGAGGATCTGGTGGAACTGGCCAATCAGGTGATCGCGGAAAACGCGGACGCCATTGCCCAGTCCATGACCGAGCACGAAGCGGCGGCCTCGGAGAACTGAGCGAGCAGTTGACAAAGCGCGGCGCGGGCGGATGGCCGCCCGCGCCTTTCAAGGAAGGTGCGGGGTTTGGAGCAGTCCTGGAGCAATCTCACGGCCTGGGGACAGACCGTGCTGAACGACATTTATAAGGCCACCGTCTACAAAGACCGATGGCTGGTATATCTGGAAGGCCTGGGCAACACGCTGCTGATCACGGTGTGTGCCCTGGCCATCGGCATTCTCATCGGTCTGACCGTGGCGCTGCTGCGCGTGTGGTGCGGCCCGGAAAAAAACGGCCTGCAGAAGCTGGTGGGCAAGGTGTGCAGCCTGTACACCACCGTCATCCGGGGCACGCCGGTAATTGTACAGCTGTTGATTCTGTATACCGTGGCGCTGGCCAGTGCGGACGGCCTGCTGGTGTGCATTGTGGGGTTCGGCATCAACTCAGGCGCATACCTGGCCGAAGTGGCCCGCAGCGGCATCGGGTCGGTGGACCCGGGGCAGATGGAGGCGGGCCGCAGCCTGGGGCTGAGCTATGGGGTGACCATGCGGCGCATCGTGCTGCCGCAGGCGGTGAAAAACATTCTGCCGGCGCTGTTTAATGAGTTTATCGCCCTGTTGAAAGAGACCAGTGTGGCGGGTTACATCGCCGTGCGTGACCTGACCAAAGCGGCGGACGGCGTGCGCGGCATCACCTTCAACAGTGTGCCGCTGTACCTGGCGGCGCTGGTGTATCTGCTGCTGGTCATCGCCATCACCGCGGTGCAAAAGCGCGTGGAGAGGAGGATGGCACAAAGTGATCGAAATTAAAGACCTTTCCAAAGAGTTTCAGGGCGTGCCGGTGCTGCGGGGGATCAACGAGACCATCCGGCAGGGAGAAAAAGTGGCGATCATCGGGCCGTCCGGCTCCGGAAAATCCACCTTTCTGCGCTGCCTGAATCTGCTGGAAAAGCCCACCGGCGGGCAGATTTTGTACAAAGGGCAGGACATCACGGCCAAGAGCACGGACATCAACGCCGTGCGCCGCCACGTGGGCATGGTGTTCCAGCATTTCAATCTGTTCCCGCATCTGACCGTGCGGCAGAACATCACGCTGGCGCCGGTGCAGCTGAAATTGCAGACCCAGGACGAGGCGGACGCCAAAGCCGAGACGCTTTTGCGGCGCATCGGCCTGTGGGACCGGGCGGACACCTATCCCAGCCGGCTGTCCGGCGGGCAGAAACAGCGCATTGCCATTGTGCGGGCGCTGGCCATGGACCCGGAAGTGCTGCTGTTTGACGAGCCCACCAGCGCGCTGGACCCGGAAATGGTGGGCGAGGTGCTGGACCTGATCCGGGAAGTGGCCGAGGAAGGAATGACCATGGTCATTGTGACCCACGAGATGGGGTTTGCCCGGGAGGTGGCCACCCGGGTGCTGTTTATGGACGAGGGGCAGGTCATGGAGCAAAACGCGCCGGCCGATTTCTTCGCCCATCCGCAGAACGCACGTTTGCAGGCGTTTTTGTCCAAAGTGCTTTAAAATACAGGAGGCGGTTTCTCATGAAACAATATAAAAAAGTTCTGCTGGCTTACTCCGGCGGATTGGATACATCCATCATCATTCCCTGGCTGAAGGAAAACTACGGGTGCGAGGTCGTTGCCGCTTCGGCGGACGTGGGCCAGGGCACCGAGCTGGACGGACTGGAGGAGAAGGCGCTGAAGACCGGCGCTTCCAAGCTGTATGTGCTGGATCTGGTGGATGAATTTGTGGAGGATTATGTGTTCCCCACCCTGCAGGCGGGGGCCGTGTATGAGGACGGGTATTTGCTGGGAACCAGTTTCGCCCGGCCCATCATCGGCAAAAAGCTGGTGGAGATCGCCCAAAAAGAGGGCTGCGACGCCATTTGCCACGGCTGCACCGGCAAGGGCAACGACCAGGTCCGGTTTGAGCTGGCCATCCGCGCCCATGCCCCGGATATGCCCATCATCGCACCCTGGCGCGAGTGG
>CALXIP010000030.1 GCA_944388395.1 uncultured Ruthenibacterium sp.
CCGCTTGTTCCCGCTACGAGGATTTCCTTCGGCGGCATGAGGGCGCAAATGTGGTTTATCTGGAATTGGGCGTGGGCGGCAACACGCCGGTCATCATCAAGTACCCGTTCTGGAAGATGACCTATCAGAACGCTAACGCATTTTATGTCTGCATCAATCTGTCTGAATCCTACTGCCCAAAAGAAATTCAGACGAGAGCTGTCTGCATAAACGGGGATGTTGGCACCGCATTGCAAGAGTTGTGCCTGTAAACGGAAAGCGCAAATCCAGCCCGGATCGCGGAGCTGTTAGAAACTTTCTTCAAATAATATTTAACATATTGGTGGGCAATGTGCGCATCATCTTTAAAATAGAGGTAAATATTCGTAAACCAGTTCACTCGCCATCTTGGGATTTAAGTCGTGAATAGTGAGGTAACTTGTAGCATGGATTATAAACAGAAAAATGGGGATAGTTATCTGAACTGTAAAACATCATTTTCCGGACTCAAAAACTGCTACACATCCTGATCAGTAGGTAAATATAGTAAGGACATCAGGAAATATGGAAAACGAGAGCGGTATTTCTTGTAGCCGCTCATCCATTATTTTTATCAAACCTTGAACCGAAGTCCGTTGACAGAAAACTTACCACATTGTGGAGCCCGAATATTTCCCTGCCCAATAAAAAATTAGGGCTTGTGGAGCACCACAAGCCCTAATTTCCCCCATACACGGCGTTAAGCCCCGTAGGTTCACATTGTGTACCTATGGGGCTTAACCCTTCGGAGGTCCTCTTTTGTTACGGTTTGCGGCCCGCCACGGTGTACACAAAGCCCTTGATCTTCCAGTGGCCCTCCACCCGGAACCCGTTTTTCTCCATGCGCCGGGCCACGGCACGGCGGCTTTCGGTGTGGCAGTCGCCGCTGTTCATCAGCCGGAACAACAGGTGGTTGTCCAGCCAGGCGGCCGGGCCGCCCACCCCCGTGTCCGACAGAAGATACAGCCCGCCCGGCCGCAGCACCCGCAGCGCCTCGGCCATGGCCTTGTCCGGATAGGGATAGTGATGAAAACTCTGGATGCAGCACACCACGTCAAAAAAGCCGTCCTCCCAGGGCAGCCGGTCCGCCGTGCCCTGCACAAACGACGCACCCGGAATGTTCTTGGCCCGGGCCACGGCCACCATGTTTTCGGCCAGGTCCAGCCCTGCGTACTCCGCCGGGCGCTGCCGGGCCAGCAGCTGCAGCAGATGCCCGGTGCCGCACCCCACGTCCAGCAGCCGCCGGTAGGGTTTGTCCCGCAGGAAGGCCGCCGCGTCCTGGCAGCTGAGCTTGGCCGGGCCGGAATAATACACCGATGTGTTGCGGTCGTACTGCGCCGCCTGCCGGTTGAAATGCGCCCGGCTCAGCGCCTCGTAGTCTTTCATGGTCGAGCCTCCTTCTTTGGTTAGTTATAACTAACCTATAAGCTCAGTATCCCCGCTTTTCCACCCCGGGTCAAGGGGGCATACGCCCCCTCACCGGTACAGGTCCGGGTCCGGCTCGAAGGGAACGGGCTCGGGGTGCAGCTTTTGAAAGCGGCCCACCGCGTCGGTGAGCACGTCGTACAAATCGTCCTCCACACAGGCCACGCGCTCCACGTCCCACCCGTCCAGCGGGCAGTCGTTGTCGTACCAGGTGGCGGCATAGCGCCCGCAGTCCTGAAAGTGCGCCAGGATGCGGGTGTACAGCTGCTTTTCCTCTTCGCTGTAATAGGGCAGGCGGCACAGGCACACCTGTACAAAGTCGCAGAAGAAGTCAAACTGCTCGTCCCAGTTCCGGTTCCCGTTTTCCTGCGCCTCCCAGCGCAGCTTTTCAATGCGGCGCAGAAGCTCCGCCTGCAGAACCGTCGACTGGCCTGCGTCCGGCACGTAGGTTTTCCACAAAAAGCTGCACTCCGGGTCGTATTGGGGCGTATGGCGCAGCGCCCGCAGCTGCCTGTCCTGTTCGGTCATGTTGCATCCTCCTTCACACAGGTTTGTAAAATGGACAAAAAACGCTTCAGGGGCGCGTTGCCCCGCAAGGTCTTGTAATGGGCGCCGAAGGAAAGGCTCTCCATGCCCTCCACGGGGATGTAGCGCAGATCCGGCAGGCGCACCCGGGGAATGTCCGGCATGAGGGCAAAGCCGAACCCCGCCCGCAGCAGCGTGACGGTGCCTTCGTACCCGTCGGTGAACAGCACCCGGGTCATGGAATGACGGTGCAGCACATCGCCCTGGGCGTGGAACACCGCCTCGGGGCCTTTGTGGGGCGCGCAGACCACCATCTCCCCCTGCAGCTGGTCCTGGGTGAGGCTGGTGTGCTGTGCCAGGGCGTGGTCGTGCCCGCACACGCACACAATGGGGCAGCGCACCAGCTCCTGAAAAAGCGTGCCGCTTTTTTTGCGGGACGGTGAGCGAAAGCCCAGCATCACATGAATGTTTCCGTCCTCCAGCAGGTTGGAAAGCGATTCAAAGGGAATCAGCCGCACCTCCGGCTGCAAATCCGGGTATTCGGCCCGCAGGCGGCGCAGGGCCTGGGGCAGAAAGTCCATCTCCATCTGATTGTGACAGCCGATGCGCAGCGGCAGGCTGATCTGCTGTTCCGCCTGGTGCAGCCGGGCCCGGGCCGCGCCGGCCAGGTGCAGAATGCGGTCCGCCGAGGGCAGGAACTGGGCGCCCGCCGCCGTCAGCTCCACATTGCGGCTGGTGCGCACAAACAGCTGCGCGCCCAGCTCCGCCTCCAGCGCGGAGATCTGGTGGCTGACTGCCGGCTGGCTGATGCGCACGGCCTCGGCCGCTTTGGAGAAGTTTAAATATTCCGCCACAGCGAGAAAACATTCCAGCTGCGTGGTGTTCATTTCGCTCACCCATTCTATGAATATCAATTCATCTTTTTTATAGATTATAAGAGATTTGTATTTCACTTTCAAGTGAATTTGCGGTATAAAATGATAAGGGTCCGAATGATTTCGGACCGAATCATCGGAAAGGAGGGCATGCTGTGAAACAGGATGACCGGCGCACGGCGGTGAACAATTTCCGGCGCATTCACGCGGGGATGGAACATTCCATCAGCCGTTTTTTTCTGCGCACGGACCTGACTGCGGCCCAGGGGCATCTGCTGCTGTACATTCTGACGCGGCCTCACCAGCGGCTGTGCTCCACCGAGCTGCACCGGGGCCTGGGGCTGTCGCGGGCGGCGGTGAGCGAACTTTTGAAGAAGCTGCGGGAAAAGGGCTTTCTCACCCTGCGCACCGCACCCGAGGACGAGCGCCAGAAGCTGATTGAACCCACAGACCGGGCCCTGGAGCTGAAGCAGACGCTGGACCGGCTGGCCGCCCGAACGGAAACGCAGATTTTCGACGGGTTTTCACCGCAGGAAATCGAAGCGCTGCTTTGCTTTCAGATGCGCATTCTTCAGAATTTGAACAAGGAGGAACACTTGGATGGAAACCGTTCTCAGTCAAATACGACAATATAAAAAAGAGACGCTGCTCACGCCGCTTTTCGCCGCGCTGGAGGTGGTCATGGAGGTGCTTTTGCCCTTTGTGACCGCCCTGATCATCGACGAGGGCCTGCAGAAAAGCAACATCAACAACGTGCTGCGCTACGGCGTACTGATGATCGTGATGGCGGCGCTGAGCCTTTTGTTCGGCGCACTGGCCGGCCGGTTTGCGGCCCGGGCCTCGGCGGGCTTTGCGTGCAATTTGCGCCAGAGCCTGTACGACCATGTGCAGGAATTTTCTTTTTCCAACATTGACCACTTCGGCACGGCCAGCCTGGTGACCCGTATGACCACGGACGTGACCAACGTGCAGAACGCTTTTCAAATGATTTTACGCATTGCCGTGCGCGCGCCGCTGATGCTGGTGTGCAGCATGGTGATGGCCTTCCTCATCAACCCGCGGCTGAGCTGGGCCTTTGTGGCGGGCATGGTGTTTCTGGCGGCGGTGCTGGCGCTGATCGTGCGGGCCACGCTGAAGCTGTTTGACGTTGTGTTCGCCAAATACGACGATCTGAACGCCAGCGTGCAGGAAAACGTATCCGCCATCCGCGTGGTGAAAGCCTACGTGCGCGAAGGCTACGAAAACGAAAAATTCACCCGCGCGGCCGACAACCTGTACCGGCTGTTCGTCAAGGCAGAAGGGCTGCTGGCCTTCAACAACCCGGCCATGATGCTGGTGATCTACAGCTGCATTCTGGCAGTGGCCTGGCTGGGCGCCCAGTTCATTGTGGGCGGCACCATGACCACCGGCGAACTGACCTCCATGCTGAGCTACATCATGTCCATCATGATGAGCCTGATGATGCTGAGCATGATTTTTGTAATGATCACCATGAGTGCCGCCAGTGTGCGCCGCATTGAGCAGGTGCTGAGCGAAAAACCCGAACTGCACAACCCTGCCGAGCCGGTGAAGGAACTGGCCGACGGCAGCATCGACTTTGACCATGTGTCCTTCGCTTACCGCCACGGCACCGGCAAAAACGTGCTGACGGACATCGACGTGCACATCCGGTCGGGTGAGACGGTGGGCATCATCGGCGGCACGGGCTGCGGCAAAACCAGCCTTGTGAACCTGATCAGCCGTCTGTACGACGCCAGCGAGGGCAGCGTGCGCGTGGGCGGCCGCGACGTGCGGGAATACGACATGGAAGCGTTGCGCAACCAGGTGGCCGTGGTGCTGCAGAAGAACGTGCTGTTCTCGGGTACCATTTTGGAAAACCTGCGCTGGGGCGATGAAAACGCCACCCGTGAACAATGCGAAGAGGTGTGCCGCGCCGCCTGTGCGGACGAGTTCATCCGCCAGATGCCCGACGGCTACAACACCTTCATCGAGCGGGGCGGCACCAACGTGTCCGGCGGGCAGAAGCAGCGGCTGTGCATTGCCCGCGCCCTTTTGAAAAAGCCCAAGGTGCTGATTCTGGACGATTCCACCAGCGCCGTGGACACCGCCACGGACGCCTCCATCCGGCAGGCGTTCCAGACGTACATTCCGGGTACCACCAAGCTGATCATTGCCCAGCGCATTTCCAGCGTGCAGCATGCGGACCGCATTCTGGTGCTGGACGGCGGCCGGGTAAACGGCTTCGGCACCCACGAGGAGCTTTTGAAGACCAACGAAATTTACCGGGACATCTACGAGTCCCAGAGCAAGGGCGGCGGCGATTTCGACCAGCCCGGCAAGGAGGTGTGATGCCATGAAACAAAAACGATTGGAAGCAGCGTCCATGAAAAGCCTGGGCCGGCTGGTCCGGTACATGCTGCACAACTACGCGGCGGCCTTTGCCGTGGTGGTGGTGTGCATTCTGCTGGCGGCCATCGCCACGCTGCGGGGCACGGTGTTCATTCAGTCTCTGGTGGACGATTACATTCTGCCCATGCTGAGCGTGGAAAACCCGGACTTCGCGCCTCTGGCCGCAGCGCTGACCAAGCTGGCGGCCCTGTACGCGGTGGGCATTGTGGCGGCCTACGCCTACAACCGCATCATGGTCAGCGTCAGCCAGGGAACCATGAAGCGGCTGCGCATTCAGCTGTTCACCCGCATGGAGGCCCTGCCCATTTCCTATTTTGACACCCATGCCCACGGCGACATCATGTCCGTGTACACCAACGACGTGGACGCCCTGCGCCAGTTCCTGAGCCAGAGCGTGCCCCAGACCATTCATGCGGCCGCCACCCTGGTGGTGACCCTGGTGAGCATGCTGATCCTGAACGTGCCTCTGTCGCTGATCACCCTGGCCATGGCCTGTGTGATGCTGTTTGTAACGCGCAAGCTGTCGGCCCTTTCGGGCAAGTATTTCGGCTTGCAGCAGCGGGACCTGGGCGCGGTGGACGGCTACATTGAAGAGATGCTGGACGGCCAGAAGGTGGTCAAGGTGTTCTGCCACGAGCAGCAGGCCCGGGACGGGTTCCGGGTGCTGAACGACAAGCTGCGGGACAGCGCCGACAAGGCCAACGCCTACGCCAACATCACCATGCCCATCAACGCCAACATCGGCAACCTGAGCTATGTGCTGTGCGCGGTGATTGGCGCGCTGCTGGCACTGAACGGCGTGGGCGGCGTGACCGTGGGCACCATTGTGGCCTTCGTCAGCCTGAACAAGAGCTTCACCCAGCCCATCACCCAGATCAGCCAGCAGATGAACTCCATCGTGATGGCTGCCGCGGGCGCCCAGCGCGTGTTTGAAACGATGGACCAGACCCCCGAACAGGACGAAGGCTATGTGGAGATGGTCAACGCCAAAGAACAGGCCGACGGCAGCCTGGTGCCCACCGACGAGCGCACCGGCGTGTGGGCCTGGAAACACCCCCACAAGGCCGACGGCACCGTCACCTACACCAAGCTGGAAGGCGGCATTGTATTTGACGGCGTGGACTTCGGCTACACCGACGAAAAGATCGTGCTGCACGACATCAAACTGTATGCAAAGCCCGGCCAGAAAATCGCCTTCGTGGGCTCCACGGGCGCGGGCAAAACCACCATCACCAACCTGATCAACCGGTTTTACGACATTCAGGACGGCAAGATCCGCTACGACGGCATCAACATCACCAAAATCAAAAAGCCGGCGCTGCGCCGCACCCTGGGCATTGTGCTGCAGGACACGCACCTGTTCACCGGCACGGTGATGGACAACATCCGCTACGGCAACCTGGACGCAACGGACGAAGAGTGCATCGCCGCGGCCAAGCTGGCCAACGCCCACGACTTCATTGAGCGCCTGCCCGACGGCTACAACACCCTTTTGACCGGCGACGGCGCCAACCTTTCCCAGGGCCAGCGGCAGCTGCTGGCCATTGCCCGGGCCGCGGTGGCCGACCCGCCCGTGCTGATTTTGGACGAGGCCACCTCTTCCATCGACACCCGCACCGAGGCGCTGGTACAGGCCGGCATGGACGCGCTGATGTACGGGCGCACCACCTTCGTGATCGCCCACCGGCTGAGCACCGTGCGCAACGCCGACTGCATCATGGTGCTGGAGCACGGACGCATCATCGAGCGGGGCACCCACGACGAGCTGATTGCCCAGAAGGGCCGCTACTACCAGCTGTACACCGGCAATTTCGCCGAGCAGACGGCATAAAAAAACAAAACCGGCATGGCCGAAGCCATGCCGGTTTTTTTGTTGTTATTCGCCGTCCTGTGCCGAGGGCAGCTGGCCGATGATTTTACGGCAGGCCCCGCAGATGTTCCGGCCCTGATAGTTGACCACATCTTCGGCGCTTCCGCAGAAGATGCAGGCCGGCTGATACTTTTTCAGCACGATGCTGTCTCCGTCCACATAAATTTCCAGCGACGCGTTTTTGTCGATGTGCAGATTGTGCCGCAGCTCGATGGGCAGCACAACACGTCCCAGATTGTCCACCGGACGCACGATTCCTGTCGATTTCATAGCTTGATCCTCCGTTGCCAGCAATGTCATATCTTGTGTCTTAGTATACAAAAAATTCCATTAATTGTCAATATATGGAATAAAAGAGATTTTTTGGTATTTTACGAAAATGCATGACCCTGCGGGCATTTTTTTGGGAGATGTGCAAAAGGCGGCGAAAAATTTCACATTTTACGCAAAAAAGAGGAAAGGCCAAGCCTTTCCTCTTTTGTTCACAGCTGCAAAAAGCCCACTTTCTTGTACACCTTGCGCAGGGTGCGCTCGGCCATGGCCGTGGCCTGCTGCGCGCCCTGGGTGAGCACGCCGTCCAGGTAGGTTTTGTCGGCCAGGATGCGCTTGTACTCGGCCTGAATG
>CALXIP010000031.1 GCA_944388395.1 uncultured Ruthenibacterium sp.
GCTTTACCGCAAGGCCAAAAAGCAGGGCTTCATGGACAAAACCATCCTGCGCCTTTGCGGCCTCAATGAGCTGCCCTTTGAAAAGAGCGTGGCCGGGTTCAAGATGGTGGATACCTGCGCCGCGGAATTCAGCGCCAAAACGCCTTATTTCTATTCCAGCTTCGACGAGGAGAACGAGGCGGCCGAGTTTATTGCCGCCCACCCCACGGACAAGAAAAAGGTGCTGGTGTTCGGCTCCGGCCCCATCCGCATCGGTCAGGGCATCGAGTTCGACTACTGCTCGGTCCACTGCACCTGGGTGCTGAAGGAGCACGGGTGCGAGGCCATCATCGTCAACAACAACCCCGAGACGGTCTCCACTGACTTCGATACCGGCGACCGCCTGTACTTTGACCCCCTGACGCCGGAAAGTGTGGAGCACATCATTGCCACGGAAAAGCCCTGGGCCTGCGTCGTCCAGTTCGGCGGCCAGACGGCCATCAAGCTGACCAAGCATCTGGCCAAAATGGGTGTGAAGATCCTGGGCACCAGCGCCGACGCCATCGACGAGGCCGAGGACCGCGAGCGCTTTGACGAGCTGCTGGAGAAGTGCGGCATTCCCCGCCCGAAGGGCCACACCGTCTTCACCTGTGAAGAGGCTCTGGCCGCGGGCAGCGATCTGGGTTATCCGGTGCTGCTGCGCCCGTCTTACGTTCTGGGCGGTCAGAACATGATCATCGCCTACAACGAAAACGACGTGAAGGAATACATGGCCATCATCACCAGCCATGTGGACATGGCCAACCCCGTTCTGGTGGACAAGTACCTGATGGGCACCGAGTGCGAGGTGGACGCCATCTGTGACGGCGAGGACTTCCTCATTCCCGGCATGATGGAGCACATCGAGCGCGCGGGCATCCACTCCGGCGACTCCATCTCCATGTATCCGCCCCAGAGCCTGAAGCAGAAAATCAAGGGCACCATCGTGGACTACACCGGCCGTCTGGCCCGTGCGCTGAACGTGGTGGGCCTGATGAACATTCAGTTCGTGGTGTACAACGATCAGGTGTACATCATCGAGGTCAATCCCCGTTCTTCCCGCACCGTGCCCTACATCAGCAAGGTCACCGGCGTTCCCATGGTGGACCTGGCTGTGCGCTGCATGCTGGGCGAAAAGCTGCGGGACATGGGCTACGGCACAGGCCTGTACCCCACCGGGGACTACTGCGCCGTCAAGGTGCCCGTGTTCAGCTTTGAAAAGCTGCACAACGTGGACACCCAGCTGGGCCCGGAGATGAAGAGCACCGGCGAGGTGCTGGGCATTGCCCGCAACTTCGAGGACGCGCTGCTCAAGGGCCTGGTGGGCGCCGGCTACAGCCTGCGTCATCCCACCCCGGGCAAATGCGTCATCCTCACCGTGAAGGACGCGGACAAAAAAGAGCTGGAAGACATTGCCTGGAACTTCAAGGACATGGGCTACAAGCTGTATGCCACCTCCGGCACGGCCTATCATCTGGGCCGCAACATGATCGCCTGCAACGAGGTGCGCAAGCTCAGCGAAGAGCGGCCCAACCTGCGGGATCTGCTGGAGTCGGGTCTGGTGGACTATGTGGTGTCCACTTCTTCCAAGGGACGCATTCCCTCCCACGACAGCGTGCAGCTGCGCCGCAAGACGGTGGAGCTGTCCATTCCCTGTCTGACGGCCATCGATACCGCCAAGGTGCTCATCAAGTGCCTGCGCACAAAACGCACTTTGCGGGACGTGGATCTGGTGGATCTGTCCACTTTGTTCTGATGCTTTCAACAACGCCCCGCCGCACGAAAACCGTGCGGCGGGGCGTTGTTTTTTAATGCTTATTATACAAATAGAATAAATAATTATAAAAATACAAACAGTTTAAAAATATTCAATAAAATTTATACTATTTTTACTATAAAAAGAATAAAATGTTGAAAAAAATACGATGTTTTTCGAAAAAAGTCTTGTAATATACGTTTTTCAGGCGTATAGTGAGAATTAGAAACAACCCGGGCAGGGGTATCACGATTGAAACAAGGGGGGTTCTGAAAAAAATGACAAGATCGCAGCTGATCACCGCCGTTTCGGAGCAGACGGAGCTGTCCGCCGCGGATGTGGAACGTGTCATGGATTCCGTGTTCGACCACATCATCCATCAGCTTCAGGACGGAAATAAGGTCACCATCGCCGGGTTCGGCCGGTTTGAGATGCGTGAACGCCAGACCAAGGCCTACACCAATCCCAAGACCAAAGTCTCCACCCAGCTGGCGCCCACAAAGATTCCCGGCTTTAAAGCCAGCGGCATCATGAAGCGCCGTCTGTCCGGCGAGGCGGAATAACCCGCGCGCGAATGTTCGGCGCAGAAAGCGGCTGCGCTGCAAAGAAAAAGAAACCAAGGGGGGCAATGCCCCCCCTGTTTTTTGCCTGTAACAACAAAAGCCGCCCCTTGCACAGGGGCGGCTTTTTGAATGGTTGAATATCACTGTTTCACAGGCTCGATGGATGCGATGGACGCCTCAAAAGCGTCTCTCCAGCTGCCGTAGGTGGTGTCAGTAAAAGTGATGGTGTAGGCCCGGTCGGCGTTGAGGCCGATGCCTGTCTGGTAAAGATCAACGCCTGCCACAGTCACGCTGTAGTCCATCCGGTAGTAGGGGCAGGGGCCCAGATTGCCGGTGTTGAACGCCACGTCCAGCAGGTACACATCCTCACCGTACTGCTGGGAGAACGCATCCTCAAGCGGTCCCACCAGGTCTTCCAGGACCACGTCGCTGGCCAGGGAACCGTTGTTTTCCATAATTACCACGTTGATGCTGGATCCGTCCGCCGCCTGGTAGATCACGCTGGCACCGGTGCCGCTGGCATCCACCTGTTCAAAGCCTTCCGGCACGTCGAAGGTGATGGAATAGGCGGTGTAGTCCGCATCCGCCGCTTCGGACGCGGGTTCGGAAACCGATTCCGGCACAGCTTCAGAGACCGAAGAGGCCTGCGAATCCGAAGAGGGCACAGAACTCGGAGCCGAAGACGCCGGTGCGCCGTTGCAGGCCGCCAGCGAGAGGACCGTCATCCATGCGCAGATACAAAGAAGCACTTTTTTCATGATTGTTTCCTCTTTTCCTGTAAGATGCCCATCCCTGGGTTTTCCTCATTATACCTCCCTTTTTCCCGTTTGCACAGGTCACTCTGCATTTTTTGCAGCCGCCGCAAAGGGCGGCTGTCCGTGTTTCTTTTTGGCGGAAAATGTGCTATGATAGCAAAGGAAAATCGAAACGTCAGGAGAGACACCATGGATTACCGTGAATTGAATGTGCCCGCGCAGATCCA
The DNA here is from genome assembly GCA_944388395.1 of uncultured Ruthenibacterium sp. Taxonomy (GTDB): domain Bacteria; phylum Bacillota; class Clostridia; order Oscillospirales; family Ruminococcaceae; genus Ruthenibacterium; species Ruthenibacterium komagatae. The sequence continues at coordinate 3,320 of CALXIP010000031.1, forward strand.
CCAGGCGGTGGAACGCATGGGCTTTACCGAGATGACCGAAGTACAGGAAAAAGCCATTCCCCCCATGATGGAAGGGCGGGACATCATCGCCAAGGCCCCCACGGGCACCGGCAAGACCTGCGCCTTCGGCATCCCGCTCATCGCAGGGCTGGACCCGGAGAAGAAATATCCGCAGGCCGTGGTCATGGCGCCCACCCGGGAACTGGCCCAGCAGATCACCGAGGACCTGCGGGATCTGGCGCATTTTTATCCCGAAGTGCGGGTGGTGTGCGTGTACGGCGGCGCCAACATGAACCGCCAGATCGAACAGCTGAAAAAAGGCCCCCAGATCGTGGTGGCCACGCCGGGCCGTCTGCAGGACCATATGAAGCGCCGCACGGTGGATCTGTCCCATGTGGAGACCATTGTGCTGGACGAGGCCGATGAAATGCTGAACATGGGTTTCTACAAAGATGTGCGCCATATTCTGGACACCATCAAGTCCCGCAAGCGGCTGGCCATGTTCTCGGCCACCATCAGCCGCGAGGTCATGGACATCGGCTGGCTGTACCAGCGGGACGCGGAGGAGATCACCGTGCAGCCGGTGGAGGATTCCATGCCCAAGATCGATCAGTACATGATGCTGACCACCGGCCGCAACAAGCTGGCGGACCTGTCGGAGCTGATCGTGAAAAACGGCTACAAGCGTGTCATGGTGTTCTGCAACCAGAAATACACCACCGCCATGCTGGCCAACCAGCTGGCCCGGCTGAATTTCGGGGTGGATTGCCTGCACGGCGACTTGTCCCAGGCCGAGCGCAATAAGATCATGGCCAGCTTTAAGGCCGGCGAGATCCCGGTGCTGGTGGCAACAGACGTGGCGGCCCGCGGCATCGACGTGTCTGAGGTGGATGCGGTATTCAACTACGATGTGCCCGAGTCCAACGAGCAGTACACCCACCGCATCGGCCGCACAGGCCGCGCCCGGCACGAGGGAACGGCCTACATCCTTTATACCAAGGAAGAGCGCAACCGGGTGCGGGACATGCTGCGCTACACCCGCAACCAGGCGCAGCCCATTGCGTTCAACGAAAACCGGGACATTGTGCCCGCGGAATTTTAAACGAACAATGCCCCGCGCAGGCGGGGCTTTTTTAAACAGAAGGAGAGCTGTATGCTGGAACTTGTTTGCGGGCAAAGCGCCGGCGGAAGCCTGAAAATGGCCAAAAACGGGGCGGATTTTGCCGGGAATGCCCGGGACGTGCTGTGCCCGGAACTGGCCCTGAGCGTGGGAAATCTGCGGGATTTTCCACCGCAGACAGGGCGTGCCGAAGTTTTGCGCGGGCTGTATCAAGCCGTTCGCCGGCAAGCGGACTGCGACGCCGAAGCACAGGCGCAGCGCAACCGGGACGTGCTGGAAAAACTGTGCGCCGCAGCGGCCGACGGAACGCCTGTGCGGGTGTGGACCGCGCCCGCGGCGGAGGAGTGGTGTCTGTTCCTGCTGGCCATGTACCTTTTGCAGAATGCCGGCGGCCCGGTGAGCGCCGTGTGCGTGCCGCTGCTGCAGCCCCGCGCGGACGGAACGCTGTGTGCGCTGCGAAGCCTGGGCGAACTTTCTCCGGAGCAGTGGCATACCTTCCTGCCGCTGGAACAGCCCGTGGACCCGGCGCAGCGCAGGGCCTGGGCCAATTTGTGGAACGCCTCCTTGTGGCAGAGCGCACCCTTGCGGGTGATGCTGAACGGGACGATTGCGGGCGTGCCGGAGAATTTTTTCGACAGCCTGCTGTGGGAGAGCCTGCCCCCCAGAAAGGTTTTTTCGGCAGGTGAGGCGGTGGGCTGTGCTTTGTCCCGCCTGTCCGGCGTGCCGGACGGATTTCTGGCCGGGCGGCTGCACCGGTGGACCGGGCAGGGGAAACTGCGGGTCCGGCAGCCGGCGGAATATTATTATGAGACGGTACTGGAACGGACCGAGCTATGAAAAAAAGCCGCCCGCAGGCGGCTTTTGCTTATTTTTTGTGGTCGATGCGCCCCTCGCTTGTCTTGATCAGGTTGAACAGGCTGGTGGCGTACAGGGGGTATTCCTTGGACAGCTTTTCGGTAGTCATGCTGAAGGCGCTGGTGTCCTTCACCGAGCTGCCGGTGCCGATGTCCTCGCCGGACAAAATGGCTTCTACGTTGGCCTCGGCCACATGCATGGCCGCGTCCGCATAACCGGAGTACACACTTTTGCGAACACCGAACAAGCTGCTGGCGTTTTTCGGCCCGGCGTTGTATAATAGACGAAACATCTTGTATACCGCGATCATCAGATACGCCGAAATTTCGCTGACCAGCCCCTTGTCCGGGCAGCTGTTCAGTTTGTCGTACAGGATGTTCAGACTGTTGGAGATCAGCTTTTTGTTGAAGGTGGGCAGCACGCTGCCGTGGAACACGCCGTCCTTGGCAGTCTCCGGATTGGGGATCTCCTCCACCGAAAGAGTCAGACCGCTGCGGTCCGGGCTGCGGCCCAGCAGATAATCACACGAGACACCGTAAAAGTCCGCCACACGCACCACAAAGTCCAGCCCGCATTCGCGGATGCCTTTTTCGTAGTGCGACAAAAGCGCCTGCGAGACACCCAGCTGCTCGGCGGCCTGTTTTTGCGTAATTCCTTTTTCTTTGCGCAAAAGCGTGATGATGCGGC
>CALXIP010000032.1 GCA_944388395.1 uncultured Ruthenibacterium sp.
AAAGGCGGGCCCGAAATTGGATATTGGCGCAGGAAAACACAGTCGGTGTTCAGGCACGCCAGCCACAGAATTCACACAGAGACTGAAACGATTCCGTGTTTTCTTCCAGAATGTTTTGAAGGTGGCAAAAGAAAGCTTTCAAATAAGACATAAAAAACGCATCCTTTCGTTGTGTTTGTTTTGAACAGGTTTTATCTTACTGCCCGATGATAAACATTGGGTAAACAAAGCGGTTTATGATTCGTTTAACTTTGTGAAAAAAAGGCGACAGCCAAGCGTCTGTCGCCTTTTTATATATCCTGAACAGGCAGCACAACGGTGATTCGCGTCCTGATGCCAGGGCCTGCTTACTCTCCGCAAAATCGGAGGAGAGATGTTGGAAAATGCAGCATGCCGGCTGATATTGTTGTTATCGTCTGCCATACCGCGCAGAACGGACACACGGTCCCTTTTCACTGCTTAACAAAAAAGGCAGCCCTTGGCGGGCTGCCCGAATCACAGTGGGTTTAGAAGAACAGGTCTTTGCTGGGGTATACAGGCTCGCAGGTCAGGCGAAGGCCCATTTTGCGCAGCGTGCCCTCGTCACCGGTGTGCAGCATGGTGGTGGAGTGCATTTCGCAATCGCGCAGCGTGGACAGTTCTTCCATGGCGCGGGCCGTCATGGTGTTGGTGGCAGCGGTGATGGCCAGGGCTGCCAGAACATCGTCCACTTTCAGTACGCTGGAACGGCTTCCCAGAATATTGATCTTCAGTTTCAGAATCGGTTCCAGAACAATGGGGCTGATGAGCATCAGCGAATCGTCGATGCCGGCCAGCACTTTGATGGCGTTCAGAACGCAGGAAGAGGAAGCGCTCATCAGATTGGACGCTTTTCCGGTGACGACCTGTCCGTTGGGGAGCTGGATAGCCGTAGCGGCTACGCCGGATGCTTTGCTCTTTTCAAGAGCCGGGTCCACCACAGCGCGGTCATGGGGATTAATGCCCATCTCCTGCATGATGCGCTTGATTTTGTCCACGGCATCCTGAGTCCCTTTGCCCTGCTTATGGTCGCACAGCGCTTTGAAGAAACGGCGAATGATTTCCTGTCCGGATGCCTCGCGGACCACCTGATCGTCCGTGATGGCGTAACCGACCATATTCACGCCCATGTCGGTGGGAGACTGATATACATTGTCTCCGGAAATGCGGGACAGGATGTTCCGCACGATGGGGAATGCCTCTACGTCGCGGTTGTAGTTGACAGTGGTTTTTCCGTAGGCTTCCAAATGGAACGGATCGATCATATTCACGTCGGCCAGATCGGCGGTAGCCGCCTCATAAGCCAGGTTGACCGGATGTTTCAGCGGCAGGTTCCATACGGGGAAGGTCTCGAATTTGGCGTAACCTGCCCGGCGGCCCAGCCGAATCTCATGATACACCTGGGACAAGCAGGTGGCCAGTTTGCCGGAGCCGGGACCGGGAGCGGTCACGACCACCAGAGGTTTGGTTGTTTCGATGTAGGGGTTGGCGCCGTAGCCTTCGTCGCTGCAGATGTAATCAATATCAGTGGGATAGCCCTTGATGGGACGATGAATGTAGTTTTTAACGCCGCGCATGGTCAGTTTCATGCTGAAGGCGTCCGCTGCGCTTTGGCCGGTGTACTGGGTGATGACCACGCTGTTTACGCTGATGCCCATGGCGGTGATGTCGTCGATCAGGCGCAGAACCTCCATGTCATAGCTGATGCCAAGGTCCGCACGAACTTTGGTCTTTTCAATGTCACCGGCGCTGACCGCAAAAATGATCTCCGCCTGATCGCGCAGTTCATACAGAAGCCGGATCTTGCCGTTGGCGTCGTAACCCGGCAGAACGCGTGCCGCGTGATAATCGTCAAACAGCTTTCCGCCGAATTCCAGATACAGCTTGCCGTCAAAATGACTGATTCGCTCCAGAATATGTTCTTTTTGCTTTTGAATATAAAGGCTGTTGTCAAACCCTTTTTGCATACGATGCTGCCCCTCTTCCCATTCTGATAAAGACTGTAAAATAACAAGATGCCGGAACACGCCGGCATGAACACAACTATTAATAAGGATACCATTAAATGGCCTGATTAGACAAGTTCCTTTCAAAAAAATGTTTGTTAAAATTATCACGTTGAAACCCGTCAGAATTTGGTATTCCTGCATGAAAAACTGAAAATTCCGCTCTGCGGATTCTCGGTTTGCTTTTCGGGCAAAATGTAAATGTTGGATTGTACAACTTTGGAAAAGTATACAATAAAAAAGATGGTTTTCGTTTGTATTTACGCAGTTTTTTCGTTATAATATAAAGTAAATTTGTACGGTACAGGCGGTGCGCGCTTTGCAGAAAAACGGATGGCTGAAAGTGATGCGGTATTTGTCGTGGCTCACCCAAGTGGGGTTTTCCATGGCGGCACCGCTCATTCTGCTTTTGCTGGGGGCCCATTGGCTGGTGAACAGCCGCGGCTGGGGCGTTTGGGTCTATGTGGCGGCCATTGTACTGGGCATTGGCGCGGGTGCTTCGTCCTTTGCGCAGTTTGCAGGCTTTTTTCAGCGTCAAATGCAGGAAAAGCCGGACGGGGACAGCTCCTCTTTGGACGCGTCGAAAAAAAAGAAATAAAGGAGGAACCCGATGCATAAAACTTCATCAGCCATCGTGAAAACGACCGGCCAGATCGCACTGGGCGAGGCGGTCGGATTGGTTGTGATGGTGGCGGTGTTTGCGCTTTTGGGGCAATTTGATTACACGGTAGTGACCGGTGCGCTTTTGGGCGGTGCGGGCGCCGTGCTCAATTTCTTTTTGATGTCCCTTACCGTAAAGAAGTCAGCGGGGCGCGGTGTACAGGGAAAGAACCGCATGATTTTGTCCTATTTCCTGCGGATGCTGCTGATGGTCGGCGTGATGGTTGTGGGAATCATTTGTCCGTATTTCCACTGGCTGGCCGTAATGCTGCCTTATCTCATGCCCACGCTGACGATTTACGCCATGCGGTTGCTGGGCCTTTACCGGCCCGAGCAGGGCGATTCGTAAAGTAATAAAAGGCCCGGCCGCCTGGCCGAGCTGATTTTAGGGGAAAAGAGAGGTGATCAAGCAGCAATGGAAATTTCAATCAACGGCGCACCGGTTTATTTTACGCTGGATGTGTTTGGCGGAATCCCCATTTCAGCCACGCTGGTGGTGACGTGGGCGATTATGCTGCTGTTGACAGGACTGTGCATTTGGATGACGCGTGATTTGAAAGTCGCGGGGATTTCCAAAAAACAGGCGGTTGCGGAGTTTTTGGTGACCACTGCGGAAAATTTTGTGAATAACAATATGGGACCGAAGTGGTCGCGCTACATTCCGTTTATCGCCGCATTGTTCGCACTGTCGCTGTGCTCCAGTCTGTCCAGCCTTTTGGGACTGTTTGCACCGACGGCGGATCTTTCCACCGAACTGGCGTGGGCCATTGTGGTGTTCATCATGATCACGGGCACCAAAATTCGCTCCGGCGGCGTAGGCGGATACTTGAAGGGCTTCACCAAGCCGATTTTCATTCTCACGCCCTTCAACATCATCAGTGAGCTGGCTACGCCGATCTCCATGGCGTTCCGTCATTTCGGCAACATCATTTCGGGCACGGTCATCAGCACGCTGGTGTACGCAGCTCTGGCGACGGCAAACCGAGCGCTGTTTGGGCTTTTGCCCGGCTTGGTTGGCGATTTGTTGGGGGAGATCCCGTTCCTTTCGGTGGGTGTTCCCGCAGTGCTCAGTCTGTATTTTGACTGGTTCTCCAGCTTTATGCAGGCATTCATTTTCTGCATGCTGACCATGATGTATATCGCAACGGCGGCGGAAGACGGTTGATTTGTTTTTGAAATCCAATAATTTTATATTTTTAGGAGGAAACACAAATGGAAAGAGCTTTGGTATTGATGGGTTGCGCCATTGGCGCCGGTTTGGCTTTGATCGCGGGCATCGGCCCTGGTATCGGTGAGGGTTACGCTGTTGGTAAGTCCTGCGAGGCAATCGCACGGCAGCCGGAAGCCAAAGGCGACGTCACCAGCACCATGCTGCTTGGCTGCGCCATTGCTGAGACCACCGGTATTTACGGCTTTGTAACGGGCCTGCTTCTGCTGTTTGTGGCGCCCGGAATCTTCCTTGGCATGCTGTGATGTTTTCACGCCAGTCAATGCAAAGGAGGGATAGAGCGTGGAAACAGCTCTTGTATTGATGGGATGTGCCATCGGCGCAGGTCTCGCGGTGCTGGCGGGCATTGGCCCGGGCATCGGCGAAGGTTTCGCAGTCGGCGGCGCTTGCCTTGCGATTTCCCGCCGCCCGGAATTGAAGCATGAGATCACATCCACGATGCTGTTGGGAAGCGCTGTGGCGCAGACGACCGGCATTTACGGCTTTGTGGTGTCGCTGCTGCTTTTGTTCCTGGTGCCGGGGATGTTCGTGGGCATGCTCTGATCCCACTGCGAACAAAAAAGGAGGGAGCCCGGAATGGAATATCAGTCCCTGGTCGGAGTTGTGCCATGGACCTTTGTTGCGCAGATCTGCAACTTGTTTATTCAGGCCTTTTTGTTTAAGAAGTTCCTGTTTAAACCGATCAAGGCAATTATGGACAAGCGCGCGCAGCAGGTGGATGAAACCTATGCGGCTGCCGAGCAGGCGCAAAAGAGCGCGCAGGAAATGAAAGACGAGTACGAGCAGCGTTTGGCAAGCGCTAAGCAGGAAGCCAGTGAAATTGTGAAAGCGGCCAATGTGCGGGCCAGCGCGCAGGCCGAGCAGCTGGTGGGCCAGGCGCGTGAAGAGGCCGCGGCACTGAAGGTGAAAGCGGAGAAGGACATTGAAGCCGAGCGCAGAAAAGCTGCAGGCGAGCTGAAAAATGACATCTCTGCATTGGCGCTGGATTTGGCAGGTAAGGTCGTGGAGCGCGAATTGGATGCCGATAAGCACAAGGATCTGATCGACGATTTTATCAGCCGTGTGGGTGATGCGTCATGACCGCGGCGCAAAAGGAATACGGCGGCGCGCTGTATGAACTGGCGGCGGAAGAAAAGTGCGAAGATCAGGTGCTGGAAGGCCTTCAGCTGACACAGCGCCTGTTCCGCGAAAACCCGGACTATTCCAAGCTGCTTTTGCAGCCGTCCATCCGAAAGGAAGATCGTCTGGCGCTTTTAGACCAGGCTTTGGGCGGAAATGTGCAGCCGTATGTGCTCAATTTTTTAAAAATTCTGTGCGAACGTCGGGCGCTGTCCGATTTGGACGGCTGCGTGGCGGAATTTTGTGCGCGGCTGTATGAAGCGCGCGGTATTTTGCCGGTAACGGCGATCAGTGCGGTTCCCCTGACGGAACAGCAGACGCAGGCGCTGAAAGAAAAGCTTGCGCAGGTCACGGGAAAAAGCATTTTGATCGAAAACAAAGTGGACGAAGCTCTTGTGGGCGGAATCAAAGTAGAGTATGAAGGCAAAGAGCTGGACGGCTCTGTGGCGGGACGTTTTGAGGCGCTGCGCCAGATGCTTTTGGAAAGTTGGTGAGAGGATGCAATTAAAACCAGAAGATATCAGCAAGATTATCAAAAGCCAGATCAAGAACTATGACGCCCAGATCAAAAGCACAGAGACCGGAACCATCATCATGGTGGGCGACGGTATTGCGCGTGCATACGGTTTGGAAAAGTGCATGGCCAATGAGCTGGTGGAATTTGAAAACGGCGAATACGGCATGGCCCTCAACCTGGAGGAGAACAGTGTCGCCATTGTTATTCTGGGTTCGGATGAAGGCATCAAGGAAGGGGACACCGTCAAGCGCACCGGCAAGGTCGTAAGCGTGCCGGTAGGCGAGGCGATGATCGGCCGTGTAGTCAATGCGCTGGGCCAGCCCATCGATGGAAAGGGACCGGTGGAGACAAGCGAGTTCCGCCCCATCGAGCACAAGGCGCCCGGTATCATCGAGCGCAAAAGCGTCAGTGTGCCTTTGCAGACAGGCATCAAGGCCATTGACAGTATGATCCCCATCGGCCGCGGTCAGCGCGAGCTGATCATCGGCGACCGTCAGACCGGTAAAACGGTGCTGGCAACGGATACGATCATCAACCAGAAAGGCCAGAATGTACTTTGCATTTATGTGGCCATCGGTCAGAAGAGGTCTACGGTTGCTCAGCTGGTGGAGACGCTGAACGCTGCAGGCGCCATGGAGTACACCACAGTGGTGTCTGCCACGGCTTCTGAGCTGAGCCCGATGCAGTATATTGCACCTTATTCCGGCTGCGCCATGGCGGAATATTTTATGGATCAGGGCAAAGACGTGCTGATCGTATACGACGATCTGTCGAAGCACGCGGTGGCTTACCGTGCGCTGAGCCTGTTGATTCGCCGCCCGCCCGGACGTGAGGCGTACCCCGGCGACGTATTCTATCTGCACAGCCGTTTGCTGGAACGTGCGGCGCGTATGGCACCGGAATACGGCGGTGGTTCCATCACTGCTCTGCCGATTATTGAGACGCAGGCCGGCGACGTATCTGCCTATATCCCCACGAACGTGATCTCCATCACCGACGGACAGATCTTCCTGGAGACCGAACTGTTCCACTCCGGCGTTATGCCGGCTGTGAACCCGGGCATTTCGGTTTCCCGCGTGGGCGGCAATGCGCAGATCAAAGCCATGAAAAAGGTTTCCGGTACGTTGAAACTGCTTTATTCACAGTATCGTGAGCTGCAGTCCTTTGCACAGTTTGGTTCGGATCTGGACAGCGATACAAAGCGCCGCCTGGCACAGGGTGAACGCATTGTGGAAGTGCTGAAGCAAAACCGCAATTCTCCGGTTCCTGTGGAGCTGCAGGTCTGCATTTTGTATGCTGTGGTTCACGACCTGCTCATGGATGTTCCCGTGGAGCAGATCAAGAATTACGAGCAGGAAATGTACGAAGATATGACAGCCCTGCACGACGCGGACGTTCTGGCGCCCATCCGTGAGACGGGCAAGCTGGATGAAGCTACCGAGCAGGCGCTGAAAAAAGCGCTGGAGGACTTTACGCAGCGCTTTGTGCAATCGCATCAGTAAAGGAGGCACAAGCCGATGGCTGCTTCATCGATGAAAGATATCAAGCTGCGCATGAAAAGCGTGGAAAGCACCATGCAGATCACCAAGGCGATGGAGCTTGTGGCCTCTTCCAAGCTGCGGCGCGCAAAACTGCACGCTGAGCAGACGCGCCCTTACTTTACCACGCTGCACCAGACGCTGATGGATATCTGCTATGGGAATACGGATTTTTCATCGCCTTATGTGCAGAAACGTGAAGTAAAAAAACGCTGTTATGTGATGATTGCCGGCGACCGGGGGCTCGCGGGCGGATACAACGCCAATCTGTTCCGGGCGATGGAGGAACATCGGGCCGGTGCGGACAGCGTGATGCTTCCCATTGGCAAGAAGGCGGTGGAATATTGCCAGCGCCGCAAATTGCCCATTCTGACAGAGGATTACGCTCTGGCGGAAGATGTTCAAATGGACGATTGCGCCGCCATGGCAAAGCTGCTTTGCCAGAGTTTCTGCAAGGGCGAATTTGACGAGCTGGAGATTGTGTACACCAACTTTGTCTCCATGCTGAGCCAGCAGCCGGCAGTTTTGAAAACATTGCCGCTGAATTATGACCGCGAGCTGGCAAAGGAAGAGAAGGGGCTGCACAATCTGACGCTGTACGAGCCGTCCAGTGAGGCGGTTTACAACGCCATTGTGCCCGAGTATGTTGCGGGCCTGATTTACGGCGCTCTGGCAGAGAGCGTGGCCAGTGAACAGGGCGCACGTCGCACAGCAATGGATGCGGCCAGCAAAAACGCGAGCGAAATGATCGAGGATCTGTCTTTGCATTACAACCGTGCGCGTCAGGCGGCCATTACGCAGGAGATCACAGAGATCGTGGCAGGTGCGGAAGCATAACGGTCAGAACAAAACGAGGAAGGAGAAGGGGATGACGCCCGCTTCTTCTTTTGCAAAAGGAGTTGCATTATGGAGCAAAAGAACATCGGCACAGTGACACAAATCATGGGTCCTGTGCTGGATATCAAGTTCGCTGACGGCCACCTGCCCGACTTGCTCAACGCAATTACGGTGCAGAACGGCAGCGATACCATCACGGCGGAAGTGGCGCAGCACGTGGGAGACAACGTGGTTCGCTGCATTGCCATGGCCAGCACCGACGGAATGGTGCGCGGCGCGCAGGCGGTGGATACCGGCGCTTCCATTCAGGTGCCGGTGGGTGAATGCACGCTGGGCCGCATTTTCAACCTTTTGGGCCAGCCCATTGATAACAAACCGGCTCCCGAAGGTGCTGAGTGGTGGCCCATTCATCGTCCGGCTCCTGCCTATGACGAGCAGGAGTCCACAACCGAGATTCTGGAAACCGGCATCAAAGTCGTAGACCTGATCGCTCCCTATGCCAAGGGCGGCAAAATCGGCCTGTTCGGAGGCGCCGGCGTCGGCAAAACCGTGTTGATCATGGAGTTGATCAACAACGTTGCCAAACAGCACGGCGGTTTGTCCGTGTTCACCGGTGTAGGCGAACGTACCCGCGAGGGCAACGACCTGTACAACGAGATGACGGAATCAGGTGTTTTGTCCAAGACAGCTCTGGTCTACGGCCAGATGAACGAGCCGCCGGGAGCCCGTATGCGCGTGGCGCTGTCAGGCCTGACCATGGCGGAATATTTCCGTGACCGGGAAAACCAGGACGTTCTGTTGTTTATCGACAACATCTTCCGTTTTACCCAGGCAGGTTCCGAGGTGTCGGCACTGTTGGGCCGTATGCCTTCTGCGGTGGGTTACCAGCCCACGCTGGCCACGGAAATGGGCGCTTTGCAGGAGCGCATCACCTCTACGAAGAAAGGTTCCATCACTTCGGTGCAGGCGGTTTATGTTCCGGCGGACGACTTGACGGACCCGGCTCCGGCCACAACCTTTGCCCATCTGGATGCGACCACGGTTTTGAGCCGCAGCATTTCTTCGCTGGGCATTTATCCGGCCGTGGATCCGCTGGAATCCACTTCCCGCATTCTGTCCCCGGATGTGGTGGGCCAGGAGCATTACGAAGTGGCCCGTGAGGTACAGCGAATTTTGCAGCGCTATAAAGAGCTGCAGGATATCATCGCGATCATGGGCATGGATGAGTTGTCTGAGACTGACAAGATCACCGTGTCCCGTGCACGTAAGATTCAGCGCTTTTTGTCGCAGCCGTTCAGCGTAGCGGAACAGTTCACCGGCATGGAGGGCAAATACGTACCGCTGAAGGAGACCATTCGCGGATTCAAAGAGATCATCGAAGGAAAACACGACGATCTTCCGGAATCGGCGTTCCTGTTTGTGGGTACCATTGACGAGGCCGTGGAAAAGGCAAAGACGCTGTAAAGCGGGAAAGGAAGAGAGAGTATGTCTACCTTTCATCTGCAGATTGTCACACCGGACGGCGGCTTTTTTGACGGAGAGGCCGAGCGCGTGAGCGTGCGCACCATTGACGGAGAGGCCGCGGTTCTGGGCAATCACATCCCGTATGTTACAGCACTCGGCACAGGCGAGGCGCGGGTCGTGGTGGATGGTCAAACGCGCAGGGCTGCCGCAAGCGGCGGCATGCTGGCGGTGACCCCCGGTCATGTGCGTGTGGTTGCGACCACCTTTGAGTGGGCAGAGGACATTGATGTGGAGCGTGCAAAACGCGCCAAGGAAGATGCCGAACAGCGCATTCAAAATGCAAAGGACCCGCACGAATTGCAGCTGGCCAAGGCGCGGCTGTCCCGTGCGCAGGTTCGTTTGAACGTGGCAAAACGATAAAAGCAAAAACGGGCGTTCCGCTTTTACGGAACGTCCGTTTTTTATGTTGAAATGAAAGTAAGATCGAATGGATGACAGCCGCTGTTCAATTGTGGTATACTAAAATTTACGATGGTTTTAAAAAGGAGGCGGTTGCTTTGCCGGGTGCGAATGCAATGCGGCGAAATTTTCTGTGGAATACCTTTGGAAATATTCTTTACATGGGATGTCAGTTCCTGTGCGGCATTCTTGTAGTTCGGTTGGCAGGCGAAGTGAACTCCGGCAATTACAACATCGCGCTGGCAGTGACCAATATTTTTGTGTCGGTCGCTTCCTATGGAATGTACAGCTTTCAAGTTTCGGACGTTGAGAACAAGTATTCACAGAGTACGTACATTGCCAGCCGGATGACTACCTGTGTTCTGGCGACGGTTTTGTGTATGGGATATACGCTGCTGGGGGCGACTTTGGGCGAGAACCCTTACAGCAAACTGCAATGTGCCTGTATTCTGCTGTATCAGGCTTACCGGATGGTGGAATCCATCACGGATGTATACAATGCCATTGACCAGCAGAACGAACGGCTGGACATTGTGGGAAAAACGTATGCTGTGCGCGGCGTTGCTTCGCTGGCGGTGTTTGTGGCGGTTCTGTGGGTCACGCATGACATGGTCCTTACACTGCTGTTTATGGTTGCGGTGAATGTACTGCTGTTCTTTTTTTATACGCTTCCCAAGGCCAGGCCTTTTTACACCCGTTCGGCTGTGACAGAGAGCGCTGTTTTGGCGCTTCTGTGGGAGTGCCTGCCGCTTGCCGTTTATAATGTACTGGCCAATACAACGGCGTCCATTCCCAAACTTATGCTGGAAAAAATTCTGGGGGAAACGGCGCTGGGAATCTACAGCCCTGTGACGCAGCCGGTTCTTCTTCTGCAGGTGGGTGCTACGTATCTGTTTACACCTTTCATCACGCTGTTTGCACAGAATTATGCCGAGCGGAACCGCCGGGGATTTTACAAAGCAATTTTGGCGGTACAGGGCATTGTGCTGGCGCTTTTGCCGGCGGGCCTTCTGGTTTGCCGTTATTTGGGCCGCTGGGGCCTGGCGGTATTTGTGGGCGCGGGCTTGGAAAGTTATGCGTATCTGTTGGCTCCCATGGTGGTTTCGGCGGTGCTTACGGCCATGATGCTTTTCTACAGCATGGTGCTGACGGTGATGCGCTGCATGCGCGGCCTGATTTTTGCAAATGTCTGCGGTATTATAACCGCTGCCTGCATCAGCAGCCCATGCATCCGCCGTTGGGAACTGCAGGGAACGACCTTTGCGACCATCGGTGCGCTGTGTGTACAATGTGTCTGTCTGGCGGCCATTACACTGGTCAACGCAAGGCGTCATTTTGCTTCGGAAGATACGTAAAAGGAGAGATTTTGTGGGGAAGGCTGAGAATCATCGCGCGCGTCTGAATGCGCTGATTGCACTGGGAATGGTTTTGGCGGTCTACGCTCTGGTTTGGTTGGCCTTTGGTGTGCGTTACGAGGTGAACGACGATGCGACGCTGTGCAATATTGCGGCCGGTGCGTATGGCGAGGACAGCCAGTACCTGGTTTACATCAATATTCTGATTGGGTATTTTCTCAAACCGTTTTACTGGGTTCTGCCCGGGGTCAACTGGCTTTATTTTTTGCAGACGGCGGCGGATGTGGCAGCCCTTGCGGTTTTGTGCCGGATGCTTTTGGAAAAGTGCGGCCGAAAACAGGGAATCATGCTCAGCGTTTTGCTGCTGGCGCTGGCAGGTGTGGATTTGTTCTACAGCTTTCAGTATGTGAAAAACAGTGGACTGTATCTGGTTGTGGGTTTGGCCTTGATGGCGGATCACCTGGGGCGCTGGGACAGAGGAACCGCTTGGGGAATCTTTTGGGTGCTGCTGGGTTCCATGGTGCGCTTTCAAAATTTCCCGGCGGTGGGCGGAATGGCCGCAGCGCTGCTTCTCTGGCGCTTTTTTGCGCTGGACCGGGATGGAAAGAAGCGGGCGGTCGCCGCTATGCTGACGATGTTCTTTTTGGTGGGACTGGCCAAAGGCGTGGACATGCTGGCTTATCGTGTGCAGGAAGACTGGCAGGCTTATACGGAATACAATGCAGCCCGCACGGAAGTGTCTGATTTTCGCCTTCAATATGTTCAAAGTTCGCAGGAGATGGAGGCATATGGCTACAGCGCCAACGATTATGACACGCTGAACAGCTGGAGTTTTTGGGATGACAATGTGTTCAGCACGCAGGCGCTTGAGGAACTGGCGGCGAAACTGCCGCAAAACGGCTTTTTGTCGGCGCTGCGGGATGCGGGACACTATTGTCTTGGTGTGTTGGACAATGCGCCGTTCCATCTTCTGCTGTGTTGCGTGGTGCTGGCGTGGCTGTTTTACGGACGAAAAAGAACCAGCTGGGCATTTGTGGCCACGGGAATTCTTTATGGCTGCATGGTATTCTACCTGTCGCTGCGCGGGCGCTTCCCTCACCGGGTGGAATACGTGCTTGTGCTGGCGGCCGCTGTGTTTGCCGCGCTGTGCTGCGATTGGAACACAAGAGAGAAACGCATTCCGCTGCGGGTGCTGAGCCTTTTTGCGGCGGGGGTACTGGTGGTGTGCCTGCCCTATTGGAAAGACACACGGGAAACGATGATTCAGTATCGGGAAGATCGTCCGTTCCGGCCGGAGTATACGGAATACTCCGCGGACAAGGATCATTTGTATCTGGTGGACGTGGATGTGCTGGACTCTCTGGCGGGATACGATGTGCTTCATCCTCGTGAAAAGGACTTCTTTTCCAACATTGTGGTCATGGGCGGCTGGCTGAGCCATGCGCCGCACCGTATGGAAGCGCTGGCACGATATGGGGTGGACAATCCTTATCTGGACATGGTGGACAACGATGTGGTGTATCTGGTGGACTCCTACAACGTCAGCGCGAAGGAAATTTATCTGAGTGAGCATTATGGGCTGTCTGTGGAACGGGAAACGCTTCGGGAGGAGCAGTTCAATTTGTACAAAATGAAAAGTACACAGAACAGCGATGCATAAAGAAAACCGCTTCGGCTTTTGCCGAAGCGGTTTTTCGCTTATGCGGGGCAGCGCGGCCGCTGTCTGGTGAACAAGGTACACAAACGGCACAGCAGCCAAAACAGAAAGGAGGCCAGTGCAAACAGTCCGGCCAGAATGCCCAGGGCAGCAGCGGGCAGAGGCACAAGGCCTGTCCAGGGGCCGAACAAAACAATTGCCAGCGAATAGCCTGCGCACATCAGTCCCAATACGGTGGCACGCAGAGGAGTGAAAGGCCGGCACACAGTTCCCAAAGCAAGAAGACCGGCATAGGCAATGACCAGCGTGCAAAGGGAAGAAAGCTGTTCGGTAGTCAGGTTCAGCCAGGCGGACGCTGCCATGGCGGCCAGAATGCAGGTTGCACAGGTCAGCCCGCCGGGCAGTGCGCGCAAAAGTACCGTGCGAAGGAAGCGACCGTGAACTTTTTCGTAACAGGGTTCAAAGGTGAGCAAAAAGCCGGGAGCCCCGATCACAAAAAAGCTGAAGACAGAGATCTGAAGGGGAACGAAGGGATAGGGCATGGCAACCAACAACAGCACCAGCGAAATGGTGAAGGAAAAAATGTTTTTGATGAGAAACAATGCGGCAGAACGCTGAATGTTGTTGATGACGCGCCGCCCTTCGTCTACGATGCGCGGCATTACGGAAAAGTTGGAATCCAAGAGAACGAGTTGCGCGACCTGCTGTGCAGCATCGCTGCCGGTGGCCATGGCAATGCTGCAGTCGGCATCTTTCAGCGCCAGAACGTCATTGACGCCGTCGCCGGTCATGGCTACGCTGTGGCCGGCCTGTTGCAGCGCGTGAATCAGGACTCGCTTTTGGCCGGGCGTAAGACGGCCGAACACCGTGTACTCCAGCGCAGCGGCACGAAGCTGCTCTTCCGTGGTAAGGGTGGATGCATCGATGTATCGTTCGGCGTTGCGCACACCGGCGCGCCGGGCGATGTCGGCTACGGCTGCGGCGTGATCGCCGGAGAGGATTTTCACATCCACGCCCTGCCGATAAAAGTATTCCAGCGTTTCGTGTGCGTCGGGACGAAGTGCATCTGCAAGGAAGAAAAAGCCGAGCAGGCTTGCATCGCAGACTTTGCCCGTGGCAGGCGCTTCGGTCGTTCGGGCAAACGCCAGTACACGCAGACCGCGGCTCAGGGCGCTCTCAAGGCTGGCGAGTTCCGGTGCATCATGGGGGAGCACATACTCCGGCGCACCCAATACGTACCACATGCCGTCGGGTGCAAGGCGTGCGGAAAATTTTCGTGCAGAGGAAAAGGGGATTTGTTCGCCACCCGTCCAATCGGGCGCAGAATCACTCGCCAAATACGTCCGCAGCGCGCGGGAGGTGGGGTTATCGCTCTCGTCCGCGCGGAGAAAGGCGGCGGCCCATGGAAGCAGCTCATCGCGTTTCAACCCGGGAGCGGGAAGAACATCGGTCACCTCCATGGCTCCTTCGGTCAGCGTGCCGGTTTTGTCGAAGCAGACCACGTCTACACGGGCGAGGTTTTCAATACAGGATAATTCGTGCACAAGCACGCGGCGGCGTGCCAGAATCAGTACGCCCAGTGCAAGCGCTACACTGGTGAGAAGGTAAAGTCCTTCCGGAACCATGCCGATCACGGCGGCTACGGTGGATGTGACCGCGTAGTTCATTCCGGTGTGCAGCAAAAAGAACTGCTTCAAAAACATGCAGATTCCCAAAGGTGCCAGCAGGATTCCGATACAGCGGACCAGCTTGTCCAGAGAATTCATCATTTCGGAACGGTGTCGTGTGGGCTTTTTGGCTTCGCGTACCAGGTGAGCAGCATAGGCTTCTTCTCCGACGCGGGTAAGACGCGCCAAACAGGTGCCCGCCACAAGAAAGCTCCCGGACATCAGGTCGTCGCCCAGCTGCTTTTGCACCGAAGCAGCTTCTCCGGTCAGAAGCGCTTCGTTGACTTCCGGAGCGCCCTCGCAGACCTGTGCGTCCGCGGGCACCTGGTTGCCGGCCCGCAGAAAAACAATGTCATCCCGCACCAGCTGTTCCGCGGGCAGGTCCATGCGCTGCCCGTTCCGCACGGCGGTGACGGTGGCAACATGCAAAAGCGAGATCTTTTCCAGTTCATGCTTGACGCGCAGTTCCTGTACGATCCCGATGAGCGTGTTGAAAAAGATAACACCTAAAAATAGCATGTCGCTGTAAGAGCCAACGGAAAAAAGGCAGAGTGCCAAAAAGCAGAACAAAAAGTTGAATGGCGTGAGCGCGTTGTCACAGATGATGCGTCCTGTGGTTTTGGAAAGTGAATCAGGCGCGGTATTGCAAAGCCCTGCTTTTACGCGCTGGGCGACCTGCTCGCTGTTCAGACCCTGATGGCAGTCGGCACAAATTCTGTCGACTGTACCAGGTGCTTTTTCGTGTTTCATGGCGGATGGTTCCCCTTTTTTAAAATCGAATGAAAACTGCTCTTATTCAAGAGACGATGCAGCGGTTGTTTTGTATTCACATTCGTTGATAAAAAAGAAAGCAGGCAGGGCGAAAGGCCCTGCCTGCTTCGATCAATCCATCAGGCCGTGGGCCTTTAAAGTGGCAATCAGCATGCTGTTGTTCAACTTTTGAACCATCAATTCTCGAAATTGACAGCTTTTTTCCTTGCCTTGACTGCGCAGCGCTTCCATTTTTTCATGGATTTTCTGCTGCTGGGCAGGAAGTTCTTCGCACAGGTCTTCCAGACGCCCCAACTTTTCCGCAGCGTCTGCTTCCGTGCAGGCAAGACGATATCCGCTCTCGGTACATTCGGTCAAGCGCATGACGCAGCCTCCTTTTATACGGTCAGATTGGGACGGTCCTGGTCGCCGTCCGCCTTGAACAGAAGAAAATGGTCGCTTTCGGTGGTGGAGTAATAATACTCCGTGTTTTCGTACAAGGGGGGCGTCAGATAGTTGGGAAGAATGTTGGCGTCCGTTTCCATCCGCTGGCAGAACCCGGCAGACGCCATCTGTGCGGCGGAAATCCCTGCACAATAGCAGTCCGCGTATTCGGCGCCGACCTGTTGCATCAGCCGATTGATGCCGGGCCCAAATTCCGGGAACTGTTCCGGCAGACCAACATAATCCACAATGCGCAGCACCGTGGTCCCGTTGACGGGAACCGTGCGTGTGGCCAGAAGAGAACCATTCAGGTGCCACAGGTCGTAGTGCTGCCGCGGGTAGGAAAAGTAGCGGCGCGTCAGGTACCACAAGTCCTTGAAAGGGCGAAGCTCCGGGTGGGGAACATAGACTTGCGCCAGCTGGCGGGCATCCTGCACCGGCAAAAGAGCCGGGCCGTCTGCCACAGGCAGAATCGTTTTTTGGGCAATGCGTGCGACCGCGTAGGAAGAACGGTCCGCAAGGCGGTAATAGTGGGGAAGACGGCAGGCTTCATATCCCAGAAAGCGATACAGAGACACTACCTGCGGCCGAATATTGTTGCAGGCAGCCATCCGGGCGCCGCACAGGCGGGGAAGCGCATCCAGAAGCTCCATCCCGGCGCCGCTGACGGATTTATCCGCACACCAGATGGAGATCCAGATGTCCGGATGTTCACAGGCATTGGCGCGGATGTAGCCGGCCAGAGCAGCGATGCGCCCCTGTGTCTCACACAAGGCGAATTGCAGGCGGTCGCCGTCCTCATAATAATAAGTAAAAAAATCGTCCAGGTGGACCAGCGGATGGCGCGCTCCCCAGTGTTCATCCAAAAAGCGGACAATGGAGGATTTGTCATCCCGGCAGGCCAGCCGAAAAGAAAAAGAATGTTTCATACCACGTTCTCCAGGCAAAAAAGCAGGCTGGCGGACCCGCCAGCCTGTCAATTTGTTTTTCAGGCGGTCATGCGTTCAATCAGATCCAGCAGGTCGCCCACATTCTGCAGATCGCGCACATCGGCCAGACCGAACTTCAAGCCGAACTTTTTCTCGATCGCTGTCAGCAGATTGATCTGCTCCAGGCTGTCCCAGTCCTCAATGTCGTCGGCGCAGGTCTCGCGGGTCAGAACCAGTTCCTCGTCGTCAAAATTATCGCGGAAAATTTGCTGCACTGCTTCAAAAATCGCATTGCTGTCCATGTTCAAAACGCTCCTTTACAATAGTACGGTCTCCATCACCGTGCACTGCGGCTGATAACCGTCAAATCCGGTGAAAGCGAACGTGCGGTTGCCCTGTTCGTCCTCGGCAACTTTTTCAAACCCGATTGTAGCATAAAAATCCTTTACGGGCAAATTTTTCGCCGTGGGATAATAGAAGCCGTTGATTTTGCGGATGCCCTGCTCCGCGCACACGGCAACCAGGCGGTCGAACATGGCGTGTTCCAGCTGCCGCTTGAAGGTACGGCAGCTCATAATCCAGAGGTCAATGTCAGCCTCGCCCGGGGCGGTTTTATGCGCGATCAGCGCGGTGACGATTCCGTTGTCACCGAATTTGTCCACCAGCCGTCCATAAAGGGTGATGTACTGGTCATCGTTCATCAGGGCTTCTACTTCGGCGGCCGTGTAGCGGCGTGTGGTCAGATTGAACTGGTTGGTTTTGTTGATCAGCTGTGTGATCCGCTCGGCATGAGCCTGGTCAAAGGCGCCGATTTCGCAGTGCATCTCCAGGCTTTTCAAATAATCCTCGTAATTGCCGAAGCTCTGCTCCAGCGCGGCGCGCTGGGCGTTCTGCTTGTACATTTCGTTGCGCTTTTTGTCGTCGGCGGAAAGGGTGGTCACTTCAAAATAACCGGCCTTGTCCAGCGCGCGAATATACATTTCGGGTGCCGTCAATTCCGGAACGGTCACGCCGGGAAGCTCGCGGCGCACAATTTCGCGCTCGGCGGGGTTGTCGTCCATGAACACGAAGCTGTCGGGCAACAGGTTGATCTGCTGCGCGATGGCGGCAATGTTCCGGTGCTTGGGTTCCCAGTTGGCTTTGAAGCACACGAAATCGTCCAGTTTCAAAATACTGTCAGCGCGCTCAAAGCCTTTTTTGGCCATCTCCTCTTCATTTTTGGAGCAGACGTTCAAAAGAACACCCAGGCGGGAAAGCTCTTTCAGATACTGCTGGAATTCCGAATAGGCCATGCCGGCGGGCGTCTCCTTGCCGAGTACGATCCCCTCGGGACCGTCATCGCCGATCACGCCGCCCCACAGGGTGTTGTCCAGGTCCAGAACGACGCTTTTCTTGTTCTTGCCGAACAGGCTTTTGATAATGTTGGCAACACTGTGGCAAAGGACCGGGATATATTGCGTGTCCATCGCATATTTGTAAGCGTACCACACCGTCGGGGAGAACCAGTTGTCCAGGCCCACGCTGGCAGCCAGATATGCCAGATCATGCATATAGAAATTGGGGGTCTTGGCGGCGTACTCTGCCGTCATGGTGTTCAACCGGTTGATAAAGTTGACATGACCGTGTGTATCCACGGCGTCCATGCTGCCCATCAGCCGGTAGCCGGGCAGTTCGAAGTTGTTCTGAATGACCGGGCATCCGAATTTGGCCGCGGCGTTCCACAGAGTCTGCCAGCGGGCGCACTCGGCGGAAAACTTTTCTTCCACCTGCTGCGGCGAGTCCGCCTGGGTGGGCAGATTGACAATGTTTTTGGATGATGTGTGAATATAGAGAATGTCCGGCTGGAACGCAGCCAGAGAGCCGTCGTCGAACAAAATGTTTTCGTAGTACAGCGCATATCCGCCCACGTAGAATTCCGGCTGAATTCCCGCGTTCAGCAAAAACAGTTCCAGAATGTTTTTGATCTCGCCGATGGTGGAGCCGCTGAGAATGGCAACTTTTTTGGGAACAAGGCCCTCCTGCGCTGCGAGCTGGCGCTTCAAACTGCGTTTTTTCTGCAAAATCAATCCACTGTCAAATGGATATTCCAGGGTTTGCATACTGTTTCCCTCCGCCTTTTATAGTGTGATATCATTATAATAGAAAGCGAGATAAAAAACAAATCAAAAAGCGAAATTTCACAACAGGGCCGCTTGCAATGGCGGGGGGCATTCGCTATAATAAAGACTACATATGACGCTTTTTGTCGGCGGAATGTGAAACATAATTCAGTTCTTTTTCGTATTAAGAAAGGGAAGAAACATGCAGTTTACGTTTGCCCATAACAATTTGAATGTGCTGGACCTGGAAAAAAGTCTGGCGTTTTACAAAGAGGCTTTGGGGCTTGTGGAGGTGCGCCGGCATGAAAACGATGCGTTCACCCTGGTCTATCTGGGGGATGGCCGCACCGCGCATCTTTTGGAGCTGACCTGGCTGAAAGACCGCAAAGAACCCTACAATCTGGGGGAGAATGAGTTTCATCTGGCGTTCCACGTGGACGATTACGAGGCGGCCCATGCCAAGCATGCGCAGATGGGCTGCATCTGCTATGAAAACCCCGGAATGGGGATCTACTTTATTGCGGACCCGGATGGATACTGGCTGGAGATTGTTCCCGCCAAGTGATCACACGCCGAAGTCTTCCAAAAGCCGTTGCAACTCTTCCTGTGTGGAAACGGGAATGCCGGCTTGAATGAGAGCCGCGTCACCGGGCGGAAGCAGGTTGGTGTAGGCTTCATAACGGGCGATTGGTTCGGTTTCTCCGTCCCGGAACAATGCCAGTTGGCCCTGGTATTCACTGAGCGTATACGAGGGCGGATCTTCCAGACGCGCCTCGGCCTGGGGCGTGATCAGGGGGACGGCGAGGAAATAAAGGCTGATGCATAAAAGAAAAACAGCCGGCCCTGTCAAAAGCAGGCAAAGAGTTCTTCGCATAAAAATCACCTCATTGGCAGTATGGTGCGCGTAAAATGGCTTTATTCCACGAAGCGCGTGTTTTGTGAAGGGCGTGCGCATGGCGCACCCCATTTCTGTGCCATACTATTGTTCGGTGCGGACGTTTGTTCCGCACGGTACATGAATTTGTGGCGCTAAGTCTTTGTAGGAGGCGACTTATCATAGAAAACAGGAAAAGAAGCCCGCAAGGGGCGCGGGGCGCGTCGGCACCCGTGAGAAAGAAGAAAAAGCAAAGCACAGCAAAGCGGATTTGGTTTGGCTTTTTACGCTTTATTGCAGTGTGCATGTGCCTGGGCATCATTGCGGTGTCCATTGCGTCGGTGCTGCTCAGCATGTATGTGGTGAAGGCCACGGCCAACGATGATACGCTGCTGGATTTGGAAAACATCGCGCAGAGTTATACCAGTATCATCTATTATAAGAGCACGAACGCAGAGGGTCAGGACGAGTGGCTGGAATATCAGACGCTTGACAGCCCGGACGAGAATCGTATCTGGAAAGATCTGGATGATATTTCCGTCAATCTGCAGAACGCATACATTGCCATTGAGGACCAGGACTTCCGTGAGCACAAAGGCGTGAACTTTAAGCGCACGGTGTTCGCTGCCATCAACGAGATCGTGCATGAGGTGACGGGCGTCTGGCTTCGCGGTTCGCAGCAGGGCGCTTCCACCATCAACCAGCAGTTGGTGAAAAACATCACGGACGAGCGTGCCAGTGACGGTACGGCCGGCTATCTGCGTAAAATTCGTGAGATTTTCCGTGCGCTGTCTCTGGACGCGCGGTATTCCAAGGACATGATCCTGGAAGCTTATCTGAATACATTGGGCCTGACCGGTAACATCGGCGGTGTGGAAGCAGGTGCGCTGCGCTATTTTGATAAGCATGCGGGCGACGAAGACAACATTGCCGAGGGCAAGGAGCCGCTGACCATTGCAGAGTGCGCGACCATTGCGGCCATCACCAAGAATCCTACGACCTACAGCCCGATCACAAACCCGGAGGATCATCTGGTCCGCCGGAACAAGGTGATCAGCAACATGTATGAGCAGGGTTATATCACCGAGGAACAGCGGGACGAAGCGCTGGCTGCACCGCTGGTTCTTGCGGAGAAGACCACCGATGAAAATGCGGCCAAACAGACCAACAACAGCTACTTCACCGACGCCTTGATCGATGAAGTGATTACAGATCTGCTGGCGGAGAATCCCGACAATCTGCCGGAAGAAGAGTGGGACAGAAAGGCTGCGGAAAATTATTTCTATACCAAAGGCCTGAAGATCTATTCCACCGTTGTGCCGGAGCTGCAGGCGGAAATGGAAGACGTGTTCAACCGTGCGGAATACTGGCCTGCCTATGAGATCGAGTACGATCCGGGCGATGGGTCCGAGCCGTATATGACGCGCACCAATGCTTCGGGTGTTTCCATCAACTACAAAGGCGAGTTGTGCGCTGTGGTCGGCGGCCTGGGTGCGAAGACTGCAGACCGTACGCTGAACCGCGCTATCGATTCGGTCCGGCAGGTAGGTTCTACCATGAAAGGCGTGGCGGCCTATCCGCTGGCCATTGAGTACGGCTGGGCGGATTACTCCATGACGTATATCGATGCGCCGGTATATGAGGCCGGTGACATGGATGACAACGGAACCGTGTACAAGGATCCCTGGCCCAGCAACTACAGCGGCACCTATACGCGGCAGCCGGTCACGGTCTATGAGGCAATCAAGCAGTCACTGAATACCATTGCCGTAAGAGTTGGCCAGTCGGTAGGCATGGATGAGATGTACAGCTTTGCAACCGAGACGCTGGGAATCACCACGCTGGATCCGGAATACGATAAAAACCTCGCGCCGCTGGTGCTGGGTTCCATGCATTACGGTATGACCGCATACGAACTGGCGGGCGCTTATATGATGTACGGAAACGGCGGTCAGTTTACCACGCTGCACAGCTATACCACGGTGGAGGACTTCCGCGGAAACGTGATTTTGAAAAAGGATATCACCACCGTACAGGCCATCAGCGAGGATACCGCGTATATCATGAACCGCTTGCTGAAGGGCGTTTTGTACGACAGCGGCGGTACAGCTCGCGGCTTGATGGCGGATGACGCAGGCATGGAGAGCGTGGGTAAAACCGGTACCACCAATGATAACAAGGATATTTGGTATGTGGGCCTGACGCCGTATTACTGCTCGGCGTTCTGGTTCGGCTATGACGAGAGCCTGCCCATGAGCAGTTACAATCCGGGACGTATCAAGCACCCGGGTGCGAGCGCCTGGCGTGAGATTATGGATACCGTGCAGGCGGATGAAACCAAGTATCCGTATAAGGAATGGACCATGCCGGATTCCGTGGTAAAAGATTCGTTCTGTACCGTAACGGGAGACAAACCGGCAGCGGGATGCCCGACGGCTACCGGCTATTACAAAGCTTCGGAAGTAGACGAACGCACGACCTGCCCGGGTCATGGCTCAACAGAATAAACCATTCAAAAGCGGTGCTGCGCATATGCAGCACCGCTTTTTTACCGCAAATGGAACAGAGTGTGCTTTTGCTGCGTACAATTGTGATTGTGGACTGTACAATCTATCTGCATGAATTCCACACATAGCGCGCTCCTTTGACAAATTGCCGAAAAGAATTGACGAAGAAAAGAAATTCTTGTGTTTAGAAGGAGAACATGCTATGATTGCATTACATTCATAAAATACAAATGTGCGTCATGTGCGCACGAATGGAGGGTACCATGGAAAAGCGCTTCTTGCTTGTGGACGTAAATGTGCTGCCGGAAGTGTTTTTGCGTGTTCTGCGTGCCAAGGAACTTCTGGCAAGCGGAGCAGCTAAAAATATTTCGATTGCTTCACGGATGGCGAGAGTTTCCCGCAGTGCGTTTTATAAGTATAAAGACTGCATTTTTGATGCGGAAGATGGCAAGGAAGTTTTGACGGTGAACGCGGTTCTTCTGGACGAGACCGGGGCGCTGCAGGCGCTTCTGGCCGGAATTTCCACAGCGGGCGCATCCATTGTGACCATCAATCAGGCCACGCCGGAGAATGGAACGGCGCAGGTTTCCGTAACCATTCGCGCAGGTGGTATGCAAATGTCTCTGGATCAGATGCTCCATCGTTTAAAAGAGCAGCGCACGGTCGTGGATATCCGCCGTGGGGCGTGAGAGAAAGGAAAAGGCAAGATGGCAAAAATTGCAATTTTAGGCTTTGGCACGGTGGGAAGCGGCGTTCTGGAAGTGCTTCGTACCAATGCGGACAAAGCAGCCCGCCGTGCAGGGCAGCCTGTGGAAGTGAAATATATCTGTGATATCCGGGATTTTTCTTCGCATCCGGATGCGGCGCTGTTTGTGAAAACGCTGGACCCGATTTTGAACGATCCCGAAGTGACCGCTGTAGTGGAGACCATCGGTGGAACAAAAGTGGCGTATCCTTACGTGAAGGCAGTGCTGGAAAGCGGCCGTCACGTGGCCACCTCCAACAAGGAGCTGGTTGCGACCCATGGCGCGGAACTGCTGGCTCTGGCCCGCGAAAAAGGCGTGTGTTTCCTGTTTGAGGCCAGTGTGGGCGGCGGTACGCCGGTCATTACGCCCATGTATCAATGCCTGGCAGCCAACAATCTCAGCGAAGTTCGCGGAATCGTCAACGGAACCACCAACTTCATGCTGACGAAGATGGAACGGGAGGGCATGGATTTTGAAGGTGCGCTGAAGCTTGCTCAGAGCCTGGGCTATGCGGAGACCATCGATCCGTCGGCGGATGTGGACGGCATTGATGCACAGCGAAAAATCTGCATTTTGGCCAGCATTCTTTTCGGACGGCATTTCTATCCTCAAAATGTAGCTGCGCGCGGCATTCGGGATGTGAGCGTCAAAGACATTGCTTTGGCCAGACGGCAGAATGCAGCAGTCAAACTGATTGCGTGGGCCAAGCAGACGGAAGACGGGCCGGCTTTGGCGGTGGAACCCATGCTGGTACCCCGGGAAAGCCAGCTGGCGGGCGTGGACGATGTGTTCAACGCTGTGATGGTGCGCGGTGACATGCTGGGCGATGTGATGTTCTATGGCAAGGGCGCAGGCAAACTGCCCACCGCCAGCGCCGTGACCGCAGATGTGTTGGATGCGCTGCGCAATGGCGGGTCCATTCATGAGAGTCTCTTTTGGACGGACAGTGAGCCGATGGAAGGCGTTTACGAGGACGCGTCTCCGGCTGACCGCTATGTAAGGGCAGAGGGCGGCGCTGCAGCGGTGCGGGCTGTGTTCGGCGATGTGGAGATTTTGGACGAGGCGGACGGAGAGACCGCTTTTACGCTGCGCGGCAAGTCTGTTGCGCAGACGCGTGCACTGTGCGAAGAAGCAGCGCGGCAGGACGTGCGCGTAAAAAATGTTTTGAAATGGCTGACGCTGTGAGAGGGTGAAGCGTATGATAACGGTAAAGGTCCCAGCGACCAGCGCCAACATCGGCGCGGGATTTGACTCCTGCGGCCTGGCACTTCAACTGTATAACACCGCCCAGATGGAGGAGTTCGATGGGGTGGACATTCAGAGTGCGGACGGCACCCCTATCCCCACCACGCCCGGCAACCTGATTTACCGCACGGTGAAAGAGGTGTACGACGTGTGCGGGCGTTCGCTGAAGGGACTGCGCCTCATTCAGACGAATCCCATTCCCATGGCGCGCGGGCTGGGGTCATCGTCTGCGTGCATCGTAGCCGGAATTCTGGGGGCGAATGCACTGTTGGGCAGTCCCATGGCACAGCAGGATATGCTGACGCTGGCCACAAAGATCGAGGGACATCCGGACAATGTGGCACCCGCATTTTTGGGCGGCTTCGTGGTCTCTGCCTACGATAAGGGACGGGTCTTTTCGCTGAAAAAGGCGATCGCAAGTTCCATCACATTTGCGGCGTTTGTGCCCAATTTCAAATTGCTGACAGAAAAGGCGCGCGCCGCCCTGCCCAAAAGTGTGGCGCATGTGGATGCGGTGTACAATTTGTCCCGCGCGGCACTTCTGGCAACGGCTTTCTGTGAGGAGCGGTACGACTTTTTGCCCATTGCCACCAAGGATTGCCTGCATCAGCCGTACCGTCTGCCGTTGATTGAGGGCGGCGAAGACGTGTTTGCACTGGCGGACGGCTTGGGCGCGCTGGCCACGTTCATCAGCGGCGCAGGCCCAACCATTTTGGCTGTGGTGCGCAAAGAGGATGCAGATGCGTTTTTTGCCCGCGCAAGCGAGGCGTTAAAAGCAGACCAGGCGCTGGCGGCTTTCAGCCTGCACCGCCTGGATGCGGACAACGAGGGCGCGCGGGTGCTTTGAATATCAGAAAACGAGGGGAAGAGGGAAAGCAATGGCTTTGATTGTGCAGAAATTTGGCGGCAGCTCGGTGGCCAACCGCGACCGGTTGTTCAACGTGGCGCGCATTGTGGCCAATACCCACAACGAAGGCAACGACGTAGTGGTCGTTGTTTCCGCGCAGGGGGATACCACAGATGATTTGATTGCGAAAGCGGGCGAGATCACACACGATCCGTCCAAGCGGGAGTTGGATATGCTGCTGGCCACAGGAGAGCAGATCAGCATTGCTCTGCTGGCCATGGCGCTGGCGGAGATCGGTTGTTCGGCCATCAGCCTGACGGGCTGGCAGGCAGGATTCCACACGGACCGGGCCTACAGTCGTGCCCGGATCAAGGATCTGGATACCGAGCGCATTGAAAGCGAGCTGGCACGCAACCGTGTGGTTGTGGTAGCGGGCTTCCAGGGCCTCAACCGGTATGATGACATCACCACGCTGGGACGGGGCGGGTCCGATACCAGTGCAGTGGCAATCGCGGCGGCGCTGCATGCGGATCTGTGTCAGATTTATACGGATGTGGATGGTGTGTACACCGCCGATCCGCGGGTGGTCCCCAATGCGCGCAAACTGGATACCATTACATTTGACGAGATGCTGGAACTGGCGAGCCTGGGCGCACAGGTGCTCAACAACCGCAGTGTGGAGCTTGCAAAGAAATATTCTGTCAATCTGGAGGTGCGTTCGTCTTTGACGAATGTGCCGGGCACCATTGTTAAGGAGGTCGTGGACGTGGAAGGAATGCTGATCAAAGGCGTAGCCAAGGACGATAAGGTGGCTGCTGTTTCAATTCTGGAGGTGCCCGATCAGCCGGGTATTTCTTTTAAAGTGTTCAGCCTGATGGCGCAGAACAAAATCAACATCGGAATTATTCTGCAGTCGGTGGGCCGCAGCGGGAACAAGGATCTGCTGTTTACCGTTCCGCTGGAAGATGCGCCGCTGACCCAGCGCCTTTTGGAGGAAAACCGCAGCCGTTTCGGCGGGCGTGAGATCAAGGTGGACACAGATGTGGCGAAAGTCAGCATTGTGGGCGCCGGCATGCAGAGCCATCCGGGCGTTGCGTCCAAAATGTTTGAGACGCTGTATGAGAACAACATCAACATTCAGATGATTGCCACCAGCGAGATCAAGCTTTCGGTCATCATCAAAAAGGAAGAGGCGGACCGCGCTGTGGCAGCTGTGCATGATGCATTTTTCCGTTGATGCGCTGGCTATTTACAGCTGACTGTGGTATACTAAAAGGCAGGCTTTTTCAGAGCCTGCCTTTTCGCATTTTCATATCTTCAGGGGGGAATCATTTGACCAGAAAAGCAGCCAGCCCGCGTCAGGTGCGGCAAGAGCATCTTGCACGGAGAGAACAGGAGCTTTCGCGCCGGCGCAGAAAAGCACAGACGATGCCCCGCTATCAGGATGAGAAAAGGCGGGAACGAAAAGAGCGCAGTGCAAACGAGGAGAAGAACATGGAGAAAAGGGTGCAGCTAGAGCCGGAAAAGACAGACGAAGCATGGCAGGTCCGGCAGGAGTATGTGGCACCGGCTGTCACGCGCGAACCGGTGCGGCGGGCTGAGCGCCGGAAGAAAAAAGGGCTGGCCCTTTGGAGCGGGTTGATGCTTCTGGTGGTTCTGGGTGCTGCGGGCGTTTTGATTTTTATGGCCACCCAGCAGCGGATCCGTGAGGAAGAGCGGGCTGAATCTCTCTCCGCTCTGGCGGAACAGGCGGCCTCGGCTGTGGTGGAAGAACCCGAAGTGCTTGGCCCCAGTGACCCGGATCTGTGGAGCCTTCTTTTGGCGAACACGACGAATCCTCTTCCGGAGGGATATGCTCCGGAGCTGGCCAGTGTAGGGTACGACTTCCGGGGAATTGAGCAGTTTGTGGACGAGCGCATTCAAAAACCGCTGCTGGACATGCTGGCGGCAGCCGAGGCGGACGGCGTTCATCTGCAGGTTCGTTCGGCATACCGCAGCCATGAGAGCCAGACCATTTTGTTTGAAAGCATGAAGCAGGATTACATCGCGCAGGGCTATACTGAGGAAGAGGCGTACGCCGCAACGAAAAAATGGCGCAATGTGCCGGGCACTTCGGAGCACGAGACCGGTTTGGCGGCGGACATTGTGGCCGTAGGATATGGCGGCAGCCTGGACAGCAGCCTGGAGCAGACCCCGGAAGCGCAGTGGCTGTATGAAAATGCTGCGGATTACGGGTTTATTCTGCGGTATCCCAAGGATAAGACGGAGATCACGGGCACCAGCTTTGAGCCGTGGCATTACCGCTATGTGGGTGTCGAGGATGCGCAAAAGATCATGGATGCAGGCGTGTGCCTGGAAGAATATCTCGGAAAGGTTGAATGAAAACGGGCTTGCAGCTTCGTTTTTATCATAGAAACAAAACAGCAAAGGATTTTGGACGATGGAGAGAAAACAAATCGCAGACGGCGTGTATCTGACGGCATTACCCGCCGGGCAGTTTCATCGCTGCCGGGTTTCGATCAATTTTATCTGGCCGGCTGACCGGCAGTGGGCGACAGCGGAGGCGTTGATGCCGCTGCTGATGGAGCGCTGCTGTGCAGATTGTCCGGATATGACGCTGCTTTCCAAAAAGCTGGCGCGGCTGTATGGCGCCTCGCTTTCGGTGGACGGTGTTGTAAACAGCGGAAGCCGCGTGCTGACGGTGGCTGTGGGCGGCATCAAGGATGAGTTTGCCCTCAATGGGGAAAAGCTCAGTGAAGAATATGCTGCGCTGGCATTGGGAACGGCGTTTCGTCCGTATTTCGTGGACGGTGTGTTTGATCCCGAGGCGGTGGCCATTGAAAAAGAGCAGCTGCGGGAACTGATCGCCAGCGAAATGAATGAGAAACGTGCTTACTGTGTTCGCCAGGCGCGGCGCAAGTTTTTTGGCGATGCGCCGGCAGGTGTGGAGCGGTACGGCTATGCACAGGAAGTAGACGGGCTTACACCTGAGACGGTGACCCGCGCATTCTTCCGGATGCTTCGCTCTGCCCGCATTGAGGTGATGGCCCTGGGGGCGGATGCGTGCGCGGTGGAACAGAGTGTTTTAAAGGCTCTGGAAGGGATCGAGCGCGCTCCCGCGGATCTGCCTGCGGCATTTGCACAGCCGGCTCAGGCAGAGCAGAGTTTTGAAGAACCGATGGATACCGCCCAGGGAAAACTGTGCCTGCTGTTTACGGCCGGCCAGCCCCAGCGGCCGGAAAAACTGAGCGCGGCGCGGGTGGCGGTGGCTCTGCTGGGCGGAACCGCTACGTCACGGCTGTTTGTCAATGTGCGTGAGAAGCACAGCCTGTGCTATTACTGTGCGGCCTCTTATGCGTCCATGGCCGGCTTGCTGTGCATCGACAGCGGCGTGGAACACCAGAATGCCAAAGCGGCGAAACAGGCTATTTTGGAGGAGCTGGACGCCCTGAAAGAAGGTCCCATCACCGCCAAAGAGCTGGCTGACACAAAGCGCAGCCTGAAAAACCAGCTGGGTGCAGTGGGAGATACTCTGCAGGGAATGGAAAACTGGTACTTTGGGGAGATCATGCGGGGAAGCCTGTTCACGCCTCAGCAGGTGATGGAACAGGTGGACGCGGTGACGGAAGAAGATGTGCGGAATGTGTTGCGCATGTTTACGCTTTCGGTTTCCTACACGCTGACGAAAGGAGAGAATGCGCATGTCTGAGACCAGCAAACAGGCGGTCGAGCGGGCAACAGCTTTTGAAAAAACGGTTCTGCCCAACGGCCTGACGGTTCTGGTGCATCCCATGCCAGGCTTTACCGGCGTTTATGCGCTGTATGGTACAAAGTTCGGCAGCATCGACCGCTCCTTTGTTCTGGATGGAAAGCGCTGGGATCTGCCCGCCGGTGTGGCGCACTTTCTGGAGCACAAAATGTTTGAGAACGAAGAGGGGGACGCTTTTACGCTTTATGCGAAAACGGGCGCCAATGCCAACGCGTATACCAGCTTCGATAAAACCTGTTATCTGTTTTCGGCCTCCAGCCGCACAGAGGAAAATCTGGACATTCTGCTGAGCTTTGTGTCCCGCCCGTATTTTACGGAAAAGACCATTGCCAAAGAGCAGGGAATCATCGGGCAGGAAATTAAAATGTACGACGATTCCCCCGATTGGCGGCTGATGTTCAGCGTCTATCAGTGCCTGTACGGGCAGCATCCGGTGCGCGAAGACATCGCCGGAAGTGTGGAGAGCATCGCAGAAATCACGCCGGAAATGCTGTATGCCTGTGCAGATGCGTTTTATCGCCCCCAAAACATGGCGTTGGCTGTGGCGGGCAATGTGACCATGCAGCAGGTGCTGGATGCGGTGGAGCGGGCTGCTATCCCGGAGAAGACGGGTGTGGTGGAACGCATTCCGGTGTGTGAGCCCCGGCAGGTGGCCGAGAAGGAGCGGTCCTTCTCCATGCCGGTGTCCAAACCGCTGCTGGGCGTGGGCTTTAAAGAAGCGTTGCCCGAGCCGGAGAATCAGTTGAAGACGGAATTCCTCTGTGACATTCTCACCGAATTGATTTGTGGAAGCATGACGCCGCTGTATCGGAAATTGTATGACGAGAATCTGGTCAGCCCGGGATTTTCCGGTGAAATCCTCAGTGTGCCCGGCGCTTTGTGCACGGTCTTCGGCGGTGAGACAAGCCGCCCGGAATATGTGCGGGAGCTTCTCTTGCAGGAAATTCGCCGTCTGCGCAGCGAGGGTGTGGATGCAGAACTGTTTACGCTGTGCAAAAATCAGCTGTATGGTGAGCTGATTGCAGATCTGGAGAATATTGACGATGTGGCGGCAGGCCTGTTCAGTGCGTTCAGCCGTGGCCGCACACCCGCAGAGGAAATCGACACGCTGGCTGCCATTACGCTGGAAGACGTGAACAGCGCGCTGCAGAATTTGCTGCAGGAAGAGTACAGTGCCACCGTGATCATCCGCCCCGCAGGGGAAAAGAAAGGGGAACTTGCTTCATGATCAACCATGTAACTTTTCCGGGGCTGGGCCTTTCCATGACCATCAACCGGGTGGCGTTTACCGTGTTCGGCGTGCCGGTGTACTGGTACGGAATCTGCATCGCTTTGGGATTGGTGTTGGGATTGGCCTTCGCTTTTTCCAAGGCACGCAGCTATGGCATTGATTCGGACCGCATGATCGATGTGGTCATGCTGGCGACGCTGTGCGCCATTGTGGGCGCCCGCGCTTATTATGTGGTTTTTGCCCCGTTTGAATATGAAAGCCTGTGGGATATGATCAACCTGCGTGACGGCGGTCTGGCCATTTATGGCGGTGTGCTGGCGGCGTTTGTCTCTGCGCTGTTCCTTTGCCGCTGGCGCAAGGTGCCCACGCTTCCCATGTTCGATCTGGCGGCCATGGGCTTTCTGATCGGGCAGGGGCTTGGTCGTTGGGGAAACTTCTTCAACCAGGAAGCCTTTGGCACCAATACCACCCTGCCCTGGGGCATGTACAGCGAAGGAACGCAGAACTATCTTGCATCGGTGCAGGCAACGCTGGCGGCACAGGGCGTGACCGTAGACCCATCCCTGCCGGTTCATCCGACCTTTTTGTATGAAAGCCTGTGGTGCCTGTTGGGATTTGTGGTGCTGTTTTTGTATCAGAAACGGCGCAAATTCCACGGCGAGATTTTCCTGCTGTATATCATCTGGTACGGTGCCGAGCGCTTTATCGTGGAAGGACTGCGCACCGACAGTTTGGAGACCGTTGGCGGCATCCGCGTCAGCCAGCTGCTGGCACTTGTGTCCGTGATCGGTGCGGCAGGTGTCTGGCTGTGGCAGCGGAAGGTGCATCGGGGTCAACCTTTGATGATTACTTACCCGGTGGTGGACAAGCGTTTGGACGGTCCTGCGGTTTTGACCTGGAACGTAAACGAGACGCCCAGTGTGCAGGAACTGAAGGAGCGCATTGACCGGCTGGTGGAACAGGAGAAGGCGGCGGAGAGCAAGAAAGATTCCGCCGAAACGGAAGCGGCACCGGCTGCTGAGGAAAAAACACAGCCCAAAGCGGCAACGGTGCGCAAGCCCCGTGCGGATCGCGCAAGGGTATTGGAACGCCGCGCTGCACGACAGACGGTCAATGTTCATGCAGAGGCGGCGCGGGCGCTGCGCTCACTGGAAAACGAGCGCCCCAGCCGCCGGCGTATCCGGCACTGAGCACATCCGAGGGGGGAGAGAACAAGATGGCAAAGCTGATCAGCGGCAAAGAGCTGGCCGCACGTGTCAAACAGGAAGTGGCGCAGGAAGTACAAGCGCTGCGTCAAAAGCAGATCACCGTCCGTCTGGCAGTCATCATTGTAGGAGAAAATCCGGCAAGTATGACCTATGTGGCGGGCAAGGCGCGGGATTGCGAGGCTTGCGGGATCGAATCGGATGTGATTCGGCTGCCGGAGCAGACCACTGAGGCGGAATTGCTGGAGCGTGTGCGCGCCTGCAATGAGGATCCTTCGGTCAATGGACTTTTGGTACAGCTGCCGCTTCCCAAACATATTTGCGAAAAGAATGTGATCGATGCCATTGCACCGGAAAAAGATGTAGACGGTTTTACGCCGGTGAATGTGGGAAAAATGGTGATCGGTGAATCCTGCTTCCTGCCCTGCACACCTGCGGGCTGTCTGGAGATGCTGCGCAGCACGGGCCTTTCCATGGAGGGCAAGAACGCTGTTGTGGTGGGCCGCTCCAATATTGTGGGAAAACCCATGGCGCTGTTGTTGTGTGCGCAGAATGCCACTGTGACGCTGTGCCATTCCCGTACACAGGATCTGGCGGAGATCTGCCGCCGGGCGGATATTTTGGTGGCAGCTGTGGGACGCGAAGGGTTTATCACCGGTGATATGGTCAAACCCGGCGCAGTGGTCATCGATGTGGGAATCAACCGCGGCGCAGATGGAAAGCTGCACGGAGATGTGGATTTTGAGGCGGCCAGCGAGAAGGCTGCTTTCATCACGCCCGTGCCCGGAGGTGTGGGCCTGATGACCCGCGCGATGCTCATGCGCAATACTCTGGAGGCTGCCAAGCGGCAGAGAGGACAGGCGGAATGAATTTTTTGCGGAAATACGGCTGGCTGGCGGCCATCTTTGCCGTTCTGCTGGGCGCGGTCTTTTTTGTGGGTCCCGGCCGGGAAATGGCTGCCGGAACGGACATTACCTCGGAAGAAATTATGATCGGCGATATGATTTATGACCGGCAGAACCCGCAGGACCCGGCGCGCATTCTCCTTCAAAGGTATGTATCTCCCCTGACAGAGCACAGCCTGGGACGCAAGTATGTCACGGATGTTTATGTTCAGGATGGGACGCTTCCTTCTGAGGACTTTGAAACGTACGATTCACAACCCGGCCTGGCGGGCATTGTATATGGTCTGGCGGACCGTCTTCTGCCTTTTTCGCCGCAAACGCGACTGGCTGTTTTGCATGGGGTCAACGGGGTGTTGTACTGTCTGATGCTGACGGTGATCCTTGGCTGGGCGGCGCGCTGGTTCGGAAAAGGTGCGATGGTTCTGAGCGCTGTATGCGCGGCAGCAATCATGCCGCATACCTTCAGCTTTGCCACCAATCTGTATTGGCTTGGCTGGGTGCAGATGCTGCCCATGGCGGTCATGTGCTTTACACTGCGACGGGGCCTTCCGGCCCGGCACTGCGGCCTTCGGTTGTTTTTGAGCGCATTTATCCCATGCCTGATCCGTTTTTTGTGTCAGTACGAGTATGTTTCGGATGTGTGCATCTGCCTGATGGTGCCGGTTTTGGTGCAGCTTTGGGCAGAACCGGACGGCGCGCGGCGCTTTTGGCGCACAGCAGTTCCGCCGACCGTGGGCGCATTGGCGGCCTTTGGCGCATCGGTAGTGTATAAACTCTGTGTGCTGGCGCGGCTGGACGGCGGATTTGCAGCTGCATGGAAGAGGTTTATGGAACCGGTGGCAGTTCGCCTGTTTGGAAAAGCCTCGGAAGCCTATGAGTATTCACAAGAGGCTTCGCAGGCAAGTTTGCCGGAGACCTTCCGCCGGGTTTTGAAAACGCCTTTGTATGAGGTGGGCGGCATTCGGGTGCAGCTTTGGCATTTCCTGGCACTGGCGGCAATGGCACTGTTGCTGGTGGCGGTTTTGTGGGCGCTGCGCCGGGGTGCACAGAGCCGCGGCGCACAGCTGAGTTTTGCGTTCTTAAGTTTTTTGGCGGCAGCTTCCTGGCTGGTGCTGGCCAAGCCCCACAGCTATGTGCATGTGGGATGGGCTCAGGCAACCTTTTTTATGCCGTTCCTTTTGTGTCTGCCTGCTTATTGGATTCTGGCTGCGGGAGACCTGCTGCGTTTTTTCGGAAAAAGCAGGCACAGCGCTTGACATTTTTGCATCGTTTGTGGTATAGTGTATGAGCCGCTTGGTTTGGGCTCCTGAAGTGTCGGCGTTTGCCGGCCGCCTGTTTGTCCAGCGAGACTTATGAAAATGAGGGAAACAAATGTACGCAGTGATCGTTACCGGCGGTAAACAGTACCGCGTGGAAAAAGGCGACGTCATCTTCGTTGAGAAGCTGAACGCCGAGGCTGAGAGCACTTACACCTTCGACAACGTTTTGGCGGTTGGCGAAGAGGGCAGCGTGAAATTCGGCACTCCGGTTGTGGAGGGCGCGAAAGTCACCGGCAAAGTTCTGAAAAACGGCAAAGGCAAGAAGATTACCGTTTTGACCTATCGTCCCAAAAAGGACTCCAAGCGCAAGAAAGGTCATCGTCAGCCGTATACCAAGATTGAGATCACCGAGATCAACGGTTAATAGGGGAGGGTATTTAACATGGCACATAAAAAAGGCGTAGGTTCTACCAAAAACGGCCGTGATTCCGAGTCCAAGCGCCTCGGCGTGAAACGCGGCGACGGCCAGTTTGTACTCGCCGGCAATATTTTGGTCCGTCAGCGCGGCACTCACATCCATCCGGGTGAGAATGTGGGCCGCGGAAGCGACGACACGCTGTTTGCTCTGGTTGATGGCCGCGTTTCTTTTGAGCGCGTCGGCCGTGACCGCAAGCAGGTCAGCATCAAGCAATAAGTTGTTTTTGCAAGCCGGGGCAGTTGTCCCGGCTTTTTTGTGTGAACGGGGAATACTAAAACCGACCGTGAGACACTGCGCGCAATGCCGCGCATCAGAAAAGGAGACGCTATGTTTATCGATACCGCTCAAATCTACATCAAGGCGGGCAATGGCGGCGATGGTGCCGTCGCCTTTCATCGTGAAAAATACGTGGCGGCCGGCGGCCCGGATGGCGGCGATGGCGGCCGCGGCGGCAATGTGGTGTTTGTGGCCGATTCCAATCTTTCCACGCTGATGGATTTTCGCTACAAACGCAAGTACGTGGCGCAGACGGGTGAGAATGGCCGCGGAAGCCGCTGCAACGGGAAAAATGCGCCCGATCTGGTGATTCGGGTTCCCCGGGGAACTGTGGTTCGGGACGCGCAGAGCAATCTTGTGATTGCGGATATTTCCGGCGACGAGCCGGTTGTCATTGCAAAAGGTGGCAAGGGCGGCTGGGGCAACGTGCACTTTGCCACGCCGACTCGGCAGATCCCCAAATTTGCCCGGCCCGGGCAAAGAGGGGAGGAACTGACCGTTCGTCTGGAATTGAAACTGATTGCGGACGTGGGCCTGGTCGGATTCCCGAATGTTGGCAAAATCACACTGATTTCTGTGATCAGCGCGGCAAAACCCAAAATTGCAAACTACCATTTTACGACTTTGTCGCCGGTGCTGGGTGTGGTCAAGGTAGGGCCGGAAGCCAGTTTTGTGGCGGCGGATATCCCGGGTTTGATTGAAGGTGCGGCTGACGGTGTGGGCTTGGGCCACGATTTTCTGCGCCATGTGGATCGCTGCCGCCTGCTGCTGCATGTGGTGGACGTGTCCGGCTGTGAAGGCCGCGACCCCAAGGATGACTTTGAAAAAATCAATACCGAACTGGAACGCTTTTCGCCGGAACTGGCCCAGCGCCCGCAGATCGTGCTGGGAAATAAATGCGATATTGCCAGCAGCGAACAGATCGAGGATTTTCGGTCGTTTGTGGAAGAAAAGGGACTTTTGTTCCTGCCGGTCAGCGCGGCAACGCGGCAAGGGTTGGATGCACTGCCCGGCTTGGTCTATGAGCGGCTGAAAGAACTGCCGCCGGTGGCGGTGTATGAACCGGAATATGTAAAGCCGGACCCGGCGCTGAAAGATCCCCGTGCGTTCTCTGTTACCAAAGAGGACGAGCACGTGTGGAATGTGGATGCGCCGTGGCTGGAGGACATTCTGGCGGGCAGCGATGTGGACGATTACGAAAGTCTGCAGTATTTTCAGCGGCAGCTGCAGGATAGCGGCGTGATTGCCAAGCTGGTGGAAATGGGTGTTGAAGAGGACGACACCATCTGCATTGGCGAATATCAATTTGACTATGTGTTCTGACAAAGGAGGGCGCGCGCATGTTGTTTGAGGCGAATCCGGGTGAAAAGATCGACATTCGGGAACAGTCTCCCTTGTCTCTGGCTTTTGTGGGAGACGGAGTTTTCGAACTGCTGGTGCGCGCCCGTTTGGTGGAATACACACGGCTGGTGCCGAACCAGCTGCATCGGC
Source organism: uncultured Ruthenibacterium sp. (assembly GCA_944388395.1). Taxonomy (GTDB): domain Bacteria; phylum Bacillota; class Clostridia; order Oscillospirales; family Ruminococcaceae; genus Ruthenibacterium; species Ruthenibacterium komagatae. Next base: position 35,581 of record CALXIP010000032.1, read on the forward strand.
ACGCGGTCCGCTTCGTTTCGGCCCGCGGCCAGTGCCTGGGGCTGGAGGCGATTCTTCCGCTGCTGGATGAAGAAGAGCTGGCGGTGGTGCGGCGCGGCAAAAATGCCAGCAAAGCCACTGTGGCGAAACATGCGACGCCGCAGGAATACCGGGCGTCCACTGCATTGGAAGCGCTGTTCGGCTGGCTGTATCTGCAGAAGCGGGAAGCGCGTATTTACGAGCTCTTTTCCAAGGTGTGGGACGCAATCGACGCGGCCGCCCAGACGGAATAAACGAAAAGCGCGGCGTGTATTCCAAGAGCTTGCTTTGGAAAACACGCTGCGCTTTTGTGCGTACAAATTGTTAAGGGGATCGAAGGTTATTTGCAGTTGGATGCGTTGCGGCTGTTGGAGCTGGTAGCTCGACCGGAAACTTTGCCAGTGGTTTTACTGGTCGTCTTGTTGCTGGTCTTGCTGGAGCTGGTGCGGTTGCTCGTTTTGTTCTGAGTGCTGCGATTATCCATTGTCATTTCACCTCCTGACACCCATAGTATCTGCAAGTTTTTCGCGCAATATACGAGAGGAAAAATTTATGAGTGATTCCTATTTTGAGGCTCGGGAACGGGAGCTGCTGGGCGAACAATACCAGAAGATGTATGCCTCTGCCCAGCACGTTTACCGTGCGGTGACGGTGAATCTGCTGCGCACCGATGCGCAAACATTTGCCCGCAGTGCCGATTTTCTGGAAGGTCCGGCACCTTTCTGCCCGGAGAGTTTTTATTTGAAAGAAAATACGCGGCCCGGCCGGCATCCCTATCATCATGCAGGAGTTTATTATGTGCAGGAGGCGAGTGCGGCGGCACCGGCAGCTCTTTTGAATGTTCAGCCGGGAGATCGGGTTCTGGACCTGTGTGCCGCACCGGGCGGAAAATCCAGTCAGCTGGGTGCCCGTCTGCAGGGAAAGGGACTTTTGGTTTCCAATGAGTATGTGGCCGCGCGTGCGCAGATCCTGAAAAACAATCTGGAACGAATGGGAATTTTCAACGCCTGGGTGTTGAACGAGGATGCTTCACATGTGGCGGATGCGTTTCCGGAGTTTTTTGACAAGGTTTTGGTGGATGCACCCTGCTCCGGCGAAGGGATGTTTCGGAAGGAAGAGGAGGCGCTGCGCCAACATTCGCAGGCATTGGTTCGTCAGTGCTCCGAAATGGGCGCGGAGATTTTAGAGCACGCTGCGCGCTGTTTGGCACCCGGCGGTCTGTTGTGCTATTCCACGTGCACCTTTGCCCCGGAAGAGGATGAAGGGCAAATCGGCCGCTTTCTTTCGCGCCACCCGGAGTTCTCGCTTTTGCCGGTTCGGCTTGCGGCTGGAAGTCCGGGCGAAGAGGCCCGCCGCTGCGGTTGGGATTTCGATGCGTCTTTGTGCTGGCGCATTTACCCGTGCCATGGCGGCGAGGGACACTTCATGGCGCTTCTGCAAAAGGCTGGAACGCCTCAGCCCGGGCGCTCTGTTTCACACAAGGCAAAACCTGCCAAAGAATGCGGGCAGTTTTTAGACGAAATGTTCGGACAGCTGCCCGGCATTCCAGTGCAGAATGGCGACCGCTGGTATCTTGTGCCGGAACTGGCGTCTCCTGCGGGGCGTCTGCGTACCGTCCGCTGCGGAGTGGAACTGGGCAGTGTGGTCAAGGGAAGGTTCGTTCCTGCGCATGGACTGGCCATGGCGTTCGGCAGTCTTTGCCGCAATACAGAACAGCTGACGCTGGCAGACCCCAGAACAGCCGCCTGGCTGCGGGGGGAAGAGATTGCGGCAAAAACAGCAGGGAATGGATGGACCGCAGTGCTGGTGGACGGATTCCCGCTCGGATGGGGAAAATGCAGTGCAGGACGTGTTAAAAACCACTATCCGAAGGGCCTGCGGAACTTGGGATAGTTGATTTTGCTTTCTTTGTATGGTATACTTATTTGGTTAAAATGGTAGGATTATACTAATTTATTAGGGGGTTCCTGTTATGTCAGGGCATAGTAAATGGAATAACATCAAGCGCAAGAAAGAAAAGACAGACGGTCAGCGCGCGAAGATCTTTACCAAGATCGGACGCGAGATGTCTGTTTGCATTAAGGCCGGCGGCCCGGACCCCGCGGTGAATGGTAAGCTGCGCGATCTGATTGCCAAGGCGAAAAGCCTGAACGTGCCGAACGACAATATTCAGCGTATTATCAAAAAGGCACAGGGCGCGGAAAAAGACGATTACGAAAGCATCACCTACGAAGGATACGGCCCCAATGGCATCGCCATGATGGTGGAGACCCTGACGGACAACCGCAACCGCACCGCGGGCAATCTGCGTCATTACTTTGATAAATTCGGCGGCAATCTGGGCAATAACGGATGCGTCAGCTTTTTGTTCAGCGAACAGGGCGTGATCGTTCTGGACGTGGAAGGCAAGGATGAGGAGACCGTGATGGAGGATGCCTTCGACGCCGGTGCAGACGATTTCGATATGGCGGACGATGTGGCGGAGATCACCACTTCTCCCGCGGCGTTCAGTGATGTGCGCGCGGCGCTGGAGGAAAAAGGCTACAGCTTCATTTCTGCGGACGTGGCGATGGTGCCGTCCACGCGCACTGCGCTGACCGATCCGGATGCCATTAAAAATATGGGACTGCTGCTGGATCATCTGGAGGACGATGACGACGTGCAGAACGTGTGGCACAACCTGGAAAACGAAGAAGATTTGGACCGCTGAGTGTCCTGCCTTGTGAATGGATAGAGAAAGGAAGGTGACGGCTTTGCCCAACCAGATCATATGCGACAACTGCATGTCCTGTGTGGACGAAGGGCTGGCCGAATGCCCGTTCTGCGGAGCCAAATTTGAAAACCGGAATCCCCGGGGAACGCTGCCGGCCTACAGCCTTTTGGCGGGCCGCTACACCATCGGGGCATGTATCGCCGTGGATGGAGAGGGCGTGACCTATCAGGCCATTGATGTTACCAATGCCCATCGTGTGGTCATCAAGGAATATGTCCCGGTCACCATGTGTGCCGCCCGCACCCGCGAAGGGGCGGTGGTGCCGCGCGCCGGAAAAGAGGTTTTGTTCAAAACCACGCGCATGGATTTTGTGGATTTGTACCGCAGTCTTGTTACGCTGGGGCGGACGGAGGGCCTTGTGACGGTGCTGGATTTGGTGGAGACCAACAACACCGCCTACGCAGTGCGTGAACCGGACGAGGGCGAGACGCTGCAGGCTTATCTGGATGCACGGGAAGAGCCTTTGACACAGGAAGAAGCGCTGATGCTTCTGCGCCCGGTGGTATATGGCGTGGAGGCCATGCACCGCATGGGGCTTTTGCACCGCGGAATCAGCCCCGAAACCGTATTCATCACGCCTGCCGGGACAAAATTGTCCGGGTATGCGACACTTGGCCTGCGCAATGCAGGCGGTGAGCTGAAAAGCCAGCTTGTGGATGGATATGCGGCTCCGGAGCAGTATGCTGTTGCAGAGTTTGACGGAAAATATACGGATATTTACAGCCTGGGCGCTTTGTTTTACCGTGCGTTGACAGGGCATACGCCGCTGGCAGCCAACCTGCGCAGAATGAATGACAATATGCTGCCGGCCCACCGTGTGAACCGGGAACTGCCGGGGTATGTTTCCACGGCAATCGGCCGTGCCATGCGGCTGAATCCCAGCGAGCGGCCTCAGTCTGCGTCGGATTTGCTGGCGGCTATCACCACCCCAACGCGCTTGGACTCAAAGTTCCATTTGACGAGCCGTCAATGGAAGTTTGTGGCCATTGCCGCAGGTGGACTGCTGCTGGTGATCCTGCTCAGCGTATGGGCGATTTTGAGTGCTGTGGGCGGCGGGGAAGAGTCTTCTTCCTCTTCTGTTTCGACATCTGCCTCTGCATCTCAAAGTCAGAGCAGCTCTGCACAGAGCAGTTCTTCTCAGTCTGTCGCGGAAAAAGTTTCGGTCCCCAACTTTGTGGGCAACCTTTATCAGGATATCATCGACAGCGATACCTATAAGGAAACATTCCTGTTCACAACGGAATATGAGTACAGTGATGATTACGACGAAGGAAAGGTCATTCGTCAGGAGCCTGCCTTTGGAACCAAAGTTTCGCCGGGGGCGACCATCAAGCTGTACGTCAGCAAAGGCCCTGAATACGCCACGATTCCCACGAACATCGTGGGCTTGAGCAAAGGCGATGCACAACAGCTTTTGCGCGAGAATAACATTTTGTTCGAAATTGTGGAGACGGACAATCCGGACGGGAAATATACGGCTTATACCGTTGTAAAAACCGAGCCGGAGGTCGGCCAGAAAGTAAAGATGAATGAGACGGTGGTCAAGGTGTATGTGGCGAAAGAAGCCACTTCCACATCCAGTGAATCCACACCGCCGCCCGCGTCGTCTTCCTCTTCTTCGCAGGATGGAACGACATCTTCTTCATCCAGTGACGGTCAGACGCCAAGCGCTTAACATGTATGAAAAAGGCGGGAGAAAAGCAATGCTTTTCTCTCGCCTTTTTGTTTTTGAAACCTATGGGCTCAGCAGGTGGCTCCTCCCACAAGATGCTTTTGCGCAGAAAGATTTTCCTGTTTGCGCTGCAGCAGTTCATCGCTGAGCAATTGCGCCTGTACCTGATCAAAGCCAAGACGCGCGATGGTGTCGGAAAAACGCTCGCCCGTGATTCCCTGTTCGCGGAACAGCAGAATTGCTTTTTCAATCACATCCAGCACCTCTTCTTTGCTGGAGAAAATCTTATCAAGCGCGCGTCCCTGCGCTACATGCTTGCCCCAGCGTCCGCCCACATAGACTTTGTATCCGCCTGTATAGCGGGTGATTGCGTCGAAGGGGCATTTGTTTACGCAGCGTCCGCAGTGGTTGCAGGCGTCCGCGTCAATGGAGACAATTCCGTCCACGACTTTGGCCACGTGGATGGGACAGGCGTTTTCTACCTGGCATACCTTACATCCGTGGCACTTGGAAGCGTCGATTTCAGGAATGCGCTGGCCGATTACGCCCAGATCGTTCAGGTCGGGCTTGACGCAGTTGTTGGGGCAGCCGCCCACGGCGATTTTGAATTTATGCGGCAGCTTCACATCCCGGTATCCGTGGTAGAAGCGTTCGTGAATTTCTTCCGAAAGCGCGAAGGTGTCGATCAGACCGTACTGGCAGGTAGTTCCCTTGCAGGATACAACAGGCCGTACCTTCGAACCGGTTCCGCCGGTCTCCAACCCGTTTTGCGCCAGATAATCCCGCAGCGGTTCAATGTTTGCATAGGGAACGCCCTGAATCTCCAGTGTCAGGCGGGATGTCATGGTGATTTCGCCGCTGCCAAAGCGTTCTGCTGCCTCGGCAATGACCTTACTTTCTTCGGCGCTCACTTTGCCGTTTCGTGTGATCACACGACCGTTAAAACGATCGGGAGTTCGCTTGTCCTGCAAGAAACCAAGCGCTTTCACACGGGTGACATCCTGCGGCGATACGGTGCTCTGGGCGCCTTCCACTTTTACGTCGTTGAAGAAAACCGCGCCTTCCAAAACTTTTGTCTGAGTGTACCCAAAGGCTTTCAGACGGTTCTGCAGGAAGTAGCCTCGCTTGCCCTTGGCACAAACCAAAAGCAGTTTTTGATCCTTGGCCAGTCCTTCAATGGGACCGTTCACTTTGCCCAAATCTACCCAGCGCGCACCGGGAATGGACGGCTGCGGCGCAACATCCACAACGGTGTACTCTTTTGCGGCGCCGGCGGCGTACTCGGCGGGCGTCATGCTCTCCAGAACGCCGGTCAGTTTGTTCAGCAGAACATACACGGCCTGTACAAAGGGATGAATGGCAGTGGAGAAGGGGGGCGCATAGGCGTAGTCCAGATTTTCAAAGTCTTCCAGGCGAGCGCCCATGGAAATTCCGGTCACTGCAATATCGATCATTTTATCCACGGCGCCGGGCCCGAATACCTGGACGCCGAGCAGCCGGTGGCTGGCTTTGTCCGCAATCAGCTTGGTGACGAAAAAGGCGGCACCCGGATAATAATGCGCTTTATCATCCGTCACGGCCAGAGCGGTCTCCACATCGTAACCGGCCTGACGTGCCTGTTCTTCGGTCAGACCAGTCCGTCCGCCGTTCAGTCCGGGCAGTTTCACCACACCGGTACCGAGAACACCGGGATAATGCTTGTCCTGTCCTGCCAGGGCTTGCGCCAGAGTGCGTCCCTCGTAGTTGGCGGAAGAGCCCATTGCAGACCATTGGGCCGCTCCGGTAAGACGGTTTTTGACGATCACGCAATCGCCGGCAGCGTAGACATCGGGCAGGTTGGTGCGCAGCTGATCATCGACCACGATCAACCCACGCTCCATTTGAATGCCGCTGTCAGAAAGCCATGCGGTGTTGGGACGGATGCCGACGCTCATGACCACAACGTCCGCCACAATTTTGCCCGCACTGGTCAGTACGCCGGTAACTTTGTTGCCTTCTGCCAGAATTTCGGTCACTTTTGTTCCGGTAAGTACCCGGACGCCTGCTTTTTGCAGATGCTTTTTGGCGAAGTTTGCCATTTCCGGATCCAACACGTTGGGCATGACCTGCGGAGCAATATCCACAACGGTCACGCTGAGACCGCGCGTCAACAGATTTTCTGCGATTTCAAGACCAATGAAACCACCGCCGACCACGACGGCCCTCCGCGCCTGCTTGGCTGTCAGATACGTGCGCAGCTGTTCCGCGTCATCGGGAGTGCGCATTTTGAAAACGCCCTCGGCCTGAACGCCCGGAAGCGGGGGAACAATGGAAGATGCGCCGGTTGCGACAACGCAGGCGTCATAAGGATAGACCTCTTCTTCGCCGTTTTCCAGATTTTTGGCGAAAATCTGCCGCTGTGCACTGTCCAGCCGGAAGGCCTCCCGTCCGGTATGTACGGTGACGCCGGTCAGGGCAGTATATTTTTCCGGAGTGTTGACGATCAGCTCTCCGCGGCTCTCGATGGCGCCGCCCACATAATAGGGAAGACCGCAGCCGGCATAGGAGATATCCTTGTCCCGGCTGAGCAGGGTGATACGGATGGTTTGGTCCATGCGCTTCAGTTTCGCGGCGGCCTTGGTTCCCGCGGCCACGCCGCCAATTATTACTACATTCATGTAAGTGCTCCTTCCTGATTCATTTTCAGGGTCCCATGGCTTCATTATACGCTTGTGCTCAGGCTCTTGCAATTTTTTTGTGAATATTTGAACTGTTTTGTGAGAGAATAAAAACGAGGTGACACACATGCAGAATTTTGAGGATTATACACCGGAGATGCTTGTTTACTACAATTCGCTGAGCGAACCGCTGAAGCGTCGTCTGGCAGAGAGCAAGTTTGCTGTTGAAGATCTGCAAAGTCTGGCGGCAGCAGCGGAAATGCTGGCGCAGGCTGGTGTGGACAGTATGCCGGAATAAAAGGAAGAAGAGGGCGCGACCGTACGGCTGCGCCCTCTCTTGCATCCGATGATCGTGCCGGATATAATGAGGAATAAGGAGGATGCGATATGGGAGAAAGAATTTTTTCGGATATTACACAGGCGATTGGGCACACTCCTTTGATCTCGCTGGCGCGCCTGACGGAAAGCGCCGGGATAAAGGCGGAACTCTTTGCCAAATTAGAGGGGCAGAATCCGGCAGGAAGCGCGAAGGACCGGGTGGCGCTTTATATGCTGGATACCGCTGAAAAACAGGGAAAACTGAAGCCGGGCGGTACCATTGTGGAACCGACCAGCGGAAATACGGGGATTGGTCTGTGTGCCGTTGCGGCAGCGCGGGGATACAAGGTAATCATCACAATGCCGGAAACCATGAGCGTGGAACGTCAAAAGCTGATGAAGGCTTATGGCGCGGAACTGGTCCTCACAGAAGGTGCCAAGGGAATGGCGGGCGCGATTGCAAAGGCAGAGGAAATCTCCGCGCAAACAGGCGCAATGCTGGCGGGACAATTTGTCAATCCGGCGAACCCGGAGGCTCATTATCGCACCACTGGCCCGGAAATTTGGCGGGACGCAGGCGGAAAAGTGGATGCGTTTGTGGCGGGCGTCGGCACAGGCGGTACCATAACGGGTGTGGGACGTTACTTAAAAGAAAAAAATCCGGAGGTCCATCTGGTTGCGGTGGAACCGGCGGACTCGCCGGTCCTTTCCGGAGGACAGGCCGGGGCGCATGGCCTGCAGGGAATCGGTGCAGGCTTTGTTCCGGATATTCTGGATACACAGATTTATAATGAAGTGATAACAAGAACCACGCAGCAGGCGTATGAAGCAGCACGTCAGTTGGCTCGAAAAGAAGGAATTTTGGCGGGGATTTCTTCCGGCGCGGCGCTGAGCGCGGCTTTGGAACTGGCTGCACGCCCTGCCTTTGAAGGAAAGCGCATCGTGGTCCTTCTGCCGGACAGCGGCGAGAGATATCTTTCGACAGATTTGTTCGAAGGGTGATAGAAGATCGGTTGCTGTTTTTGGAAAATTGTGCTACACTGATAAAAATGTCGCGAAGGAGGGAGAAGTCGTGCGTTCGTTTGAGTCTCGGGAGGACTATTTGGAGACGATTCTGGTTCTTTATCAGGAAAAGGGCGCAGTGCGCAGCATTGACGTGGCGGAACGCATGAAGTTTTCCAAACCAAGCGTCAGTCGCGCAGTGGGACTGTTGAAAAGCGCGGGACTGGTCACCATGGATCGGGAGGGCTTTTTGCGTCTGACTTCCGAAGGAGAAGCGGCGGCTCGTGGCGTGTACGAGCGCCATACGGTCCTCCGCGATTTTCTTATTCAAATCGGTGTGGATGCGGCAACAGCGGCAGAAGATGCCTGCAGGATGGAACATGTGATCAGCACACAGACGTTTGAGAGTATTCGCAAACAGCTGAAAGACGAAGATAAGGAAAGAATCGTGCGATGAAAAAACAAAAAGTTTATTGGATCATTGGTCTGACCGGTTGTGTGGTTGGAACAGCGCTGATGGCGGCTCGTCTGCTGTGGGGTTTTATGGAAGAACAGCTTACAGTCAGTTCCGCTGTGATCTGTCTGCTTGTGTTTTTGATGGCGTTTTATTTGCTGCTGACACAGGCGCGCCCAGATAAAGAGAAGAAATGATATTTAAAAATCCCCGCCCGGAAATCGCTCCGGACGGGGATTTTGAGTTTTATCCAATTCCTTTATACAGAATGCTGCATACCAGGACGAGTACAGCCAAACCGACGTAAAAGTATTTGGCGGTAATTCGGAAGCCTTTTCCCAGCGGCTTGCTCCTTCCCTGGTTTAGCTCGGCACAAATACGGTCTGTGCCCAGAACCCAGTAGATGATAATGGCGCAGAGTACAGCGCCGAAAGGAACAATGTAAATCGTAATGGCGTCCATCCAGCTGCCCAGGCGAGGTTCATATTCGATGAGTGTACCGGCGGCGTATACAATCAGTGCTACAAGAGCGACCGACGCCTTTCGGGGAAGATGCAAATGCCGCATCACCGCTTCCGCGCACACCTCAAACATATTGACCAAACTGGTGATTCCGGCGAAGATGACCGAAAGGAAGAAGACAATGGAAACAAGGCGACCGCCGGGCATCTGTGCAAAGACCTTGGGAAGTGTAATGAAAATCAGGGGAGGGCCCGAAGCAGGGTCCAAGCCAAACGCAAACACGGCGGGAAGGATCACAAATCCGGAAAGCAAAGCGGCGCAAGTATCCAGAAAGGCGGTTTGTGCGGCTGCACGGGGAATGTTTTCTTCCTTTCCAAGATAGCTGCCGTAAATAATCATGCCGGAACCGGTGATGGAAAGAGAAAAGAATGCCTGTCCCATGGCCATTACCCAGGTGTCGGGGTTTAAAAGCTGGCTCCAGTCAGGAATCAGCAAGTAGGCATATCCGGCGCCGGCTCCGGGAAGGAAAGCCACATAGACGGCAACTCCCAGAAACAGCAGGAAAAAGGCTGGCATAATAATGCGGTTGGCTTTTTCAATTCCTTTTAATACACCGCCGAAAAGAATCAATGCGGTAAGAAGAATTACTGCCGCATGCCATCCCAGACTTCCGAATGGTCCGGTCATGTCCGCAAAATAGGTTTCGGCATCCGTATCAAAAAGGGATCCAGTCAATCCGCCGGCACAGTAGCGAAGCACCCATCCCACAATCACCGCATAACCAATGGCGATACCCAACGATCCGAATAAAGGGATGGCGCCCAAGAGACCGCCGCCTTTTTTGCCGCGGGTCTGGAGGGCGTACTGGCATGATCCGATAGGCCCTGTACCGGTCAGACGACCAAAGGCAAATTCGGCGGAAAGGCCTGCATAGCCGAATAAAGCAACAAAAAAGAAATATACCAGTAAAAATGCGGCACCGCCGTACTGGCCTACACGATAGGGGAAAAGCCAAATATTGCCCATGCCAACGGCAGAGCCCACCGAGGCCAGAACAAACCCCAGTTTGTTCCGAAATTTGAGATTGTGTTTTTCCTGCATGATTCTGCTCCTGTCACTGATGTTTTCCACAGTATAGCATAAAGAAACAAAAGGAGCAATGCAAAGCGGCAGCTTGAATGCCCTGTTGGAATCTGTCTCTCTATATAAATAAGGAAGTAAAAAATAAATTTCAAAAAAGGCGAAAAAAGGAGTTGACAGGAGAGGAAGGATGTGGTAGTATAACAAAGCTGTCCCCACGGACGGGTCATGAGAGAGCGAAAAGCCGACCGAAAAGAGCACGAAAAAAGTTCTTGACAAAAGGGCAAGAGAGTGCTAAAATAGGAAAGCTGCTCCGAAGCGACGGCTCAAAAAAATATCGAAAAAAGTTCTTGACAAACGGAACCGAATGAGATATAATAAATGAGCTGTCCGGGAGGACGCTAAGGACCTTGAAAATTAAACAATATCAAGAAGCTTAACGGAACC
>CALXIP010000033.1 GCA_944388395.1 uncultured Ruthenibacterium sp.
AGGACAACGTGACGACCCCCAGCGACGATGTGCGCAGCTCTGTCGAAGGCGCCATGCCCTCCGACTCAGCCTCAAACGCAAAAGCGCCCCCTGCATCCCGCGGGATGCATGGGGCGCTTTTCTCGTCAGGCAGGGCGCCCGGAATCCCCGGCAGCGCCTTCGTTTTCCCCTACCCCAAAAAGTTTTGAAAAAAGGGCGTCAACAGGCCGGTTTCTTTTCCGTTTTCAGGTTATGATGGGAATGAAACGACGAAAAAAGAGACGACAAGCATGAAAATGGAATTGCGCTGGTTCGGCGACGGGTTTGACACCGTCACGCTCTCACAAATTCGCCAGGTGGCCGGTGTGCGCGGGGTCATCACCACCTTATACGACACCCTTCCCGGGGAAAAATGGGAAAAGGAAAAAGTTCTCCGCCTGAAAGAGCAGGTGAACCGCGCGGGCCTGGAAATTTTGGGCATCGAAAGCGTCAACATCCACGACGACATCAAAATCGGTCTGCCCTCCCGGGACCGCTACATCGAAAACTACATCGAGACCATCCGCATTCTGGCCGAGTGCGGCATCGATCTGATCTGCTACAACTTCATGCCTGTTTTCGACTGGACCCGCACCGACCTGGCCAAGCCCCGCCCCGACGGCTCCACGGTCCTGGCCTACGACCAGGCCGAGATCGACAAGATCGACCCGGCAAACATGTTTGCCGCCATGGAGCAGAAGGCCGACGGTCACCTGCTGCCCGGCTGGGAACCGGAACGCATGGCCCGCATTCAGGAGCTGTTTGAACAATACCGGGACGTGGACGAGGAAAAGCTCTGGCAGAACCTGAAGTACTTTTTGCAGGCGATCATGCCCGCCTGCGAAAAATACGGCGTAAAGATGGCCATTCATCCGGACGATCCCGCCTGGAGCGTGTTCGGCCTGCCCCGCATCATCACCGGCAAGGAAAACCTTTTGAAACTGACCAAACTGGTGGATTCCCCCTGCAACGGTATCACGTTCTGCACCGGCTCGCTGGGCAGCCAGTATCTGCTGGGCCTGTGGGAGGCCCTCTCCAAAATGCCGCACACTCTTCGAAAATACAAAAACGAAAGGACTGTTGTTATGAAACTGAACCGCACCGCACTCACTCAATCCGCCGCGCTGACGGATTACGTGCTGCCGCAGTACGACGTGGCACGCGTCACGGAAAAGACGGCCGCCGCGCCCGCCTGGCTGCACTTCGGAACCGGAAACATTTTCCGCGCGTTTCCGGCCGTGCTGTGTCAGACGCTGCTGAATCAGGGCCTGGCGGAAACCGGCATCGTCTGCTGCGAAGGGTACGACGAAGAGATCATCACCCGGTGCATGCGCCCCTTTGACAACCTGTCGCTCATTGTCACTTTGTGCGCCAACGGGAAGATGGAAAAGGAGCTGGTGGCTTCCGTCACCGAAAGCCTGGCCCTGAGCACCGACGAAGACCGCGTGCGCGAGATTTTTAAAAACCCCTCTCTGCAAATGGTGTCCTTCACCATCACCGAGAAGGGCTATTCCCTGCGCGGCGCGGACCGGGAGCTTCTCCCGGCCATCCGCAATGATCTGGAGCGCGGGCCTGAGCACTGCACGATGTTTCTGCCGCGCCTGGTCTCCTATTGCCTGACCCGCGGCAAAGCCTGCGGAAAACCGCTGGCGCTGGTCTCCATGGACAACTGCTCCCACAACGGCGAAAAGCTGAAACTGGCCGTCTTTGAAATTCTGGACGCCTGGAAGGAAAAAGGCTATCTGGAAGAGGGCGCTTACGAATACGTGCAGAACCACCTCTCCTTCCCCTGGAGCATGATCGACAAGATCACGCCGCGCCCCCACGAGTCCGTCCAGCGCGCGCTGGAAGCGGACGGCTGGGAGGACATGGCGCCCTTTGTCACCTCTAAAAACACCTACATCGCGCCCTTTGTCAACGCCGAAAAGCCCCAGTATCTGGTCATCGAGGACGACTTCCCCAACGGCCGCCCCTGCCTGGAAAAAGCCGGGGTCATGTTCACTTCCCGCGAGACGGTGAACGCGGTGGAAAAAATGAAGGTGTGCACCTGCCTGAACCCGCTGCACACATCTCTGGCCGTGTTCGGCTGCCTGCTGGGGTACCAGTCCATCGCCGCGGAAATGAAGGACGAGGATCTGGTCGGCCTGATTGAAAAAATGAGCGCGCACGAGGGTCTGCCCGTGGTGGTGGACCCGGGCATCATCGACCCGCGGGCCTTTTTGCAGGAAGTGCTGAAAGAGCGCTTCCCCAATCCGTTCATCCCCGATACGCCCCAGCGCATCGCCACCGACACCTCGCAAAAACTGTCCATCCGGTTCGGCGAGGACATCAAGCTGCATCTGGCGCGGGGCACCGCCCATTCGCTGGTGCTGATGCCGCTGGTCTTTGCAGGGTGGCTGCGCTACCTCAAAGGCGTGGACGATCAGGGGAACGCCTTTGCCTGCTCTTCCGACCCGCTGCTGAACAAACTGCAGCCGGGCATGCAGGCCATTGCGGAAGGTGCCGTGGTAAGCGCCGAAGACCTGGAGCCCACGCTCAGCGATCTTCGCATCTGGGGTGTGGACCTGCAGGCGGCCGGCCTGAAAGAACGGGTCGTGCAGTATTTCAACGAATTCAATGCGGGCCCGGGCGCCGTGCGCCAGACCCTGCATAAATACGTGACGGCCTGCTATCCCAACGAGCCGGCCTGACCGGGCTTTGAAACAGAAAAGAGCTGCCGCCCTTTCGGACGGCAGCTCTTTTCCGGATAAAAAACACCCCGAACGCCTGTGCGTTCGGGGTGTTTTTCTGGCTCCCCTTGTTGGACTCGAACCAACGACCTACGGATTAACAGTCCGCCGCTCTACCGACTGAGCTAAAGAGGATTATGATGGTGACCCGTGGGAGTGCAAAGCGCAGCTTTGCTTGAGCGTCCCGCGAATCCGAGCGCTTCGTGCGACGGATGAGTGGCCCAAACAGTGCTGCGCACTGTTTGGAAGCGAGGTTCCAGCACAGAAACCTCTTTCCCCTCGCCTGCCGGCGAAAGACCCGTGCCGGGAAAATGGTGACCCGTGGGAGAATCGAACTCCCGTTTGCGGCGTGAGAGGCCGCCGTCTTGACCGCTTGACCAACGGGCCATTTTTAGTGGCTGTCCTACATTATACCTGTTCCGGCCGCCCGCGTCAAGAGTTTTCTGCAAATTTCTCACCACATGGGCGCCTGCCGGATCTTGTCCCAGCGGCGGTGGTCCTGCCAGTACTGCTGGCACACCCAGTCCTCGGCCTGCCGCATTCCCTCCTCGGTCAGGGCGAACCGGGCCGATACCACGCCCTCCGGGTCGGTTTTCTCCAGGCACCAGGGCCAGGGCCACACCACGGCCTCCAATTCGTCGTCCGCCAGGCGAAACTTGTACTGCATTCCGCTGTGAGAACCGGAATACGACTTATTGGCCCGGATCATGGTCATGCCCGGGATGACGGCAAACTTTTCCTGCTGGCTGTTCTGCGGCATATGCGCCCCTCCCCTCTGTGCTGTTCCATTATACCGCCTTTTGGCCCGGATTTCAACGCGCCTGCTCTGCTTGACAAAACCTGAAATATATGCAACAATTGTTACACAACATCTGTTACCTGAAGGAGGGAGTTCCGATGCCGCCCCGGGCCCGCATTTCAAAGGAACTGATTTTAAACGCTGCGCTGCGCATTACCTGTGAAGAGGGGTTCGAAGCCGTCAACGCCCGCAGCCTGGCCGCTGCGCTGGGCTGTTCCACCCGGCCCCTGTTCACCTGCTATCCCGGCATGGAGCAGCTGAAGCAGGATTTTCTGGAACATGCCTTTTCCGTTTATCTGGACTATGTGCAGGCCTGGCAGCGCCGGGAGCGGGAAGAGCCCGCCCTGGTCTTTCCCCTGTCGTACATCGCCTTTGCCCGGCAGCAGCCGCGCCTGTTCGAAGCGCTGTTTGTGCGCCATATGGACCTGGACATGACACGGCCGGAAGACTTTTACCGGGAGCCGGGCAACGGGGACCGCGCCGCGGACTTTGCCCGGGCGGTGGGGCTTGCGCCGCAGCAGGCCCGGGCCGTGTTTCTGGACCTGTTTTTCTACGCCCACGGCATGGCCGTGCTGACCGCCGCGGGAAAAATGACGCTGGAACCATCCGACGCCCGGGCCATGGTCAGGCGGATGCTGGAGGCCCGGGTGCGCCGCGAACTGGAGGAAGAACATGACCGACCGGTATCTGATTGATTTTTACACCCATTACGACGAGGACAGCCGCCTGTGCACACGCCACGGGTCGGTGGAATTTCTGACGACCATGCGCTACATCCGCCGCTATCTGCCCGCCGGGGGCCGCGTGCTGGAGATCGGCGCGGGAACCGGGCGCTACTCCCATGCGCTGGCCCGGGACGGGTTTGCCGTGGACGCGGTGGAGCTGGTGGAGCACAACATCCGCCTGTTCCGCCGGAACACCCGGCCCGGCGAAGCGGTGCGCATTGTGCAGGGAAACGCGCTGGATTTGAGCGCCTTTCCCGACGACCGGTATGATGTGACGCTGCTGCTGGGGCCGCTGTACCATCTGTACACCCCGCAACACAAACGGCAGGCGCTGGCCGAGGCCATTCGCGTCACCCGGCCCGGCGGTGTGATTTTTGCCGCCTATGTGATCTCGGACGGCTGCCTTCTGGACGAGGGCTTTCTGCGTGGAAATGTGGACGTGGCCGCCTATCTGCGCGACGGTCTGCTGGAGCCGGGCACCTTTGCCGCGCGCTCGCAGCCGAAGGACTTGTTTGAGCTGGTGCGCAAAGAGGACGTGGACCGGCTGATGGAGGCTTTCCCCACCCGGCGGCTGCACTACGTTGCGTCGGACGGCTGCGCCCTGCTGCTGCGGGACGCGCTGGACCGCATGGACGACGCGGCCTTCCGGCTGTATCTGGACTATCACTTCGCCACCTGCGAACGCCCCGACCTGCTGGGGGTGACCAGCCACGCGCTGGACATCTTTCAAAAATAAAGTGCTCCGCACGCGGCCGCGTGCGGAGCACTTTTTATTCTGCGGTCTGCACCCGGGAGACCTGCGCCTGCGGGATGCGCCGGCCCTGCACCGCGTCCACATGCACGTGCAGACCCAGGCACTCCACGTCCAGCGGGGTGCCGTCCTGGGGGATGGTGTGCAGGCAGCTGAACACCATGCCGCCCAGCGTGTCGTAGTCCAGATCGTCGGGCAGTTCCAGCCCCACGGCTTCGGCCAGGTCCTCCATGCTCACGCTGCCGGACACCTGCCACAGGTTCTCGCCCAGCTGCTGGATCTCCTCGGGCTCGGCCGGGTCAAATTCGTCGTAAATATTGCCCACGATCTCCTCCAGCAGGTCCTCCATGGTGATGACGCCGGCCGTCTCGCCGTATTCGTCCACCACCACCGCCAGATGGATCTTTTTCTGCTGCAGGTCCTGAAACAGCACGGTGCAGCGGATGCTCTCGGGCACGAAATAGGCCGGGCGCAGAAGCTGCTGCAAAGGCGCTGTGTCCCCTGTGCTGCGGCACAGCAGAAAGTCCCGGGCGTTGAGAACGCCCACGATGTTGTTGAGGTCCTCGCCGTACACCGGGAAGCGGGTCAGGCCGGTGCTCCGGATCCGCGCCAGGATCTCCGCATCGGTGTCGGTCAGGCACACCGCCTCCACGTCGGAGGCATGGGTCATGGCGTCACTGGCAATGGCGTCGCCGAAATCGAACACATTTTCGATCCACTCTTTTTCCTCCCGCTGGATGGCGCCCTTTTCCTCGCCCAGGTCCACCATCATGCGGATCTCCTCTTCGGTGACCGCTTCCTCCTCGGCCTCGGTCTTCATATGCAGAAGGCGCAGCACGCCGTTGGTGGAAGCGGACAAAAACCAGATGACCGGCCGCATGACCACCGACAGCCCGTACACCACCCCGCAGGTGAAGCGTGCCACCGGCAGCGGCTTCTGCATGGCGATGCGCTTGGGCACCAGCTCGCCCAGAATCAGCGTGAAATAAGACAAAATGATGGTGATGACGATGACCGCCAGCGCGTCCAGCGTGCCGGGGGAAAGCGCCCGGAAGCCCAGGTCCTCATACACCCAGTCCACCAGGTATTCGGAAAAGCTGTCCGCCGCGAAAGCGCTGCCCAGAAAGCCCGCCAGCGTGATGCCGATTTGAATGGTGGACAGAAAGCCCGCGGGCGTCTCCACCATTTTCAAAAGCCGCCCGGCCTTTGCGTCGCCTTCCTCCGCCATTCGCCGCAGCTTGGCCGGGTTCAGCGAAATGACCGCGATCTCCGTCATGGCGAAAAACGCGTTGAAAAAAATCAAAACTGCCTGCAGCAACAGCTGCCTTCCAATGTGATCCACTGCTTCTCTCCTCTTTCTTTTGAAAAAACAATAAAAGGCACAGCCCGCCTTCCCTGCGGAAGGCAGACTATGCCTTGTTCGATTCAGTTCGGTCCGGGTGCGCGGCGTCGCCGTCAGCGTCGTCCATAGTGGCCCTGCATTCTCCTTTTTTGAATAAATTAAGACGATTATACGTGTTTTGGGGTGTTTTGTCAAGGGGCCGTTTCCCGCCGCTCATACACGATGGGGCCCCGGTGGCAGATGCTCAGCGTCACTTCCGCCAGCCGGTCGGGCAGCGACAGATACCCTGTGTACTGCACCTGATCGTAGCCGAAACTCTCGTCCAAGATCTCCAGCGGGCAGCTGCCGTACCGGCTCACAAACCGGCTCAGCTCCATCTTTTCGCCCTGAAAGCGGCCATGCCGGCCGCTGGGGCTCAGCACCCAGGCCACCGAAAAATCCCAGTTCACCTGCTTTACGCACACGTCGCCGTCCTCCTGCCGCACCGGCCGGGACAACTTGAAATACCCCGTTTCCAGCCGCAGCCACAGATCGCCGCCCGCCCGCTCCAGCGCGCGCACCCGGGCGTCGTGCAGGCTGCAGGGCGCGTCAAAGACGTACTTGTACTCCATGGTCTCACCTCGGTGCCATCTTACCACACCGGCATTCTTCCCGCAAGGAAAAAGCCGCCCTTTCCGACCCCGTCCAAAGGCGGGAAAAGGCGGCTTTTTATGGAGGAAGTTTGTCTATGTAAAGAGAAGAAAGGCTGTTTTATTGTGCGGCCAGCGCCCGGCCCAGTGCCCGGCATTCGTCCAGCTCGCTGTCCTGCGGCGCTTCGTTCACCGTCACCGGTTCGGCACACAGCTGCGCGCCGGCTGCCCGCACCCGGTCGGCCCAGTCACGCATCCACTGTCCGTCACCCCATCCGTAGGAGCCGAACAGCGCCACGGGTTTTCCCGCAAGATGCGGTTCCAGTTCTGTGAAAAAGGGCTCGAACGCGCTCTCCTCCAGCACCTCGGCCCCCATGGCCGGGCACCCCAGGGCCAGCGCGCCGTACTGGGCCGCCGCACCGGCGTCAAGCTCGCTCACTTCAAACAGGTCCGCGTCCGCGCCCTCGGCCACCGCCTGCGCCATGGCCTGGGTGTTGCCCGTGCCGGACCAGTAGATCACTGCTGTTTTCATTGTCATCGCCTCCGTAGAAATTCACGCCGCCTGCAGCAGCTGCGCCAGTGTGATTCCCTGTTCCACCGCGCGCAGCACACAGGTGCGGCATGCGTCATAACATACAAAGCGTGCCCGGGCGGCCTCTACGTCGCCGTATACTTTCCAGTATCCGCACAGTTTGCACCCCGCGCCGCCTTTTTCCACAAAGGCCAGCACATCGTCCGCCGGATAGTCCAGAAACAGGCCGATCTCATGGGGAAACGCCCCGCCCTGCGCCAGCCGCGCCCGCAGCCGGGCCAGGTGCCCGTCCAGCGTGTCGCCGGGCGCATACCCGAACCGGGCCAGCACATCGCCGTCCCGCCGAAGCCGCCGGGCCAACAGCGCCGGCCGGTAGACCAGCAGCAGACTGCGGCGCCCGCATTCACACAGCAGCGTGAACGCGAGCCCGCAGGCCGCAAACTGCCGGTTGTAGGCCTCCACCGTACCCTGAAGGGCCGGAACCTTCTGCGCGTCCAGGGAGACCAGGTTGGCCGCTTTCGCCCCCAGCAGGGTCGGAGCACAGTACCTTGCCAGGTGCATTTCAAACAGGTCCAAAAGCGGCGCCTCCCTTCAGTTAGCTTTTGCTAACCAACTCGGAAAAGAAAAAGCGCGGCTTGCCTCACGCTTTTCTCTCCGTCGGTTAGTTTCGACTAACCTTATGGCTATAAGATACCATACCTTTCAGGCCTTGTCAACAGGTTTTTCAAAATTTTTGCTTTGGGCGGACTTTTTTCGGTCTTTTACGGCCCGCAGCTGCGCGTAGGCCGCCGGGCTGACCGCATGGCGGACGCGGTACGCCTCGGTCCGGGCACAGTCCGCAGGCAAACCCGCCTCACACAATAATTCTTCAAAATAACGCTGTTTTTCCCGTACCAGCAGGGCCGCCTCGCGCCCGGGACCACTCAGGCACAGCACTTTGCCCGTGCGCACCACATACCCGTTTTTGCACAGCCCGGCCACCGCCCGGCTGACGCTGGCACGGCTGACGCCCAGGCGCCGGGCAAGGTCCACGGCGTAAACCGGCTGCTTTGTCTCGGTCAGGCTCAGCAGCGCCTCCAGATAATCGCCTCCGGCAGCGGAAAGCGGCATGGTCGTTCCTCCTTTCAAACGCCCGTCAGGGCGTGCACGGAACAGCCCTGCTCCGTCAGCACCCGGCGGATCTCCCGGCCGTCGGGCGGGCGGCGGCAGTACACCCGCACCGTGCCGCGCACCGGGTCGGCCACGGCCCGGCATTCTCCGGGCCGGTTCAGCGCCTGCTCCACCCGCCCGGCGCGGCCGCGCAGGCCTGACACCTGCGCCACCGCCAGATAGCTCAGGCGCGGCGCCCCACGTTCCCGGCGAATCGTACGCCGCACCCGCAGCGCCGCCAGACACAGGCACAGCGCACACGCCGGTCCCAGCCATTCCGTCATGGCCCACACTCCTTCCGAAACACGCCGGCCGGGCCGTGAAGTACGGCCCGGCCCCGGTTCATTTTTTCGAATGGCACCCGCAGGAACCCGAGCAGCCGGAGCAGCCCGAGCAGCCGCCCTTTTTGCGCCTGCGGACTTCTGTCACAAGGATGGCCGCCACAACTGCAAAGATCGCCGCGGCCAGAAGCACAGTTTGTGCGTTCATGAGTTGCCTCCTCTCAGGCCTTCTCCGCCGCGCGGATGGAGAGGGCCGATTTCCGATAATCTGCGTTGTATTTGTTGGGACGCACCAGCAGGTAGACCAGCGCCGCCAGTACCGCGATGGCCGCCACTGTACCCGCGCCGAAGGGCACCTGCCCCAGAGCAAGACCGCCCAGCTGGTACACCAGCAGGGATGCGGCGTACGCAAAGCCGCACATGTAGCCGATGGCCGCCAGCGTCCACTTGCCGTTGTTCATCTCCCGCTTGATGGCGCCCATCGCCGCAAAGCACGGCGCGCACAGCAGGTTGAAGATCATGTAGCTGTATGCGGTGAGGGGCGTAAAGTCCGTGGCAATGTTGCCCCAGATCTCATCGCCCTCTTCCGCCACTTCGGCAAAGCCGTACAGCACGCCGAAGGTGCCAACCACGTTCTCCTTGGCGATCAGGCCGGTGAACGTAGCCACGGACGCCTGCCAGCTGCCGAAGCCCAGGGGCGCGAAAATGGGGGCCACCACGCTGCCCACCGCGGCCAGCAGGCTGTTGTTGTTGTCCTCCACCATGGTGAAGGCGCCGTCCACAAAGCCGAAGCCCTGCAAAAACCACAAAATCACAGAGGACGCCAGGATCACGGTGCCGGCCCGCTTGATAAAGCTCCAGCCGCGCTCCCAGGTGGCGTGCAGCACGTTGCGGGCGCTGGGCATGTGGTAGGCGGGCAGCTCCATCACAAAGGGAGCCGGTTCGCCCGCGAAGGCCCGGGTCTTTTTCAAAATCACGCCGCTGATGACGATGGCCGCCACGCCGATGAAATAGGCGCTGATGGCCACCAGACTGCTGCCGCCGAACAGCGCGCCGGCAAACAGGCCGATGATGGGCATTTTCGCGCCGCAGGGCACAAAGCAGGTGGTCATAACGGTCATTTTGCGGTCGCGGTCATTCTCAATGGTGCGGGACGCCATGACGCCCGGCACGCCGCAGCCGGAGCCGATGAGCATGGGAATAAAGCTTTTGCCCGACAGGCCGAATTTGCGGAACACCCGGTCCAGAATGAAGGCGATGCGGGCCATGTAGCCCACGTCTTCCAACAGGCTGAGCATCAAAAACAGCACCAGCATCTGGGGCACAAAGCCCAGCACCGCGCCCACACCGGCGATGATGCCGTCGGCCACAAGACCCGTGAGCCAGTCGGCCACACCCCAGCCCGTCAGCAGAGCGGAGGCGTTGCCCTGCAGCCATTCGGCCGCGAATACGTCGTTGGTCCAGTCGGTCAAAAAGGTGCCGAACGGCCCCATGGCGATCCAGTACACCGCCGCCATGACCCCCACAAAAATGGGCAGCGCCGCAATGCGGTTGGTCACCACCCGGTCGATCTTGTCCGAAACGCTGAGGCTGTGGGCCGCGGACCGCTTCTTCACGCAGCGGTCCATCACCTTGCTGATGTAAGCGTAACGCTGGTTGGTGATGATGCTCTCCGCATCGTCGTCCATCTCTTTTTCGCAGTCCTGAATGTGCTGTTCGATGTGGTCGGCCAGCGCCGCGTCCAGCTTGCGCTCTTCCAGCACTTTTTCGTCCCGCTCGAACAATTTAATTGCGTACCAGCGTATATTTCTTTCGCTGATTTGACCGGTCAGAGATTCTTCGATGTGGGCGATGGCATGCTCTACGCTGCCGGTGAACACGTGGGGCGCCTCGGCTGCGGCGCCCGCGCGGGCCGCCTCCACCGCGCACTCGGCCGCGGCCATGCTGCCCTCGCCCTTCAGCGCGCTCAGCTGCACCACCCGGCAGCCCAGCTCCGCGCCCAGTTTTTGAATGTCGATGGAATCGCCGTTTTTGCGCACCAGATCGATCATGTTCACAGCCACCACCACGGGGATGCCCAGCTCGATCAGCTGCGTGGTCAGATAGAGATTTCGCTCAATGTTGGTCCCGTCCACGATGTTTAAAATCACGTCCGGCTTTTCCTGCACCAGATAGCTGCGGGCCACCACTTCCTCCAGCGTGTAGGGGCTGAGGGAATAAATGCCCGGCAGGTCCTGAATGACCACGTCCTTGTGGCCCTTCAGCCGCCCTTCCTTCTTTTCCACGGTCACACCGGGCCAGTTTCCCACGTACTGGCTGGAGCCCGTCAGGGCGTTGAACAAAGTGGTCTTGCCGCAGTTGGGGTTGCCGGCAAGTGCGATGGTAATGCTCATTTCATTCACTCCTCCGAAACTCTTTGCGGTTAGTTTTAGCTAACCCTCAGGCATCAAAACGCTTACTCCAGCTCGATCATCTGGGCGTCGGCCTTGCGCACGCTCAGTTCATACCCGCGCACATTCAGCTCCATGGGGTCGCCCAAGGGAGCCACCTTGCGCACGTGCAGCTGCACGCCTTTGGTGATGCCCATATCCATGATGCGGCGCTTCACCGGACCCTCGCCGTGCAGCCGCCGCACGGTCACGATGTCGCCCACTTTCGCATCCTTCAACGTCTTCATGTTCCGTCCTCCCATCAAATCATCACGCGGTTGGCCAGCGTCCTGTCCAGAGCGATCCGGCTGTCTTTTACCTGACAGATCAGATTTCCCCCCAGCACGCTGACCACCGTCACACAGCTGTCCACCACAAAACCCAGTTCGGCCAGGTGCTGGCGCACCTCATCCCTGCCCGTGATTTTCCGGATGACTACGGTCTGCCCGGGGTTTGCCATCGTCAAAGGCATCAATCCGCCTCCTCCTCTCTTCGTTAGACACGACTAACCTTCTTTTCGCATCAAGTTTACTCCAACTAACCGCGTTTGTCAATCCCCTTTTTTGCCTTGCCAAAACGGCGGTGCTGTGTTAAGGTGGAAACATACAGAAGGGAGCGAATGTTTTTGATACTGCACGAATCGGCTGAGGACTATCTGGAGACCATCCTGATGCTGAAGGAGCGTCTGGGCATGGTGCGCTCCATCGATATTGTGAACCAGACCGGATACTCCAAGCCCAGCCTCAGCGTGGCCATGAATAAGCTGCGGGAGAGCGGGCACATCACCATGGATAAGGACGGCTACATCACCCTGACGGAGCAGGGCGCCCAGGTGGCGCAGCGGGTGTACCAGCGGCATCGCCTGCTGACCCGGTTCTTTATGACGCTGGGCGTCAGCGAAGAGACCGCCTCTGCGGACGCCTGCAAGATCGAGCACGATCTCAGCGAAGAGACGTTCCGCTGCATTCTGGAGCACGCCCGGCGGCATCTGGACGATCTGCCCGGCGAGCAATGACCCCGTCCATCGTCAGCGTCAGCCGCCGCACCGACGTGCCGGCCTTTCACGCGGACTGGTTTTTCCGCTGTCTGGAGCAGGGCTGGGCCATGGTGCAGGGGCCGGGCGGGTCCCGGTTTGTTTCGCTGGCGCAGCGGGACGTGGCGGGCTTTGTGTTCTGGACCAAGAACCCGGCCCCCATGCTGGACCGGCTGGACCAGCTGGGCGACGTGCCCTTTTATTTTCAATTTACACTGACTTCTTACGGCCGGGACGTGGAGCCGGGCATTCCGCCCAAAGGCGAGGTGCTGGTGCCGCTGTTCCGGCAGCTGTCCCGGCAGGTGGGCCGCCGGCGCGTGGTGTGGCGGTATGACCCGGTGTTTTTCAGCCCGGTGTACACGCTGGACTACCACCGCCGCTGGTTTGACCGGCTGGCCGGTCTGCTGGGGCCTTACACGGACACCTGTACCGTCAGTTTTCTGGACTGGTACCCGGTGATGGAGCGAAGCATGACGCAGCTGGGCGCGCAGCACGAGACTTCGCAGCTGCGGCGCGAGGCCATGGCCTGTTTTGCCGCCTGTGCCAGGCGCGAGGGCATCCGGCTGGTGACCTGCGCTCAGGACGGAGATTTTTCCGATCTGGGCGTGACGCCCGGCGCCTGCGTGGACCCGGCCCGGCTGGGGCTGCCCCCCGCGGGGCGCGACCGAAGCCAGCGCCCTCTGTGCCGGTGCGCCCCCAGCGTGGACATCGGCTTTTACGGCAGCTGCCGGGGCGGCTGCCGGTATTGCTACGCCGCCCGCGGGGCATACTGAATGAAAAAAGGAGATTCCATGAACGAAGAACAGCTTTCGGAAATTTTTGACTATTACGCTGCTCTGCCGGACCCCCGCCGGCAGGAAAACCTGGTGGCCATGCTGCGGGAAATTCAGGACGTGCTGGGCTGCGTGCCCGACGGAGTGGCCGCTCAGGCAGCCCGGGCCGTGGGAGAGAAACCCGTGGTCCTGACCAGCCTGGTGCGCCGGTTCTCCACCCTGAAAAGCGCGGCGTGGAGCCACCGGATCACGGCCTGCAGCGGCGCGCGCTGCGGAGCCCGGCAGGGTGCCGAGGTCTATCGGGTTCTGTGCGAAGTGCTGCGGCCGGGATCGGACGGGGTCAGCGAAAACGGACGGGTGCTGCTGTGCACCCAGAACTGCCTGAAGCAGTGCCGCACGTCCCCCAATGTGCTGGCGGACGGGGTGCTGCACCCCCACATGACCCCGGAAAGCGCCCGGGAACTGGCGCGCAAACTGCTGGAAGAATAAAAAAACGAGGAAGGCGACAGGCCTTCCTCGTTTTTTTGTCACACCTCGTATTCCGCCGGTTTTCCGTCCAGCACAGCCAGCACCTGCCGGGCCACGCACAGCCCGGTGCGCCGCAGTGCCTCCCGGGTGGTGGCGGCAATGTGCGGCGTGGCGATGAAATTTTCCAGCCCCAGCAGCGGGTTTTCCGGGCCCGGCGGCTCCCGGCGAAACACATCGCAGGCCGCGCCGCCCAAAGGTCCTTCCGTCAGCGCCCGAAGCAGCGCCGCCTCATCCACCACGCCGCCCCGGCTGGTATTCACCAGCAGCAGGCCCGGTTTTGCCGCCGCCAGAATGTCCGGTCCGATCAGGTTCCGGGTGCCGTCGTTCAGCGGCACGCCCACGGTCACCGCATCGCACTCACCGAACAGTTCCCGCAGGCTGCCGCTCCGCTCCATGCCCAGGGCCCGGGCGCGGCTGTCCGTCATGGACGGCGACCACACCCGCAGGCGCATGCCGAACCCGTCCCGCAAAATCTCGCCTGCCCGGCAGCCGATCTCGCCCGCGCCCACCAGGCCCAACGTCCTGCCCCGCAGCTCCACGCCGCACAGCGACGCATCTCCGGGCCGGGCCGCGCCCGCCCGGGCCATCCGGTCCGCCCGGGGAACGCGCCGGGCCAAAGCCAGCAGCAGCGCCGCAATGTGTTCGGCCACGCTCTCCACATTTTCATGGGGCGCATACACCACCCGCACGCCCCGCCGGCGCGCCTGGGTCAGATCCACTCCGTCCAGCCCGCGCCCGTGGACGCCCACTGCGCGCAGGCGGGGGCATTTTTCAAAAAAAGCGCGGTCAACCGCAAAATTGCGGGTTATCACCGCGTCCACGGTCCCCAGCTGCGCCGGGTCGTCCGTCACCTCCGCACGCTGCCGCAGCAGTGCCAGCGCCGCGGGGTCCAGCGGTTCGCACACAAAGATCTTCATGTCCCCTTCCCTCTCTTCCGCCTTTCATGGTAGCACATCCTTTTGTGCGGAGCAAGGCGCTTTTCGTCCCCCTTTTTTTGTGGTACAATGAGGTCATTCTTTCCACGGGAGGCGTTTTTTTGACCACACTGTACGTCACGGATCTGGACGGCACGCTGCTGAATGCCCAGGGCCGGGTCAGTTCCTCCACGGCGGCGCTTCTCCGTCCGCTGGTGGACCGGGGGCTGGCGCTGACCATCGCCACCGCCCGCACCCCTGCCACCGCTTTGGACCTGGTGCGCCCGCTGGGCCTGCACCTGCCCGCGGTGATGATGTCCGGCGCGCTGGTGTACGATCTGGGCACCGGGCGGCCGCTGGCCACCCGCAGCCTGTCCGCCGAAAGCCGCAGCGCGCTGCTGGCCCTGCTGGACCGCGCCGGGCGGGACGCGCTGGTGTACTGCGTGCTGGACGGCCGGCTGGTGGTGTTTCACCGCGCCCCCACCTGCGATTACGCCCGCAGCTTCATCGCCCAGCGCAGCGGCTCGCCGCATAAGCAGTTCGTGCAGGTGGAACACTATGGGCAGATCCCGCTGGCGGCCCGCTGTCTTCTGACCCTGTTCTGCCTGCCCTGTCCGGACCGGCCCCTGGTGGAGGCGCTGCAGCGCCTGCCCGGCACGCACTGCCTGTGCTACGCCGACGAATACGGCCGGGGTGTGACCGCCGAGGTCTTTCCCGAAGGGTGCGACAAAGGCGCGGGCGTGCAGGACCTGCGGCGCCTGACCGGCGCCCGGCGGGTGGTGGCTTTTGGCGACAATGTGAACGATCTGCCGCTGTTTGCCGCAGCGGATGAACGCTATGCCGTGGCGAACGCTGCCGCGGCGGTAAAAAAGGCTGCCGACGGCGTGATCGGCGCCAACACACAGGACGGCGTAGCCTGCTGGCTGGCCGCGCGCGAAGGAGGGAGCCTCTGACATGGAAAACATCGCCCCGGCCCTGCTGGCCTGGTACGACGCGGAAAAACGGGTGCTTCCCTTCCGCACGGTGTCCACGCCTTACCGGGTGTGGGTCAGCGAGATCATGCTGCAGCAGACGCGGGTTGCCGCGGCGCTGCCCTATTTTGAACGATTTATGGAAGAATTGCCCACGGTGGCGGACCTGGCGGCCTGCCCGCCCGAACGCCTGACCAAGCTGTGGGAGGGGCTGGGCTATTACAGCCGGGCGCGAAACCTGCAGAAAGCCGCGCAGATCCTTGTGGAACAGTACGGCGGCCAGCTGCCCGATGACCCGGCTTTGCTGCAGAAGCTGCCCGGCATCGGACCGTACACGGCAGGCGCCATCGCGTCCATCAGCTTTGGCAAGCGGGTGCCTGCGGTGGATGGCAACGTGCTCCGCGTGGCCAGCCGGCTGCTGCTGGACGAAGGCGACGTGACCACCCCGGCGGTGCGCACCCGCCTGACGCAGGCCGTGCAGGCCATGCAGCCGCCGGACCGGCCCGGCGACTACAACCAGGCGCTGATGGAACTGGGCGCACTGGTGTGCGTTCCCGGCGGACCGCCGCTGTGCGACGCGTGTCCTCTGGCCGGGCTGTGCCGGGCCCGGGCGGCGGGCTGTGCGCAGCAGCTGCCCGTAAAAGCGCAGGCCAAACCCCGGCGCGCGGTGGATTACACCGTGGTGCTGGCCACGGCACAAAGCGCGGTCCTGCTGTGCCAGCGCCCGGCGAAAGGCCTTCTGGCCGGGCTTTGGCAGCCGGTGATGCTGGAGGGAAGCCTGGACGAAGCCGCCGTGTGCGCCGCGCTAAAAGCAATGGGTCTCGCGCCTGGCGAGCCTCAGCCGCTGCCCAAGGCCAAACATGTGTTTTCGCACCTGGAGTGGCATATGACCGGGTACCGGGTGCCTGTGGCGCCCTGCCCGGCCCCCGCGGGGTTCGTGTGGGCGCAAAAGGACCAGCTGGAGAGCGTTTACGCCGTGCCCGGCGCGTTCCGGGTCTACCGGGACGTGCTGAAAAAGTGCTTGTAATCCCTTTGCAAAGAAAGTATAATGAAGAAAACAGACGGCCGGTCGAAAGGAGTGCTTGTCAATGAGTTCCTGGGGCAAGATCGCACATACCGTGTACGGCGCGGGCAAGATCGCGGCCGCCGCAAAACACATGACACACAAGGCGGGCCGTGCGCTTCGCCCGCAAAAAGAGGAGGATGTTTTCACCATGAAGAAATCGACCCTGATCGCCATCGTCGCGTTTCTGTCCGCTGTAGCGGGTGCTTTGGCCGCTGCGTTCGTCTATCTGCGCCGCCGCGAGGCCGAGCTGGACGAGTACGAACAGCTTTTGTTCAGCGAGGATTTCAGCCACGAGGAGCCGCAGGATGATGCGGTGGAAGATGCGGCCGAGACCGAGGAGATCTGACATCGTTTTGAAAGAGCGGCTTTGCCAGGCAAAGCCGCTCTTTTTTATATCTTTTCAATATGACAGGAGTGAGAGAACCATGATTGCGCTCGCCGTTATTTGCACGCTGATCGCCGGGGTGATCGGCGCATATCTGGAACCCGTTTCGTTTGCTGTTTCTCTGCCCATTGCGGTCATGGGCGGATTCATTCTGAAGGCGCTTTCGGACCGCGCGTCCGCTGAAAAGTGACCGTCTTTTTTCACCGGGTGTAAAAAATACGTCAAAACACGGGACGAAGCGGCCCGACCTGTGGTACAATAAGGGCAATCAAGCAAAGGGGGCATCTTATGAAACTGAATTACAAACGCACCACCCTTGTGGGCCTCGCCTTTCTGTCCATCTGCGCGTTCTGGCAGGTGTACGACAACCTGATCCCGCTGATT
>CALXIP010000034.1 GCA_944388395.1 uncultured Ruthenibacterium sp.
GGCCCGATGGTCAAGCGGTCAAGACATCGCCCTTTCACGGCGGTAACCCGGGTTCGATTCCCGGTCGGGTCACCAAAAAAGCTCAGTCTTTCGACTGAGCTTTTTCTTTTTCTGCGCTCTCCTTGCGCGGAGCGATAGTGCTTTGTAATACAATCAGCCTTTCTTTTGGTAGTCGATGTGAATCATCGGGTCGATTTCATCTTCATCTAATTCGAAAAAATTTTTTATTCGTTCTTTTTCTTTCTCCCAAGTCAAACTTGTTATGTGATTCCACACATCCCTATCCGCTTGAAACTCCGAAATTTCCTGCATGACAGACCAAATTGTATGAACGTCTTTGCAGGCAAGAATCTCAGCTTTCGTCATTCAGCAGCCCTCCAATGCAAAAACAGAACAACCACCGTGAAGAAGTCATTCGAACCATTTTCAAAGAAACCAGACATATCCACATTTATGCGGAAGGCAAAACGTGTTGGATCCGGCCGGTGTGTAGGGGTGTTCTGGCTTCCTTCTAGTTTATCACCCAAAAACGAACCGTCAACTCCTTGGTAAAAGGGGTGTGCTCTGGGGCACTTTGCAAAAACTTCCCCTTGAAACAGCAAGGCACAAACGAATAAAATAAAGACAGGGATTGCCCGGAATTCTGAACCGGGGATCATTTTGTTCGAGGTGAGCAGGATGGCAATGTCAACCATTTACGTGTGGATTACGACCTGCTGTGATCTGTTCTTTTCTTATTTTCTGGCGTGCAAGCTTACAAAAGAACGGGTGCGCAAATATGCCCGAAAAGGGATGGAAAAAGAGAGCGAATTCGAAATCAAACGCTTTCAAACTTTTCTGTTTCCCCTTTTGGTTTCCCTGGCGGTCTTTGTGAATCTCATGTGTCTCTATGGGGGAATCTATTTGATCTGTGATGACCTGCCCAATAAAATCACAGGCCGCTGGCCTGTTTGCGAAGGGACCATTGTGGGCTGGTACGATGGATATCGTGGCAAAGGCGCCGCGATGATCCAGGTGGGAGACGAGACCAAGGGATATGATATTCGGAACCTCAACATTCTGGAGGGCGAGATGGTGGGGGTCACTGTTCGGATGGCTTATAACAGAGGCGTCGCCTGCATTTTGGAGCATCAGGAAAACGGCAATTGGGTGCGCGAGATGAATTTGCCTTATTACGGGCGGGAAGCCCATGCAGTTCAAAAAACCATTGCCATGAATCTTCTGGCCGGCGCGCTCACCGGCGGTTTTGTTCTGAAAAAACTGCTTTGGCCGGAAAAAACGGCTTTTTTCAAAAGCAAAGCTCTCCGCAATGTCCTGGGCGGCTCTCTTCTGGCTTTGACCGTGGCCGGCGAAGTGCTGGTGTGCTGCACGGTGCAGCGTTTTGGACAAACCTGGCAGGGAGAAGAGCAGATGGTGCACAGTCAGCTCTTTCTTCTGGTACTGCTTTATGCCAATATGCTGTTCTGCATTCTGGTCACCCCAAAATCCACAGGATACCGCTATTGGTGGATCACCGCAAAAGAGTTTTTCAAAGAACTGGAGGAAAAGGAAAAGAAGTGATATCATCTTTTTCTGAATAACTTAGCCTACGCCGCCCGACATTCAGGCGGCGTAGGCTTTTTAATCAGTATTTTGTAATGGAATCATTTCCGAATACCCTATTTTGGCAGGGGCAATTTCCAGAGTACAAAGCCGCACTTGCAGTTCATCCGCCCCTTGGACGAAGAGTCTCTCGCCCGCAAAAAGGAGGGTTGCCTACCGCATGCACGCTGTTTTCAGGCGCTAAAAGAGCCGTAACTTGCGTGTGGGATGTTTTTGCGGTAACATGATTCTATATGGGCGCTGAACCGAAAGCGCCCCCGAAACAGGAGAAACGATATGAAATGTTTGCATCTGTCCGATCTGCATCTGGGCCGCAGACTGCGGGAAGCGGATCTGGAAGAGGATCAGAACTATCTTTTAAATGAAATTTTCAACATCGCTGTGGAAAAACGTGTGGACGCGGTGCTGATTGCCGGCGACGTGTACGACCGCAGCGTTCCCACCGTGGGTGCGGTGCGGATGTTTGACGAGTTTCTGACCAGGCTGAGCCAGGCATCCATCCCCGTGTACGTCATCAGCGGAAACCACGACAGCGCAGAGCGTCTGGGCTTTGCGGACCGGCTTCTGGACGAAAAAGGCGTGCATCTTGCCTGCGTGTTCGATGGCCAATTGGTGCGCTATCCGTGCCGGGACGATTTTGGCCCCGTGACCATCTGGGCCATGCCTTTTTTAAAACCCGCGTCCGTGCGGCGTTTTTATCCGGAAGAATCCATTGAAAGCTACACCGATGCCGTGGCGGTGGTCCTGAAAAAAGCCAACCCGGATTTTTCGCAGCGCAATGTGCTGATTGCACATCAGTTTGTAACGGCTGTGGGCTGGGATACGCAGCGGTGCGAGTCCGAGACGCTGAGCCTCGGCACGCTGGACAACGTGGATGCGTCCGTGTTCGACGGCTTTGACTATGTGGCGCTGGGACATGTGCACAGCGCCCAGCGCGTGGGCCGGGACACCATTCGGTACTGCGGCGCTCCCTTCAAGTATTCCGTGGACGAGGCCCGGGGCGAAAAGGGCGTTCTGCTGGTGGAACTGGGCGAAAAAGGACAGGTGGATGTGGAAAAAATTCCCCTTCACTTTCTGCGGGACGTGCGCAGGGTGAAGGGAACGCTGGAACAGATCCTGTCCGGCGCGCAGCCGTCGGAAGATTATCTGCATGTGGTGCTCACCGACGAAACACCCCTGATCGACGCGGCGGCCCGGGTGCGGGCGGTCTACCCCAATCTGGTGAAGCTGGAGTTTTCCGCCCGGCACGGGCAAACCGACGCTTCGGACCGCGCCCAGGAGATGCTGCACAAAACGCCGCTGGAGTTGTTCGGCGATTTTTACCGCCAGGTGCACGGCAGCGATCTGTCCGACGAGGAGACCGCGGTGATGAAACAGGTATTTGAGGAGGTGCGGGAATGAGACCGATGCGCCTTTCCCTGTGCGCCTTTGGCCCCTACGCGGGAAAAGAAGAACTGGATTTGGAAAAATTCGGGCACAGCGGTCTTGTGCTGGTGGCCGGCGATACCGGCGCAGGCAAGACCACGCTGTTTGACGCGGTGTGCTATGCCCTGTTCGGCAAGCTCAGCGGCCGGGTCCGCGGCGTGGAGACCGTGCGCAGTGACTATGCCGCCCCGGGCGATGAAACCTATGTGGAGCTGGTGTTCGAGCACCGGAACAAGGAGTACCGCATTCGCCGCACACCGGAATATCAGCGGCCCAAGACCCGGGGCGAAGGCATGACCCAGCACGCCGCCACCGCGGAATTTTATGCGCCGGGCCAGCCTGTGCTGGACAAGGTGCGGGATGTGAACCGGGCGGTGAATGAGCTGCTGGGCATTGACGCGGATCAGTTCCGCCAGATCGCCATGATCGCCCAGGGCGAGTTTGTAGCCCTGTTGAATACCGCCGGTGAGGAGCGCAGTAAAATTCTGCGGCAGATTTTCAGCACCGGTGTGTATCGGCGCGCCCAGGACCGGCTCAAGGAACTGGCCGCCCAGTGCAATCGGGAAACGGAGCAGGGAAACGAACTGCTGCGCCGTCAGTTTCAGGCGCTGCGCCCGGACACCGAAGAAAATGCAGCGGCGCTGGCGGAGCTTTTGAAGGATGAGGGCTGTATTTACCGGGGCGCGGAGGTGCTGGAGCTGGCCGGGCGCATGACCCGTGCCGACAGCGCGCTGGTGCGCCGGCTGGACCGGCTGGACGAGCAGCAGGCGCACCAGGCGGAGCAGCAAGCCGCCCTTCTGGAACAGGCGCGGCAGACAAACCGGCTGTTTCGACGCCGGGAACAGCTTGCGGAACAGCAGGCGCAGTTTTCTGCCCGGCAGGAGGAATTTGATCGCAAAAAGAAAGAGCTGGCTTTGTGGGAGAGCGCAGCCGGCACCGTTGTCCCCGCTGAAGAGCGGTGGAATCAGGCCCGGGCGGATGCGGAAAACTGGGCAGGGAAAAGCGCGCAGCAGTCTTCCCTGCGCCAAAATCTGCTGGAGCAGCGGCAGCAGCAGGAGGCTGCCTGGGCCGATGCCCAGAAACAAAAGGAAGACCTGGTCCCGCTGGCGGCGCAGATCGCCCGCCTGA
Source organism: uncultured Ruthenibacterium sp. (assembly GCA_944388395.1). GTDB lineage: Bacteria > Bacillota > Clostridia > Oscillospirales > Ruminococcaceae > Ruthenibacterium > Ruthenibacterium komagatae. The sequence goes on from CALXIP010000034.1 coordinate 4,156, forward strand.
CAGAGACACTGCCGCTGTACCGGGAGGCAGAGCAGGCGGCCCGGCGCTGTGAAGAACTGGAAGCCGCCGCCCGGCAGCAGTCTGCCCGGCGCAAGCAGCAGGAGCAGGAACAACAGGAACTGGCCGCGGAGATCGACCGGGTGACCCGGCAGGCAGGCGCCGCCGGTGAGGCGGCCGCAGCGCTGGCCAATGCAGAGCAGGCCTGCCGAACGGCAGAAGAAGAAAAACAGCAATTGCAGAAGCTGAACCGTGCGCTGCTGCAATGCAAGGCGCTTCGGCAGGAGGCCGATGAAAAACAGGCAGCCTATCAAACAGTCCACCGGATGTATCAGGAGCGCCGTCAGGCCTACGAACGTCTGGAGCGGCAGTTTTGGGACAGCCAGGCCGGGGTTCTGGCCGCCCGGCTGGAACAGGACGTGCCCTGCCCCGTTTGTGGCAGCATCCACCATCCCTGCCCTGCCCCGCGCCCGGCAAACGCACCGGACGAAGAGCAGCTGCGCCGGGAACAGCAGATGCTGGAGCAGCAGCGGGCACAGGTGCAGCAGGCTTCCGCGGACAGCGGGCGCGCAGCCCAGAAATTTGAGAGCGCCCGGGAGCAGTGCTTTGCAGACGTGGCCGCTCTGTGCGGCGCGCAACCGGAAGACGGGGCGGGCGCACGAACACTTCTGAAAAACAAAAGCGCTCAGCTGGAGCAGACGGACGTCCGCTTGCAGCAGGCGCTGGCACAGGCTGTTGAAACAAAAAAACGGTGCGATGAAGCCGTGAAGACACTTCCCCGGCTGCAGCAGCGCCGCCAGCAGGCAGAGGCAGCCCTGCGCCAGGCCGATGAGCAGGCAGCCCGGGAACAGCAGGAGCTGGCCGCCCTGCGCGCCCGCAGACAGGAGCTGGCGGCACGCCTGACCAGCGGCACCCGGGAGGAAGCCGAGGCTGCGCTGGCCGGGGCCACCGCCCAAAGCCGCCGGCTGGAGCAGGCTTTCCGGCAGGCTCAAAGCCGCTGGCAGGAATACACCGCACAGCTGCAGAGCACCGAAACGCTGTGCCAAGACTATGCGCGGCAGGCTTCTGACGCCCGCACCGCGGAGCTTCGGGCGCGGAAGGCCTTTGAACAGGCACTGGAAAAAGCCGGGTTTGACACCGAGCAGCAGTACCGTGCGCACCGGGTGGAAGAAGCGGCGATCCGCACCCGGAAAAAACAGCTGGAAGAAGAGCAGCGGCAGCGGGACGCCTGCGCCGCCGAGCAGAGCAGTCTGGACCGGCAGCTGGAAGGCCGCACTCCGGCGGATGAGGCCGGGCTGGAGAACGCCCTGGCACAGCTTCGCAGTCAGCGGCAGGAGAACGGAGCGGTCCGGCAAACCGTGCACACGCGGCTTTCCATGAACCGCGAGGCGGAAAAGCAGCTGAAAAAGATTCTGGAAGAGAACGCGGCGACCCAGCACCGGGCCGCGGTGATCCAGAAACTGAACCGCACGGCCAACGGAACACTGACCGGCGGCCTGGGACGCAAACAGTTTGAACAGTACGTGCTGACCGCGCACTTTGAAAATGCGGTGGCGGCGGCCAACCGGCGCTTTTCCCGCATGACCGACGGCCAGTTCGAGCTGTTGTGCCACAACCGGGCCGAGGGCCGGGGCCAGAGCACGCTGGATCTGGACGTGCTGGACAATTATACCGGGAAAGTGCGCAGTGTGCGGAGCCTGTCCGGAGGCGAGTCCTTCAAGGCGGCGCTGTGTTTGGCGCTGGGCCTTTCGGACGTGATCCAAAGCTATGCCGGCGGCGTGCAGATCGACGCTATGTTCATTGACGAAGGCTTCGGCACGCTGGACGCTCAGTCCATGGAAAAAGCGCTGGAAGCGCTGCAGGGTCTGACCGAGAGCCGCCGTCTGGTAGGCATTATCTCCCATGTGGCCGAACTGCGCGAGCGCATCGACAAACAGCTGGTGGTGCGCAAAACCACCCGCGGCAGCAGCATTGAAATGAGAGTATAAAAAAGAAGGGGGCTTTGGCCGGGGTTCCATAAGGAAACGACGCCGGGCAGGTGCCCCTTTTGCGCGGCTGCGTCGTCAAACCGCCTCGACAACCACAAAGGGTGCCGGGTTTTTCTCGCAAGGCGGGAAAATGGGGACCAGGGCTGGTCCGCAACCGGCCGGGCGGTCCGCGAAGCGGAGCGGGCGCATTGTTGCCGCGCCCGCAGCCCCTTCGGCGTTTCTCCTTGCATCCGCATCAAAAGGGACGCCTTCCCGGTGCAAGCAGTTGCGCCCCAAAATTTTGAGAGAAAGAGCCAAAAAGCGGTCCTGCAAGCAAATTGCTTGCAGGACCGCTCTTTGCATTTCATGCGTCAAAATTCCGGGGCTTCACCGCCGTTTTCTTATGTCACCCCGGCTTTTCAGCCTCTCTTTTTGCTGCATTACATC